>MGLN01000037.1:6013-23333 GCA_001796045.1 Caulobacterales bacterium RIFOXYB1_FULL_67_16 | reverse complement strand
GCGAGGGGTCCGGCTGATCCAGACGGGTCCATGCCTCGGCGGACCGCCCCTGCCGGCGGCCCAGTTCGAACTGGGCGGTCATGGTCTTCTGGTCGAACTCCAGGCTGGAGGCCTCCACATTGTCGGGAATGGCGGACAGGGACAGGCTCATCCCGTTGCGCCGGGCGAAGGCGGCGGTGGTCGCCAGATGGGCGCGCAGCGAGGCCTTGCTCATGCTGTCGTAGCTGCGCATCAGGATGGCGGTCAGCCGACCGGGCGTGACCCCCTCGTTGCGGCCGACCTGGCCGTTGACCACGACATAGAGGGCGCCGCCGCCGGGCTCGTCCTGCGGCCGCGTCCACAGGGCCAGGGGTTCGGGGATGGCGAGGAAGGGGGTGTTAACCCCGCCGTCGGCGTGCATTTCCATCACCACGGTCTGGTCCGGCTGGAGGCCGGCGATCAGCACGGGCGGAAAGACGCCCGGGATGCTGGCTGACGCCACCAGCACCTCCTTGAACAGGGCGCGCGAATTCTCGTCGTTCTGGCTGGCCAGCAGGCCCATGTCCCAGATGACCGTCTCCTCGCTGTCCAGATTGGTTGTGGCGACCAGCAGGCGGCGGCCCTTGGCGTGTTCGCGGGCGATGGCCGCCAGGAGGTCGGGGGTCACGTTCTCGTCGACGAGGTTCCGGAGCGCCGAGGCGCTGTAGAGGCTGGGGTAGAGGAAGAAGGCTAGGCTGCGCCAGCTCAACAGGCTGCTGGCGCCCCCATCGGTATAGGCGTGACCCAGCTGGGCGTCCCATGCGGAACCCGCGAAGGCGAAGGGGGCGGCCAGGGCGCCCGTACTGACGCCGGTGACGATGTCGAAGACCGGCCGGTCGCCCCGCTCGGTCCAGCCGACCAGCACGCCTGCGCCATAGGCGCCGTTGGCCCCGCCGCCGGACAGGGCCAGGATCGACAGATCATGTTTCTGAGCCAGCCGCTGGCCGACTTCTTCGGTGAAGGCCTCGAGGCGCACGGCGTCGTTCGTGCGGATGCGCGGATCCTGAGCCGGGATCAGGGCGCCGTCGGCCAGCCGCAGGGGGCCTTCCGGCCGCTGCAGGGTGCCGCAGGCGGCGACGGACATGGCCATCATCGCCGCCGACAGAATCGAACAGGCGCGTTTCATAGGTACCTCGACGATTCGTGACGGAGCCGGCGGCGGGCTCAGGTCCTGCCTCGCCCCCTATACAGCAGCAAGCGCTGCGGTTTGAAACCCGCTCGTGGCGCGTCCGTTTCATGGGACCAACCTTCAAACCCGGAGAACCCCCATGGTCGACGCCTCGCTCATCAAAGAACATCTCGAAGTCGTCGGATCGGACGGCGGCCACGTCGGTCGCGTGGACCATGTTCTGGGAGACCAGATCGAACTGGCCAAGCTGGACCTCGCGGGCGGCTTCAAACACCACCTGATCCCGGTCAGCTGGGTCGAGCGGGTGGATGACAAGCACGTCCATCTGAGCCTGACAAAGGACGACGCGAAGGCGCGCTGGACCGAGAAGCCGCACTAGGGCCAGGTGTCGCCGAATTAATGAAGGCCCCGCTGTCGCCGGCGGGGCCTTCGTTCTATCTGGAGGACATTGTTCTCGGAGGGACGCGATGATCCGCCTGATCCTGAATATCCTGTGGTTCATCTTCGGCGGCTGGCTGTCCGGCCTGCTTTGGCTTCTGGGCGGGGCGATCCTGGCCCTGACCATCGTGGGCCTGCCCTGGACCTTCGCGGCCTGGCGGATCGCCAGCTATTCCTTCTGGCCCTTCGGACGCGAGATCGTCTGGCAGGACGCCCATCCGGTGGCGGGGTGCCTGGGCGTGGTTCTGAACATCGTCTGGTTCGTGGTCGCCGGCTGGTACATCGCCCTGTCGCACCTGATCATCGCAGTGGCCGAGTTCGTGTCGATCATCGGCATCCCCTTCGCCCTGAAGGATCTGGAACTGGCCAAGCTGGCGCTGGCTCCGGTGGGGCGGACGATCCGCGACAAGTCTTAGGTTCATGTGGGTGGTGCGTCGGGCCGGGTCGGTTTGGGCGGTCGGGCCGGCTTGACGCCGGTCTCGGCGACGATCCGCCAGGACCGCTGGCGTTCGACAAAGATCCGGTTGGGGATGTCGTCCAGGGGGGTGTCCGCCAGCACCGCCGAGATGTCGTCGTTCATCGCCTGGCTTCGTACATAATAGCTGTGCTCGATGAAGGGATCGGCCGATCCCGCCACCACGCGGCAATCGACCAGGGCGACCTTCTTGGGTATCAGGTCCACCAGGCGGGGGCCATCCGAGCCAAGGCGATCCGGATTGGCCTTGGTCTTGTCAGAGATCGTCAGCCCCTTGTCGTTGGGATTGTAATAGACGGTCACCTGTCGCCCGATGCGCGGCAGGAGCCTCAGCTTCGTGTCGTGCTCGAAGGCGTCGTCGTCCTCGTCCGGCGCGGCCAGAAGGATCTGGTCGAACAGCCGGGTCAGGCCGTCCCGATCCTTGGCGATCAGGGCCTGCACGGCCTGGCGCAGCACATAGGCGCCCATGCTGTGGGTCAGCAGATGCACGCGTCGCTGGCAGTAATCGGCTTCGTTCAGCGCCAGGACGAAGTCCCTGAACTTCAGGAACGCCCGCGCGACCGACGGCCCCGACGCCCGCGCATCCTCCCGGTCGCTGTAATAGGACATCCAGGGCACGGCCGAACCATCCGAAGGCCAGCTGAAGACGACGACATTCAGCGGATGCCCGCCGACGTTCAGTCCCTGAGCCAGCAGGGCCGCGCTCTGCAGGGCGCCGGTGAAACTGACGTTGAAGCCGTGGATGAAGACCAGGGTGTCGCACTTCCGGCCTTGGGCCATGGAGGTGCGCAGATCCTCCATGAACATGCCGCCGCCTGTTTTGATCACGTCGGTCTGGTTCAGGACGTCGGGATAGACGTGCAGGTCCTGCAGGACCGGTCGTTGGGGATCGGACTTGAAATCGGCATAGCCGAACCGCAGGGCGGCGACGCCGTCGGGATTGAAGGTACGGCCGAACACCTGTCGCTTGTTGGCGGGCTGATAGTTGCGGTTGGTGGTGAAGAATACCCGGACGTCGGTCATGAGATGCTCCGTGTCGGCGCTGCCACCTTAGCGCGAAGCGGGTTTGAATTCACTCAATCTTCGGACAGCAGAATATCCAGCATCATTTCGCGACGCGTAAGAAAGTTGCGTGTGACCTGATAGTGGTCGGTATCCTCGTACTCGATCCGTTCAAGACCGTGCTCTGAGGCCTGATAGATCCAGGCGTTGGGGTAGCCTAGGAGGATCGGCGAGTGAGTGGCGATGATCAGCTGTGATCGCGCCAGGACCAGCTCATGCAGACGCGAGAGGAAAGAGAGCTGCCGGCTCGGCGACAAGGCGGCTTCGGGTTCGTCCAGGATGTAGAGGCCGTCGCCGATGAAGCGATTGTCGAAAAGGGCGAAGAAGGATTCGCCGTGTGACTGCTCGTGCAGGCGGCGGGCGCCGTAGCGTTCGCCCCTGACCGCTGGATCTTCGAGATAGCTGGCGACGGTGAAGAAGCTCTCGGCGCGCAGGAAGAAGCCGTCCTGAACCCGCTGCGCCGAGCGTACCGGCCTTACAAATCTGTGCAGAGGGGAATGGCTGTCGCGAGTGCCGAAGCGATGTTCGCGTCCGCCGCCCTCGGGATTGAAGCCCCAGGCCACGGCCAGGGCCTCGATCAGTGTAGACTTTCCGGAGCCGTTCTCGCCGACCAGAAAGGTGACGTTCGGATGGAAGGCCAGCCGGTCGAGGGTGCGTACGACCGGCAGGTTGAAAGGATAGACGGAAGCGTCCCAGCCGTCTCGGCGCTCGAAAAGGGCCTCGATCCAGTAGGGACGCTCCAGGGCGGTCATCGCATCAGCCCGGCGAGATCATCTTCTCGGGACGCACCGCCTCGTCGAACTCGGCGTCGGTCAGATAGCCGCCGCCGACGGCTTCCTCGCGCAGGGTGGTGCCGTTCTTGTGTGCGGTCTTGGCGATCTTGGCGCAGAGGTCATAGCCTAGCTTGCCGTTCAGGGCGGTGACCAGCATCAGCGAGTTGTTCAGGCCGCGCGCAATATTGTCTTCGCGGGCTTCGATGCCGACGACGCAGTTGTCGGTAAAGCTGATCGCCGCATCGGCCAGCAGGCGGACCGACTGCAGGAAGTTATAGGCCATGACCGGGTTGTAGACGTTCAGCTCGAAATGACCCTGCGAGCCGGCGAAGGTCAGGGCGGCGTTGTTGCCGAACACCTGGACGCAGACCTGGGTCAGGGCCTCGCACTGGGTCGGATTGACCTTGCCGGGCATGATCGACGAGCCCGGCTCGTTCTCCGGCAGGGCCAGTTCGCCCAGGCCCGAGCGCGGGCCGGAGCCGAGGAAGCGGATGTCGTTGGCGATCTTGAACAGCGAGGCGGCCACCGTGTTGATGGCGCCGTGGCTGAAGACCATGGCGTCGTGGGCGGCCAGGGCCTCGAACTTGTTCGGGGCGGTGGTGAAGGGCAGGCCGGTGATCTGGGCGATCTGGGCGGCGACCTTCTCGGCGAAACCGACGGGTGCGTTCAGGCCGGTGCCGACGGCGGTGCCGCCCTGGGCCAGTTCCATCAGCTTGGGCAGGGTCTGTTCGATCCGCTCGATGCCGTTGGCGACCTGCTGGGCATAGCCGCCGAACTCCTGGCCCAGGGTCAGGGGGGTGGCGTCCTGGGTGTGGGTGCGGCCGATTTTGATTATGTGGGCCCAGGCCTTGGCCTTGGCGTCCAGAGCGGCGTGCAGATGCTTCAGCGCCGGGATCAGGTCGTTGACCACCTGTTCGGCGCAGGCCACGTGCATGGCGGTCGGATAGGTGTCGTTCGACGACTGGCTCATGTTGACGTGGTCGTTGGGGTGAACCGGCTTCTTGGAGCCCATCTCGCCGCCCAGGATCTCGATGGCGCGGTTCGAGATCACCTCATTGGCGTTCATGTTCGACTGGGTGCCCGAGCCCGTCTGCCAGACGACCAGGGGGAAGTGGTCGTTCAGCTTGCCTTCGATGACCTCGTTGGCGGCCTGGATGATGGCCTCAGCCAGGGCGGGGTCGAGCTTGCCCAGGTCGCGGTTGGTCTCGGCCGCGGCGCGCTTGACGATCCCGAGAGCGCGGACGACCGGCAGGGGCTGCTTCTCCCAGCCGATCTTGAAGTTCCCCAGCGACCGCTGCGCCTGGGCCCCCCAGTAGCGATCAGCGGCGACCTCGATGGGGCCGAAGGTGTCGGTTTCGATGCGGACGTTGCTCATGCGCGGATCTCGTCTCAGACGTGGCGGTTGGTTGCGCGGCGGTGTAGCACGAGAGCGGGACAGGGCAAGGCGAGGCGAGACCATGCGATCAAAGGCGATTCTAGCGGCGATGCTGCTGGTGCTGACGAACTGCGCGAGTCTTCCTGCTGATCCGGCGCGGCCCCGCGTCGTTCTGGATACGACGGAAGGCCGGATCGTCTTGGCGCTTGACGCCGCCGCCGCGCCGATCAGCACCTGCAACTTCATCGGCTATGTCGTCTTCGGGGACTACGATAACGGGTCGTTCTTCCGCACGGTGGTTCGCGAGACCAATACGGCCAACCCCAATCCCATCGACGTCATTCAGGCGGCGACACCTCGCGGCAGCGATGACGACTCCCGGCCTCCTATCGTGCTGGAGAGGACCCGCGACACCGGGCTGCGCCATCTTGCCGGGACCGTTTCCATGGCGCGCGGCGCGCCGGACAGCGCGACTTCCAGCTTTTTCATCGTCACCCAGGACACGCCCAGTCTCGACTTCGGCGGCGCACGCAATCCCGATGGTCAGGGGTTCGCTGCGTTCGGACAAGTCGTCGAGGGGTTGGATGTCGCACGTCGAATACAACGGATGCCGGCAGATGATGCGGAACAGCTGATTTTGCCGGTGGTGATCCGTTCGGCGCGGTTGCTGGACGCCGCGCCGGCCGCTTGCACCCAATGACGAAAGGCTGGATCGGAACCGGCAAGGTTCGGGCGCGGGAGGACGGAGAGGCGGTCGAGATCGTCATCGACGGGCTGACCACCCAGGCCAAATACTACAAGCCGCTGGTCTATGAGTTCATGCGCAAGGAGTGGGCGTCGCGGCCGGCCTGGGGCGATCATGTCGTAGAGATCCGCATGGAGCATGTGGGCGAACCGCCGTGGATGGACCTGGACAATCTGGCCAAGGCCTTGCTCGATTCCATCAAAGGCTATCTGTTCCATGACGACAGCCAGGTCGCCCGGCTTCTGGTCGAACGCCACGAAGGCGAACGGGAACGGATCACGATCCGGTCTTATCCGCGAAAGACCTGAACCTCAGGGTCGGGAGCAGGAGTTGCATATTCGCCCCGATCGCGGTCTGCGGCTCCGACGCGGGCGCCAGGCCTTCCGCCTGTTCGCGAGCGGCGACGCAGGCGGTCGTAGCACGGGACAGGGCGATGAAGTCCGGCGCGGTCTTCAGGCCCTCCAGCACGCATTCATCGAAATAGGGATAGGTGGCGTCCGCAGCGCAGCCGAATGAGGATCGATCCCGTCTCGCCGCCGTCATGACCATTCGGTTCGGCCCCTTCAGGCCGTCGACGAAGACGCCTGAAAAACAGGCCGACAGCACGACCACCGTCGGGCGGTCGCCACAGATGCGGCGCAGGACAGGGATAAGGCGCTCCGGCTGCAAGGTCTCCTTGGGGCCGAAGACCAGGCCTTCGGGCGAGCCATGCGACGTCACATAGAACAGGCAGCCGCGCGGCGCATGCACGGCCGCCTCGGCGAAGCGGCGCAGACTGTCTTCGGCCTCGACCGGATTGGCGACGTCGGGACGCAGGCTGACGCTGACCATGGCCTGAGGATCGAAGCCGGCCCTCTGAAAGGCGGCGGACAGGTCGCGGCGGGCGTTGTCGAAGGCGGCGATGGGGCGACCGTCGCTGTCACGCCAGTCGGCGGCGATCACGGCGGAAGCCCAGCCGTCGAACCGGCTCTGGGCCTGGGCTGCGCATCCCATGATCATTAGGCCCAAGGCGGCCGCGGCCGCCGTCCACCGAAGCATAGCCCGTCACTCCGCCCAGGTTCGATGAAGACAGCTTATCGCGGGCGTACGCGGTGGAAAGGCTACTTTTTGCGGAACTGGTCCAGAGAGACGACCTTGGGACCGTCCGAACCGGGAGTCGGATCCTCCGGCGGCGTCGTCTCCTCGACCGTCTCGACGATCTCGGGCTCGTCGAACTGGAGCAGGAACTGGACGCTTGGGTCGTAGAAGCGTGTGACGGCCGTATAGGGCATGGCCAGAGTGCGCGGCACGCCGCCGAAGCGGAGCTTGACGGAAAAACGGTCCGCCTCGACCTGCAGGTCTTCGTACTGATGCTGCAGCACCACCGTCATCTCGTCCGGATATTTGGCCAGCATGTCGGGCGGGATGCTGACGCCGGCGGCGCGTGTCTTGAAGGTGATGTAGAAGTGATGGGCGCCCGGCAGACCTTCGGCGGCCACATGATCGAGCGCAGACCGTATCACGCCGCGCAAAGCCTCGTGCGCCAGCCGCTCGTACTGCATCTCATCGACCGGAGGGGTCTGGTCGGTCATCTTCACCTCGCAATTGAGCGCGACTGATAGCGGCGCAGGCGCGGCGACGAAAGATGCGAACAAGGTAAAGTCGCAAGTTCTGAGGATTAAGCGCCGGGATTCTGTTGCCAGGCTCCCGACAGGCCCCGCCCAAGGATCTGAACCCCTAGGACTTAAGGTTCGAAATCACCCGAACCGCATTACGCGGCGAGAGCGACTTCTCCAGCGAAGTTATCGTTCGCAGTTAGAAAATGGCCCGATACGGTGGGCCAGGACGAGCGAAAGCAATCCTCTTTACACGTCCGTCGATGCTAGTCGGCCCCATGACGCCTCCGCCGATAACGCGGGGAAGAGAATGGTGGAGCCGCCGGGAATCGCACCCGGGTCCGGTCCGCTTATTACAGGCGCATTTATCGCCATAGTCCGGCCAAGGCCGGACAAAGGGAATATAGGCGCGTCCCGGCGGGTTTCCAAGTCCGGTTGGCAGAGGGCCAGGATCAGGACCGGGAGACGCGCGGCCAGTCGCGACACTGGTTCCTGAACCAGGTCAGTTGGCGTTTCGCATAGTTGCGGGTCGCCTGTTTCAAGGCGGCGACCGCAGCCGGGCGGTCGAGGACGCCGGAGGCGTAGGCGGCCAGCTCGCGCACGCCGACGGCCTTCATGGCGGGCAGGGCGGGCGACAGGCTGCGGGCTTCGAGGCGACGAACCTCATCCAAAGCGCCCATTTCGACCATCACATCCGCCCTTTGGTCGCAGTTGGCGTAAAGGATTTTTCGATCCGGTTCGATCACCAGCCCGGTCCAGGAGCCCGGCTCCAGAAGCGGGCGGGTTTCAGCCTTCCAGGCCGTCAACGGGCGGCCGGTCGCGGCGTGGACGCTCATCGCCCGCACGAGCCGTTGCCGATCCCCGGCCTCAATGCCTTGGGCGGCGGTTGGATCGATCTCCGCCAGACGGGTGCGAAAAAGGGCCTCCCCTTGGACCAGGAAGTCCGCCTCGACCAGATCGCGGATGGCGCTCGCGACCGGCGGAATGTCCGCCAGGCCCCGGGTCAGGGCCGTGAAATACAGTCCTGTGCCGCCGACGAGAATGGCGGGTCGGTTCTTCGCCCTCAGTTCGTCCAGAATGGCCAGGGCGGCGCGGCTCCATTTCCCTACAGACCAGGCTTCCGCCGCGTCGGCGACGCCGTAAAGACGGTGGTCGGCCTGGGCTTCGTCCTCCGGCGAGGGGCGGGCGGTCAGGATGCGAAGGTCGGCGTAGAGTTGCTGACTGTCCGCATTGATGATCACGGCCCCGGTCTCGCGCGCCATTTTCAGCGCCAAGGCGGATTTTCCCGAGGCGGTGGGGCCGGCGATCAGGGTAACTAAGGGCGGCTGGGACAAATCGAGGCTCGCGGGCGGCATCCATGGGCGATAGAACGCGCCCCTTATCGCCTGCAAGTCTTGTGGAGACCGTCTTGGTCGAACGTTCCGCCGTCATCGCCGTGCTCGACGCCGTCACGGACCCGGTTTCGGGCCAGGGCCTCCATGCTTCGGGCCTGGTGCAGGGGCTGGTCGTCGCCGAGGATCGGGCGGGCTTCGCCCTGGAGGTGGACCGTAGTCTGGTCGCGACCTACGCCCCCGTCAGGGATGCTGCCGAGGCGGCGCTGAAGGCCGTCCCCGGCATGAGCCGGGTCTCGGTGATCCTGACGGCGGAGACCAAGCCTGGGCTCGGGAAGCCTGCGCGCACCGCCGGCCTTTCGAAAGCCGCCGTGGATCAGGGACGTCCGAAGGCGCCGGTCCCCACCGACCGCCCCGCTTATGTGCGTCGCGTCCTGGCCATTGCCAGCGGCAAGGGCGGGGTCGGGAAGTCCACCGTCGCCGTCAATCTGGCCGCCGCCCTGGCGGGACGGGGCCTGTCCGTCGGAATCCTTGACGCCGACGTCTATGGCCCCTCGCTGCCCACCATGCTGGGGATCAGCGGCCAGCCCGCCTATGAGGACGGGGCCATAGTGCCGCACGAGGCGCATGGACTGAAGGCGATGTCCGTCGGCCTGCTGACAAAGATGGACGACGCCATGATTTGGCGCGGCCCCATGGCGTCCCAGGCCATTACCCAGATGCTGACCCAGACCCGATGGGGTACGGCTGAGGCGCCGCTGGACGTGCTGGTGGTCGATCTGCCGCCGGGGACGGGCGACGTGCAATTGACCCTGATCCAGAAGACCCCGCTGGACGGCGCCGTCATCGTTTCTACGCCGCAGGAGGTGGCTCTGGCCGACGCACGGCGGGCCCACACGCTGTTCCAGAAGGTGAATGTGCCGACGCTGGGCCTGATCGAGAACATGAGCGGCGCAGTCTTTGGGGCGGGCGGCGCCAAGGCCGAGGCCGCACGCCTGTCCATTCCCTTCCTGGGCGACCTGCCGTTGGAGGCCGCTCTGCGAGAGGGCGGAGATGCGGGGCGGCCTGTGGTTTCATCGGATCCCAAAGGCGTGATCGCGATGCGGTTCGCTGCGATCGCCGAGCAGGTGGCGGCTTCTTTGGGGCTGTAGAAACTTCAGCGCATGGGGTTTTCAAACGCAACTCTATTCGCCACCTTCACCCTTGCCATTTCGCGAGGAGATCCAATGAGCGTCGACGCCCTGTTTCGCCCCTTTACAATCAAGGGACTGACCCTGCCCAACCGCATCGTCATGGCGCCCATGACGCGGTCCTTTTCCCCGAACGGCATCCCGACGTCCGATGTGGCCGGCTACTACCGCCGCCGCGCCGAGGGCGGGGTGGGGTTGATCGTGACCGAGGGCACGGTGGTGGAGCGTGCCGCCGCCCGCAACGACGTCAATGTACCCGTTTTCCACGGCGAGGCCCTGCCGCACTGGAAGACGGTGGTGGACGAGGTCCACGCCGCCGGAGGCCTGATCGCGCCGCAGATCTGGCACGTCGGATCCGCGCGGGGGCAGGGTGCTGATTGGACGCCGTTAGGCAAGGTGGACAGTCCGTCAGGCCTGACGGCGCCGGGCAAGGCCAAGTATGAGCCGATGACCGAAGAGGACGTCGCCGACACCATCGCTGCGTTCGGTCGTTCTGCGCGCGCGGCGCGGGAGCTGGGCTTTGACGCCGTCGAAATCCACGGCGCCCACGGCTATCTGATCGACCAGTTCTTCTGGGGCGGGGTCAATGTGCGCGAGGACCGCTGGGGCGGGCCGACCATCGCCGAGCGGGCCCGTTTCGGCGCCGAGGTGGTCAAGGCGGTGCGTGAAGGCGTGGGCGACGACATCCCCGTCATCCTGCGCCTGTCACAATGGAAGCAGCAGGACTTCGCCGCCCGGATCGCCGAGACGCCGGATCAGATGGTCGAATGGCTGACGCCCCTGTCGGACGCCGGGGTCGATGTCTTCCACTGCTCGCAGCGCCGCTTCTGGGAGCCGGAGTTCGAGGGTTCAGACCTGAACTTCGCCGGCTGGACCAAGAAGCTGATGAACAAGCCGACCATCACGGTCGGCTCGGTCGGACTGGACGGCGAATTCATCGCGGCCTTCGGCGGAGAAGGCTCAAAGCCCGCCTCTCTGGACGGTCTGCTGCGCCGGCTGGAGAACGAGGAGTTCGATCTGGTGGCGGTCGGCCGCGCCCTGCTGGCCGATCCGCACTGGGTGCAGAAAATCCGTGACGGGCGCACCGACGAGCTTCAGAACTTCGAACGTTCGGCCCTGATGACCCTGTCCTGACGGGCTGCGTCGAGCCGGTCGGGTCTTGCGGAGATCAGGCCGGCTCGACGATCACGGCGGTGCCGTAGCAGAGCACCTCGGTCACGCCGGGCATGATCTCGGTGGCGTCGTAACGGACGGCCAGAATGGCGTTGGCGCCGTGGGCTTCTGCGTGTTTGACCAGTTCGTCATAGGCTTCCTGGCGCCCCGCCTCGGCCAGTTTCACATAGGCGCCGACGCGGCCGCCGAGCATCGACTGGACGCCGCCGATGGCGTCGGAAATGGCGTTGCGGGACCGCACCGTCACGCCGCGCACCAGGCCGATATGGCGGGTGACGCGAAAGCCGGGCAGGTCATTGGTGGTGGCGACGTACATCAAGGGCTCCTAACGACGGTCCAGAACGCGGAAGGTGAAGGCGTGGTCGTCCTTCTCGCCCGCCGCATGGGCTTCGGACGATACCTCGATCCAGGCCGTCTCGTCGAATGGCGGAAAGACGGCATCCCCTTCGGGAGCCGCGTCGACCTCGGTGATGTAGAGACGTCGGGCGCGGGGCAGGGCGGCGGCGAAAAGGGCCGTGCCGCCGATGACGCAGATCTCGTCCGCGCCGTCCTCCTCGGCGGTCTCGCGCGCGATTTCGATCGCTTCGTCCAGATTGGAGCAGACCACGGCGCCCTTGGCCATGCCGTCGGCCTCGTAGGACTCGTCCTTGGTCAGCACCAGGTTCAGTCGGCCGGGCAAGGGGCGGAGCGGCAGACTCTCCCAGGTCTTGCGCCCCATCAGGCAGGGCTTGCCCATGGTGACGGCCTTGAACCTTTGCAGGTCGGAACGGAGCCGCCAGGGCAGGTCGCCGTCCCGACCGATGACCCCGTTTCGTCCGCGGGCTACGACCAGGGAGATAACGGGGGCGGTCATGGGGCGGTTTCCGTATGGGGGTCGAGCCACTTCAGCCATTTGCGTCGCATGGCCGTCTCAAGATCGATCCCGGCGCCCGCGCAATAGATCAGCAGCATGCCCAGAACATCGGCCGCCTCGTCGCCCAGCGCCTCGGGGTCGCCGGCGCCCCGCGCGCGGCGGGTCAGGCGCAGATGTTCGGCGGTCAGTTCCCCCAGTTCTTCCTGAAGTTTCAGCAAGGCCCAATCCCGATCACGGTCGATGGCGTGATTGGCGGCGTAGAGGTCGGAGATGCGTAGGACGGAAGAGGTAAGTTCTGAAAGAGTCATGGAGTTCAGCGGCGCTCCACGGTCACGCCGGGCGCGGCGAAGGCGGCGAGGCGGGCCTTCGCCTCGGCGTCGCCCAAGGCATAGGCGTCGAGGAACAGCTCGGTGGCGGCGACGATCGGCCCGAAGGCCGCCTCGGCGGCCACCAGCTGATGATCGCCATTCTGGAAGACCAGCAAGGTCTTGTCGCCTGCAGGGCTGGCGTCGAAGGCCGTGCGGTGATCGCGCCAGTCGTCGGCGTAGCGGGGTACCAGATCCTTGTCGCCGGTGATCATCAGCAAGGGGCTGGTCAGCGGGGCGTAGGTCTGGTCCGCGACCAGGCCAGGAATATTGCCTGGAGAGGAGAAGGCGATGACGCCCTTGACCGCCGGATCCCCCTGGGGGCCGGCCGGGGTGACGGCGCCCGCCTGGATAAAGGACAGCAGAGAGCCGAAGGAATGCCCGGCGACGATCAGGGGTTTGCCCGAGTGGGCGCTGGCGGCCAGGGCGCGCGCGGCGCTGACATCGCCCAGGCGGGCGAAGAAGGCGGCGGCGCCGTCACGGGTGTGCTGCGGATGTTTCTGAGAGTCGAGGTGCAAGGGCGCAATGACGGAGAAGCCGTGCGCGGCCCATTCCGAGAGGAGGCGATCATACGCCTCGGGCGCGCCGCCGAATCCGTGGCTGAAGACGATGACGCCTCTCTCGTCCGGGGCGGTCCAGATTTGCAGCGAGACGGCTCGGCCGTCGGCCGTGGTGGACGACTCCACAGTGCGAGCGACGGACGCCACGGCTTCCACCCGCGCCGGCTGGGCGACGGCCGACAAAGGGGCGGCGAAAACCAGGCCGGCGCCGAGCACGCAGGCGAGAAGGGCGCGGATGGACATGGCGGCTCCTGAGGGACCGATCGCCTAGACGGCGACCTGAGCCTTGATGTGCGGCCAGGCCTCGTAGCCCTCAAGTGTAAAATCGGAAAGGTCGAAGGCGAACAGGTCGTCCTTGGGCGCGATCTTCATGGTCGGCAGGGGCAGGGGCTCACGCGTGAGTTGGAGCTCGGCCTGTTCGAGGTGGTTCAGATACAGGTGGGCGTCGCCGAAGGTATGGACGAACTCGCCGGGCTCCAGTCCGACCACCTGGGCCAGCATCATCGTCAGCAGGGCGTAGGAGGCGATGTTGAAGGGGACGCCCAGGAAGACGTCGGCGCTGCGTTGATACAGCTGGCAGCTCAGTTTTCCGTCGGCGACGAAGAACTGGAACAGGCAGTGGCAGGGCGGCAGGGCCATGTCGTCGACGTCGGCCGGGTTCCAGGCGGTGACGATGTGGCGGCGGCTGTTCGGATTAGTCTTCAGCCCGTGAACCAGCTTCTCGATCTGGTCAATCATCCGGCCGTCGGGGGCGGTCCAGGATCGCCACTGCTTGCCGTACACAGGCCCGAGTTCGCCCTCAGCATCGGCCCATTCGTCCCAGATGCGGACACCGTTCTCCTTCAGCCAGCCGATATTGGTCTCGCCGCGCAGGAACCACAGCAGTTCGACGATGATCGAGCGCAGGTGCAGCTTCTTGGTCGTCAGGACCGGGAAACCCTTGGACAGGTCGAATCGCATCTGTCGGCCGAAGACGCCCAGAGTGCCGGTGCCGGTGCGATCTTCGCGGCGCACGCCGTTGTCCAGGATGTCGCGGAGCAGATTCAGGTACTGCCGCTCCGGATGGTCTGGGGCGGCCGGGGCTGTCCGGGCCTGGAGTTCGACGGCGGCGACCTGAGCGTTCATGTCCAGAGATTGCCTCAGATCAGGTGATTCGAAACCAAGAAGACACGCCCGATCGGGGGCGTCCACAGAAACCACTCGACCGGAGCCGGGATCCGGCGTCAGGCCTCCAGATGGGGCGTCAGAAGGGGGTGGGCCAGGACCGGGGCCGCCAGACGCACCACCGCCTGTGGGTCTTCCAGACGGACCGCCGCCGTGGCGTCGGCGATGATGAAGTCGGCATGGGTCCGTGAAGGCTCCGTCAGCCGTTCATGGCCCGGCCGGACGGTGGCCAGATACTGGGCGACGACCGAATCGGCAGACCGACCCCGCTCGGACTGGTCGCGCAACAGGCGGCGGATGAACCGGATGTCGGCCGGCGTGTCGACGAAGACCCGGATGTCGAACAGGGCCGTCAGCTCGGCGGTGCAGAGGACATGGGTGCCCTCGACGATTACCACCTCGGCGGCCGGGATCGGCTCTCCGCCGGGTTCGCGTCCGTGGTGGATGAAGGAATAGATGGGGGCGGTCACCGCACGGCCGGCCTTGAGTTGCGTCAGATGGGTGATCATCAACTCGTGGTCGCGAGCGGCCACGTCATCGAAGTCGAAGGTCGCCGCGTCAAATCCCGGCAGGCTGGCAGCGTCCTTATAGTAGGAGTCCTCACGCACCAGCACCGCCTTGCCTTCCGGCAGGGCCGAGACCAGGGCCTCCGCCAGGGTGCTCTTGCCGGAGCCGGAGCCCCCCGTGATCGCGATCAGTATAGCCATGGGCGGCCTTCTAGAACGCCGAAAGAAGCCGCGCCACCGGGGACGATCCGTCGCGCGATGATTAAGCGGCGTCACGTTGATTATCACTGATAACCGATGTTAGCCTGACCTCAAGCGTCGCAGCCAAGCAGACGCATAAAGGGACAGGAAAGACGCACCATGCTCGGATTGATGCAGGACTGGCCGCTGACGGTCGACAAGATCATCGACCACGCGAAAAACTGGCATGGCGACCGGGAAGTGGTCACCCGCTCGGTCGAAGGGCCCATCGTCCGCACCACCTACGGGCAGATCCACAATCGGGCCAAACGCGTCTCCAACGCCTTGAAGGCGTGGGGAATTCAGCCTGGCGACCGCGTCGCGACCCTGGCCTGGAACACCGACAAGCATATCGAGACCTGGTACGGCGTCATGGGCATGGGCGCGGTCTGCCACACCCTGAATCCGCGGCTGTTCCCCGAACAGCTGGTCTACATCATCAACCATGCCGAGGACCGGATCATCTTCACGGACCTGACCTTCGTGCCGCTGCTGGAAGCCATTCTGCCGCATATCCCCAAGGTCGAGCGGGTCATCATCATGACCGACGACGCCCATATGCCGCAGACCCGCCTGCCGGGCGCGGAATCCTATGAGCGGATCGTGGCGGAGCAGTCGGCGGACGTGGTCTGGGGAGACTTCGACGAGAACACCGCCTGCGGCCTCTGCTACACCTCAGGCACGACGGGGAACCCCAAGGGGGTGCTGTACTCGCACCGCTCGAACTTTCTGCACACCTTCATGGCCCTGCAGGCCGCGGTGGTCGGCGGCAAGACCAGCGACGTCATCCTTCCGGTCGTGCCGATGTTCCACGCCAACGCCTGGGGCATCGCCTTCGTCGGCCCGGCCTCGGGCTGCAAGCTGGTGATGCCGGGTGCCCGGATGGACGGCGAGGCCCTTTATGAACTGCTGGAAACCGAAGGCGTCACCTTCTCCGCCGCCGTGCCGACGGTCTGGCAGGGGCTGCTGGCCCATATGCGTCAGAACGGGCTGAAGCTCTCCACCGTCAACCGGGTGCTGATCGGCGGTTCGGCTGTGCCCGAAAGCCTGATCCGCGCCTTCCATGACGACTATGGGATCGAGGTGCTTCAGGGTTGGGGCATGACCGAGACCTCGCCCATAGGCACCCTGTCGAACATGACGCCCGAGACGGCGGCCCTGCCGTTCGAGGACCAGCTGAAGTATCGCACCAAGCAAGGCACGCCGCCCCTGGGGATCGAGCTGACGTTGAAGGATGACGCCGGCCGCACCCTGCCGCATGACGGCGCGACCTTCGGCCATCTGATGGTGAAGGGCCCGACCGTGGCCCGCGCCTATTTCCGCGAGGAAAGCTCGATCCTGGATGGAGACGGCTTCTTCGACACCGGCGATGTGGCGACGGTGGACGAACTGGGCTTCATGCAGATCACAGACCGGTCCAAGGACGTCATCAAGTCGGGCGGCGAATGGATCAGCTCCATCGAGATCGAGAACATCGCCGTGGGTCATCCCAAGGTCGAACTGGCCGCGGTCATCGGCGCCGCCCACGCCAAATGGGACGAACGCCCGGTGCTGCTGGTCAAGCTGAAGGCTGGGGAAACCCTGGACAAGCAGGAGCATCTCGACTTTCTGAAGGGCAAGATCGCCAAATGGTGGATGCCTGACGACGTGGTGGCCCTTGACGAGATTCCGCTGGGCGCCACGGGCAAGATCGACAAGAAGCTTCTGCGTGAACGGATGAGGGACTACCGTCTGCCCGACATCCAGCCCGCCTGATCCCATGGAGCGCCGATGCCGTCGACCAAGCCCGTCCCTGCTCTGATTCCCTGGCTGACGGCCCTGACGGCGGCGCCCCTGATTCTGACCGTGGCGGCGATGGCGGCGACCCTGTTCGGCGGGGTAGATCGGGCGATCACCTATGATCTGCTGACTTGGACGGTGGCGCGGGGACTGGCATGGATCGGGTGCGGCGCCGCCCTGGTCGTTGCGGGTCTGGCGCTGAGAGATCTGCGTCGCCGTGGGGTGTTTGGGGCGATCGCCCTGGTCCTGGCGGGCGGGACCCTGGGCGTCTTTCTGGAGCAGGGGCGACGGCTGGCCGAGCCGACGCCGCGCGACGTCAGCACCCATGTCGCCGAACCTCCTGCCTTCAGGCGTCTGGCGGCGCTTCACCGCGACGCCTCGGACGTGACGGGACCGGAGACCTGTCCCGCCGCCCGGACCATTCCGACACAGGTCCTGGCGCAACAGGCTGTCTCCGCCCTGGTCGACGCCGGATTCCCGGTAGTGCGGGCTGCGACATTCGAGGTCGAAGGGGTCCACGAAGGAGCCTGGTTCGGCTTCGCCTATGAC
>MGLN01000037.1:0-5945 GCA_001796045.1 Caulobacterales bacterium RIFOXYB1_FULL_67_16 | reverse complement strand
CGGCGCGACCTGTCGTTTGATGGGCAAGATCGTCGCCGCCCTAGAAGACGAAGTCCGCTAGACGAGCCGAAACTCGGCGGTGAGATCGGGTTCTCCATCCATCGCTGCGACTCCGTCTTCCACCAGCTTGATCAGGTGAGCCAGGACAGACAAGGAAGCCGCAGGCCAGAGGCTCTGGTCCACGGTGGGATAGAGTCGCGGGACCATCTCTCCCGCCGTCCGGTCTCCCGCTCTGAGCCGGTCGACCACCTGGGCCTCACGCTCCAGACGGTGGGCGCGATAAGCCCGCAGGAAGGGGCCGGGATCGGTGACGGGCGGCCCGTGAGTGGGCCACACGGTGGCGAAGTCGCGCGCGATGACGGCGTCCAGGCTGGCCATATAGGCGCGCATATTCCCGTCCGGCGGCGCAACGACGGTAGTGGCCCACCCCATGACGTGATCCCCGCTGAACAGGGCGTTCTCTTCTCTCAGGGCGAAGGCCATGTGGTTCGAGGCGTGGCCCGGCGTGAAGATAGCCTCCAGGGTCCAGCCGTCGCCTTCAATGACCTCCCCGCCCGTGAGCACGATGTCAGGCGAAAAGTCGGCGTCGTCGTCCTCGTCCAGGGCACCCGAGGCGTGGGTTTCTTGCGCCGGCGGCCGGGCGGCCAGAACCACCGCGCCGGTTCGCTCGGCGAAGGGGCGGGCGAGGGGGGCGTGGTCGCGATGGGTGTGAGTGACGAAGACATGGCTGACCCTTCTGTCCGCGACGGCGACCAGCAAGGCGTCCAGATGCGATTCGTCCAGCGGTCCGGGGTCGATCACGGCGATTAAGGCCCCCGTCCTGGGCGACCCGACGATATAGGTCCCCGTGCCTGTGAAGGTGAACGGTCCAGGGTTCTCGGCAATCACCCGCTGCGTCAGCGGCGAAACCTGGTCCCGCCGCCCGTAGGCGAAGTCGAAGTCGCGAACGAAGGGAATCACTGCGCCTCGGTCCCGTGGTGGCCTGAGCCTTGCGTTAAGGGTTCGGTAACCGCCTTCGGAGCGCCCGTCATGGTCCGTGCCATCGCCTTCGCTGTATCAAATCGGCTTCAGCCTATCGCGGCGGCGCTGCTATGTCTCATGGCGGCGCAACTCGTCACGGCCTCGTGCACGCCGGAGCCGGCTCCCTATGCGACGCGGGTCAACATTCATCGCTAGCGATGCGTTGCTAATCGCTGTTCTGCCGCCGAACACTGAAAGCCGCGCTGTTGGCGACCGTCATCAAATAGCTACCCATGCTGGCCCGTCGGATTCGTACTGGCTGGCCTTGCGGGCGTGTGATGTAGGGGGTTGACGTATCCGTCTGCAGCCAGGTCGAGCCATCTTCCAGCGTAATCAGCCATTTTCGGCCTGGCGGGATTTGCCGCGCTGCTTTCAATGTCGAAGTGACTTCATCAACGGGGACAGGACCATCTCCACCTGCAAATGGATTGAAGGTGCTGATGTTGAACCCGAAAGACCGGCGCTGACTTTCCTCAATCGCCGCCCGGTCTAACAGCACTACATTGCCTTGAGCCTGAGCGGTCTCCAAAGCCTGCACAGCGGCGTCGTAACAATCTAGCCGAAGGGTGGGGCTTTCAAGCCTGCGACACTCTGCTAGGGCGCTCAAAGGCGTTGGCGCATCGGCTGATTGAAGCATGGCATCTGATGGATGAGGGAGGCGGCTGGTCCATCCTAAAGCAACAACCCCCCCGAAAATGATGAGTGGAAAATTCATCTGAAAAATCCGCTGGTTGAATGAGCCTGATACGCAGCTCGCTCGCTCGGAGTCACGGAATAGCTGAGCGGAGCTGTCGATTTTGTAAGATAAGCAACCATAGTGTGGCGTGATTGCGACATCATGGACTAGATTGTGGTTGAAAAGGGTCAAGCGGCTGGACTTGATGCGCCCATTCGTATCGTCTGAGGACAACCCGAACGTTTTGTTGGGGTGATCGGCTTTGGCGGGGGCCGTCGGAATTCCGACGGGGGCTCGGCCAATCACGGGAGAAAAGTCTTGAGCAATTTGAGTTATCGTCGAGGGCTGCTTGCCACGACCATGATCGGCAGCGCCTTACTGGCTATGGCCGCGTCGCCCTCCATGGCGCAAACAGCGACGCAAGATGATGAGGCAGCGGCGGCTGTCGAAGACATCGTTGTTACGGGTTCGCGTATTCGTCTGCGCGATACGACCGGCAGCAGCCCGATCGTGACTGTCGGCGCTGAGGCTTTGGAAGAGATCGGCACCGCGTCGATTGAGACCTATCTCAACTCTCTTCCGCAACTGTCGCCCAGCTTAACGAAGACCAACAACAACCCGTCGTCGGGTGGCGCTGCGTTCCTTGATTTGCGCCAGTTGGGCTCGGCTCGCGGCCTGACTCTCGTCAACGGTCGTCGTCTGGTTCCGGGTTCGTCGAGCGGTGCGGTCGATATTTCGATCCTGCCTGGTTCGTTGATGGACCGCGTCGAAATCATCACCGGCGGCGCCTCGGCCGTGTACGGCGCCGACGCCGTATCGGGCGTTGTGAACTTCATCCTGAAGGATGATTTCGAAGGCCTGCAGGTGTCGGCTCAATACGGCATCTCCGGTGAGAACGACGGCGAAGAGCGTCAGTACAATCTGATCACCGGCGGTTCCTTCGATGAGGGTCGCGGTCACGTGACTTTTGCAGCCTCGCACAATACGCGCGACGGCATCGCCCAGACGGAACGCGACATTTCGCGTACGGCTCAATACTGCTTCAATGACGGTACCTGCGTGCCGAACGGCTCGGCTACCACCGGAGACGGGACTTTCAGCATTCCGACGACTGCGTCGGCCACTCAACTGGCGGCCTATCAGGCCTACTTCACCGCTCGCGGTCTGGCTGCGGACTCTGATCTGATTCGCGGCGGCCAACGCCTGGGCTTTAATCCGGATGGTTCGCTGTTCATCGCCGGCGTCGGCGACGGCACCTTCGGCTACACCGGCCCCAACACTGAGGGTTGGGACCCGGACTCTATGTTCCTGTACGACTTCAACCCGGTGAACCTGCTGCAGTCGCCGTATGAACGTACGAACTTCTACACCACTATGAAGTACGACATCACCGACCGGATCGAGTTCTACGGCGATGCTCTCTTCAGCACCTATACCAGCTCTAACCAACTGGCTGAATCGCCGGCGTCGTTCTCGATTCCGGTCGCCACGTCCGCGACCTTGCCGACCGATGTTCGTGCCCTCATGACCGGTGCAGGCATCACCAGCTTCACCTTGGCGCGTCGTACGGTCGAGCTTGGCCCGAGGACGTACAACTACGACACGACGGCCTACCAGGCGACGGGCGGTTTCCGTGGCGACCTGCCTGCAATCTTCGGTAACGAATGGGCCTATGACGTTTATGCGTCATTCGGTCGATATGAGAGCCGGCAGGAGTATGTCGGTTTCCCGGAAGGCAACCGTATTCGTGCGGCCCTAGCCGGGTGCCCGACTGGTTCGCCGCTTGGGCCCGTGGGCAGCACCGGCGCGCCTTCGACCTGTGTTGCGTTGAATCCCTTTGGTGCAAACAATATCACCCAGGCTCAAGTCGATTATATCGAAGCCAAGGGGCAGTTCCAGATCACCGAGATCGAGCAGAAGAACGTCGTTGCTTCTGTGACGGGCGATCTGTTCGAACTGCCGGCCGGGCCGCTGAGCTTCGCCTTCGGCATGGAGTACCGCGACATCGATTATCAGGACACGCCGCCTGAAGGCGTTCAAACCGGTTCATTGCTCGGTGGAAACTCGGCTGGTCCCGTTACCGGCGGTTACGACGTCTGGGAAGTGTTCGGCGAAGTTCGCGCCCCAATCTTGGCCGACATGCCGTTCGTCAAGTATCTGGGCCTTGAAGCGGGCTATCGGGCTTCCGATTACTCGATCAACCAAACCACCGATACCTGGAAATACGGCGGCGAGTATGCGCCGTTTGAATGGTTGCGTTTCCGCGGCCTGCAACAGCGGGCAGTGAGAGCGCCGTCGGTGGGTGAATTGTACTCCACCCGCGCCGAAGGCTATCCTGGCGTGACTTCTGGAAATCTGGATCCTTGCGATAAAGACAGTGCCCAGCGCGCTGGCGCCAACGCGTCTCAAGTTCTGGCGCTTTGCCAGGCTCAGTCGTCGCAAATTACCGCGACCTGGGACTCGGTTGGGACGCAGTACCGCACGTTCTCGGGCGGTAATCCCAATCTGGCGCCGGAAACCGCAGACTCGACGACCTACGGCGTCGTGGTTCGCGCGCCGGCTTCGGCACCGTCTTGGGCGTCCTCGCTGACCGCGACGGTGGACTACTTCGACATCGAGATCGAAAACGTGATCAGCTCGGTCGGTTTCTCGACCTCGTTGTCGCGCTGCTTCGATGCGACCTACAACCCCACCTTCAGCAACTCTAACATCTACTGCGCCAACCTGAACCGGGATGCTGAAACCGGCTATCTGACCAACGTAGGCCTGAGCGGGTCAATCTCGCAGACCAACGCTAACTTGGCGACTTTCAAGGCCTCCGGCATCGATCTGTCCCTGAGCTACGACCTGACGCTGGCAGATTATGGTCTGCCCGCATGGACGGGCCGTTTGGGCTTCAGCACGCAAGGCACCTGGTATGAAAACCAGCAGTTCCAAAGCCTGCCGGGTAACCCGTTCAGCGACAACTTCGTCGGTACGATCGGCGATGGCACGCCGGGCAACACCACTCTGCCCGAATGGAAGTTCAGCACGCGCTTCTCCTGGCAGTATGAAAACCTGTCGGCGTCGCTGCGCTGGGCATACATCGACTCGGTCACCGATCCGAACGCGGTGGTGGAAGACGGCGACATCGCCGAGATCGAAGCCTACAACTACTTCTACCTGAACGGTTCGTGGGCTGTGAACGATACGCTGGAAATCTTCGGCGGCGTCGATAATCTGTTCGACAAGGATCCGCCGCGCTACGCCAGCGGCTTCCAGTATCAGACCGATCCGTCCACCTACGACGTGATTGGGCGCTTCTTCTACGTGGGTGCTCGCGCCCGCTTCTAAGAAGTAGATTTGGACTGAGATTGAGGCGGTGGAGCAACGCTCCGCCGCCCTTTTTCGTGTAAGCGCGTCGTAGAAACCATCTTATGGCGTGAGCGTTATGAACGTCCGGCCTAAGGTGCCAATCAAGGAAGACCATGTCGAAACGTCTCGCTCTCTGCATCTCTGCGCTGTCGCTGTTGTCGGCCGGTCCGGGCGTCGCCCAGGATCAGGACGGGCCCATCGTCACCGGCAATCGCACCGCCGAAACTGCGGATGCGCTGAAGGTGCGGGAGGCGATCGCCTATGCAAACCCGCTTCCGCGCGGGGCGCCGACGCAGGACTATGTTCTGGTGGCCTGGTGCGACGCTCTGGTGACGGGACACGCGGATCTGGGCGACAGCCTGACGAACCGTTCGCCGGAGGATACGGAGCTGGTGCGATTGGGTCGCCTAGAGGCTCAGGATTTCCGCAGCGCCTTGGCGGCGGCCGAGCCGAGGCAGACGGCGGCGACCAAGACGGCCGCTCAACAGGCCGCTGCTGCGGCCAAGGCCCAGTGGGCCCCTCTGCTGGCCAGCGAGGACGAGGCGGCGCGGAGCCAGTCGTTCGGCCTGTTCTATGGGCTTCCCGGGCGTTGCGAGCATGCGGCGCGGCGCATCCGGAACAACATCACGACCCCGCCGGCGACCCCGGCCGAAGTCGGGCTTGAGGCGCCGGCGCCCGCGAACTGATTAGCGGAAGTTGATTGTGGAAAGGCGGTCTGAGCCTGAGCTCAGGCCGCCGTTTCGCGTTTGGCGGCGTAAGGATCGTAGTTGAGGATGGGGGCCAGCCAGCGTTCGCAGGTGGCGACGTCCCAGCCCTTGCGCCGGGCGTAATCCTCGACCTGGTCCAGATCGATCTTGCCGACGCCGAAATAGTGGCTGCCGGGATGGCCGAAATA
>MGLN01000036.1 GCA_001796045.1 Caulobacterales bacterium RIFOXYB1_FULL_67_16 | reverse complement strand
TGCACATGGAAGACTAGGTCGCGGCAGCCGCTGAGGCTGTAGAAGTCGGCGCTTTCCTTCAGCGCCGCCAAGGGTTCGCCCTCCGGCAGGGCCAGGACATGGGCGCGGAACGCCCGGATGTCGGCGTCGACCGGCTTCCATCCCATCTGGCGGATGAGCTCATGGCTCGCCCGCACTAGCGCCCGCGCCCGCTCGCTGTAGAGCCCCAGCCGAACCACCCCGCCCGGCCGCAAAACCCCGGCCAGCCGCGACAGCCCCGCTTCAGGCCGCGCCATATGATGAATCACGCCGGTGCTGGTCACGACGTCGAACCGCGCCTGCACCTGATCCAAGGCCAGTATGTCGCCCTGGACGAACCGAACCCTCGACAGCCCCAGATCTTCGGCCACCCTCATGCCGTAAGCGAGACTGGCGCGGCTCAGATCCATGGCGGTGATCGTCAGCGAAGGGTCCATCCGCGCCAGGTCGATCGGTTCGAACCCGGTGCCGCACCCGGCGACCAGGACGGAGTCCAGCCGCTCCCCAAAGGCCTTCACGTCGAGACCCGGCAGGGCCGCGACAGCCTCGGAGAGTCTTCGCGGCCTGGATGCGGGCGGTGCCGACCAGCGGGGATAGGGATTGGCTTCGTACTGGCCCCTGACCGCTTCGGACACGACATCGTCGCCCGCAGGCGTGAAAGCAGGGGTCGTCGGGGCCAGGGCGCGTTCCCTGGCAGGCTCCTCGATGGCGCGGCGGATCAGCTGCGCCTGGATTTCGCCCTCGCCCAGACCTGCCGCCTCCGCAAGCGTGGGCGGCCGGAACATCACGATCGCCACACCTTCGGCCGCGAGGGGGCGCGCAATATACTCGGATGCAAAGCCGCTGAGCCCGATAGCGCCGATCAGGGCGCCGACCGACGGCTCAAGCGGGCCGTCAATCTCAATCACCGCTGCGCGGACCGCGTCGAGGCGGGTCTCCATGGCGGCGCTGACGTTCAGGCAACGTGACAGGAAGGCCAGCCACAGCGGATCGCGGCCCATAGTGGCCAGGGTCGCCCTCGCGCCGTCGAAGACGGGCTGTTTCAACAGCAGGGTTTCGGCCGTCACGCGCGCCAGCGTCTGGGGCTCCACCGCCGGATCGCGCAGACAGGCGCAAAGATCCGCCTCCAGCGGCGCAGACCAACGGCTGGGCGACAGCGCGCTCAGCATGCGCGCCAGACCGGTCGCGACCCGTCCCCGCGATCCGTCGATCGGGGGCGACGACGCCATCGCCTGGCTCAGGAGGTGGGTCGCCGTTGCCGGGTCGCCGTGATCCGCCAGGAACAGACCCATGGCCGCTGTCGCCGGCCCATGATCGGGGAATCGCTTCAGGCACGCCTTCAGATCGGCGAAGGCTCCCCTCAGGTCGCCGACGGCCAGCCGTCGTTCCGCCGTCGCGACTAGGGCGTCGGCGTCCGATGATTGATTCCCGGCGTGCGGCGTCATTCCCGCCACTATGCCCGGACGGCGGCCGGCTGTCAGCGAGGGCTCAGCCAGGCGGCCAGATTGCTGACATACTGCTGCGTCTGACGCAGGGCTTCGCGATCGTCGATCATGCCGCTGCCCGGCGGCTCGTCGACGAAACTGGGACAGCCGTCGCGCGGATCCCAATTGTAGTCGGCGAAATGGTGGAAGGTGCTTTGCGCCACCCCCCGCCCCATGCCGCCATCTCCCTGAAAAGCGACGGCGATGTTGAACGGCCGCCCTGTGACGGCGCTCACACCGGCGGCGATCACCCGCGCATCCGGCTGGGACGGCGGGGCGCCGACGCCACCCTCATGCGGATGCGCGGGCAGGCGGGTCAAGACGCCGCCGTCCACGTCGCGCAGAACGGGGTGCGGCTCGCCCACAGGCCGGATCGTCTGCCAGTCCCCGTTGGCCCCGGAATGATAGTTGGGAAAGTCGATATAGCCCGTCGCCACATCGTCGCGACGGTTTCGCTCCGGATCGGGATCTTGGCTGCTGGTGTGGAAATAATGCGCCTCACCCACCCCGCCCATAGAGCAGAGGCTGCTCCCCAGATCCATGTGATCGCGGGTAATCATCAGCCCGCCCCCGCGCGCACGAAACGCGCCGATCGCCGCGCACTCTTCGGCGTTCAGGCCATCGCCCACATCGACCGCAAACAGCCACAGCTGATCGAAATCGCTCTGGGCCAGACCGCCCAGCACAGGATCCGTCTGGCCGGCCGGCGCGCCTCGGTCCCGTGCCACCACGACCTCCACCGCGGGCAGGCTGGATAGATGATCGCGCAGCCGCGAAAATCGGCCGATGTGCCAGTCGTCTTCGACCGCCTCTATCGTGGTCTGCAAAAGGATGCGCGTCATGCTGTCCTCCTGGCGTCTGACAAGGAAAAGGCCCCGGACGTCTCCGTCCGGGGCCCGTTCGACCCGATCAGGCCGTCTCTTCTTCCTCCGACTTCGCCGGAACGCCGCTAGCGCTCTTGATGTCGAAGTCGATCTTGCCGTCCTTCAGCTGGACCCTGACGTGTCCGCCGCGCGTCAGACGCCCGAACAGGATGTCGTCGGCCAGCGGCTTCTTGATCGAATCCTGGATCACCCGCGCCAGCGGACGCGCGCCGTACAGTTCGTCGAAGCCGTTCTTCGCCAGCCAGTCGGCGGCCTCGTCGGTCAGTTCGATGGTGATGTTCCGGTCCGCCAACTGGGCTTCCAACTGAAGGACGAACTTGGTCACCACCGAGCGGATCGTATCGGCCTGAAGCGGCTTGAAGGCCACGATGGCGTCCAGACGGTTCCTGAACTCCGGCGCGAACAGACGCTGGATGGCCTTGTCGTCCTCGCCCTCGACCTTGCCGCGGCCGAAGCCGATGGAGGCGCGGGCGTTGTCGGCGGCGCCTGCGTTGGTGGTCATGATCAGGACCACGTTCCTGAAGTCCACCTTCTTGCCGACCGCATCGGTCAGCATGCCGTTGTCCATCACCTGCAACAGGATGTTGTAGACGTCCGGGTGCGCCTTCTCGATCTCGTCCAGCAGCACCACCGAATGCGGATGCTGATCGACGGCGTCGGTCAGCAGGCCGCCCTGGTCATGGCCGACATAGCCGGGAGGCGCCCCGATCAGGCGGCTGACCGTGTGCCGCTCCATGTACTCGGACATGTCGAACCTCTGCATCTCGATGCCCAGGGTGGCGGCGAGTTGCTTGGCGACCTCGGTCTTGCCGACGCCGGTCGGACCGCTGAACAGGAAGCTGCCGATGGGCTTGTTCGGGTCACGGAGACCCGCCCGCGCGAGTTTCATCGCCGCCGAAACCTGTTCGATGGCCTGTTCCTGGCCGAAGACCACGCGCTTCAGGTCGACCTCCAGCTCGCGCAGGCTTTCCGTGTCGGACTTGGACACCGACTTGGCCGGGATCCGGGCCATCTTGGCGATGACGGCCTCGACCTCCTTCTGACCGATGACCTTCTTGCGCTTGGATTCGGTCAGCAGCATCTGCGACGCCCCGGCCTCGTCGATCACGTCGATCGCCTTGTCCGGCAGTTTGCGGTCGGTCATGTATCGCGCCGAAAGCTCCACCGCCGTGCGCACGGCGCTGTCGGTGTAGCGGACCTTGTGGTGCTGCTCGTAGTAGGTCTTTAGACCCTTCAGGATCTTCACCGTATCCTCGACCGTCGGCTCATTGACGTCGATCTTCTGGAAGCGACGCACCAGGGCGCGATCCTTCTCGAAGTGTTGGCGATATTCCTTGTAGGTCGTCGACCCCATGCAGCGCAGCGAACCCGAAGCCAGGGCCGGCTTCAGCAGGTTCGACGCGTCCATGGCCCCGCCCGAAGTGGCGCCGGCGCCGATCACCGTGTGAATCTCGTCGATGAAGAGCACGGCGTTGTCGTGGTTCTCCAGCTCCTTGACCACCTGTTTCAGCCGCTCTTCGAAGTCGCCGCGATAGCGGGTGCCGGCCAGCAGCGCGCCCATGTCCAGGCTATAGATGGTGGCGTCCTTCAGGACGTCGGGCACCTCGCCATTGACGATCTTGCGGGCCAGGCCCTCGGCGATGGCCGTCTTGCCGACGCCGGGATCGCCGACCAGCAGCGGATTGTTCTTCGTTCGTCGGCACAGGATCTGGATCGAGCGTTCGACCTCGGCCTGGCGGCCGATCAACGGATCGACCTTGCCCTGGCGCGACTTCTCGTTGAGATCGACGCAATAGGCTTCCAGCGCCTCACCGCCCGATTTGACCGCCGTGGCGTCTTCGGCCTCTTCAGGCGAAGCCCCCTTGGCCGGACGGGTTTCCCCGGCCCCGGCCTTCTTGGCGATGCCATGGGCGATGAAATTGACCGCGTCGTAGCGGGTCATGTCCTGCTCCTGCAGGAAGTAGGCGGCGTGGCTTTCGCGTTCGGAGAAGATCGCGACCAGGACATTGGCGCCCGACACGTCTTCACGGCCCGACGACTGGACGTGGATCACGGCGCGCTGGATCACCCGCTGGAAGCCGGCGGTCGGCTTGGCGTCTTCACCGTCAGCCGTGGCCAGGGCGGCGAGATCATTGTCGACATAGAGGGTCAGAGCCGCTTTCAACGCGGTCAGATCCACATTGCACGCCCGCATCACGCCCGAGGCGTCGGGGTCGTCGATCAGCGCAAGCAGCAGGTGCTCGAGCGTCGCATACTCGTGCCGACGTGCGTTGGCGTAGCCGACGGCGCGGTGCAGGGTTTCTTCGAGAGGACGGGAAAATGAAGGCATCGGAAGGTTCCTCTCAGTCCTTTTCCATCGTGCATTGCAGCGGGTGCTGATGGCGGCGCGCGGTTTCGATGACCTGCGCGACCTTGGTCTCGGCGACCTCGTAGGTGAAGACGCCGCAAACCCCGACGCCGTGCTGGTGCACATGCAGCATGACGCGGGTGGCCTCTTCCCGGCTCTTCTGGAAGAACCGTTCCAGCACATAGACGACGAATTCCATCGGCGTGTAGTCGTCGTTCAGGATCAGCACCCGATAGAGCGAGGGCTTCTGAAGCTTCGGCTTGGTTTCGGTGATGGTGGCGGTTCCTTGACCGCCCCCGGTTTCACCGGGCCTTTGTATGGGCATTCGTATTCCGTATCGGGAGTCGTCTTGGTTCTCAGATAGGGAATGATGGCCTGAATTGAAGCGGCGTCCAGTCACGGGTTTCGTGAACGGCTCATGTCCTAGAATTCACGTGACCCCGCAGCACCTCGGCCACAGGTTGGAACAGACTTCATACATCCGAGGCCGTCTCCATGACCGTTGCTGTTCTTGCCGCTCTCGCCCTGACCGCATCGGCGCCCGCAGAACCGCTGGAAGCGAGGGTGATGGCGGCCGATGCTCGATTTTTCGCCCTTTTCTTCGAGGGGTGCGACCCGGACGGCCTTCGCGCGATGCTGACGGACGACTTCGAGTTCTTCGATGATCGAGGCGGCCTCGTCGCGACCGACGCCGACGGCTTTGTCGCCCAATATGCGGCCCGCTGCCACGAACGTAGCGCGCCCGACGCCTGGCGATCTCGACGGGAAGCCTTGGCCGACAGCGTCGCCGTCTATCCGATCAACAACTACGGCGCCGTCGAAACCGGCGAACATGTCTTCTACGAGCGTCGGGGCGACGGTCCCGAAGCCCGAGTGGGCCGCGCACGTTTCACGCAGATGTGGAAACAGGAGGGGCCGGATTGGAAGCTGGCGCGGGTGTTCAGCTACGACCATTCCGCCCTGCCCTAGACACGAATAAAGGCCCCGGAGACAGCTCCGGGGCCTTGTAAACGAGCCGTCGACACAGCGATCAGCGGGCGGCCTGGAAAGCCTCGACCGACTCGCTCACGCGATCATTGATGGGCTTGAGGCTGTCCTTGACCGTCGAGGTCAGGATTTCGTTCGTCCGAGTCAGTTCGGACATGTAGCGTTCCATGGACTTCTTGGCCCAGTTGGTCTGCAGCTCGAAGAATTCCTGCACCGAACGCGCCGTCGAGAGTTCCTTGCTGGCGGCGACGCCGTCTTCCCAGGAGGTCTTGGCGAAGCCCAGGGCTTGTTGCGACAGAGCTTCGGCGCCCTTCTGGGCGACCGTGGCCGACTCGACCATGGCGTCCAGGTTCTTCTTGCCGTGAACGTTCAGCTCGCTCAGCGAGGCAACGGACTTCTCGATGCCTTCCCGCATCGCCTTGACGCCGGCGGCCTGGAATGTCTCGGCCTGAGCCTTGGTCTTGGCGGCGGTTTGAGCGGCGGTTTGAGCGGTCTGCTCGACGGTCTTCTTCAAAGTCTCAGCGGTCTCGGCCATGGCGTGTCTCCAGATGATGCGCCTGAGGGGGGATAGGGCACGCGACATTCAATCACGAGGCGAGCCTCGCTCGACGGTTTTATGTTGCGACCGCGAAGACAGGTCAAGTTAATTTTGTGCAGCGCAACATATGAACATTGATAACCGGGTTACACGCTTCAAATTCACGTTGACGACCGGTTAACCACCATGAAACCCACGGTTCCTATGCTAGGTGTTTGATCGCGTCGGCCGGGGGGCCTGTCGCACCCTGAGTTCCAGCGAGGGTCGTTACCGCCCATGATTTCCGTTCTTCGCCGTGGTCTTTTTGCTCTGGTCGCGCTTTCCATCGCCTTGGGCTTCGGCGTATCCCCCATCGGCGCCCAGTCGCAGGAAAACAGCCGCTACGCCGCCATAGTGATGGACGCAGCGTCGGGTGAAGTCCTGTTCGCGCGTCATGCCGACAGCCGCCGTTATCCGGCCTCCCTGACCAAGATGATGACCCTTTATCTGGCGTTCGAGGCCCTGTCGGAAGGCAAGGTCAGGGCGCAGGACGTCCTAACGGTTTCACCCCACGCAGCATCCCAGCCGCCGTCCAAACTGGGTCTGGCGGCGGGTCAGACGATCACCCTGGACGACGCCATGCGCGCCACAGCGGTCCGGTCCGCCAATGACATGGCGGTGGTCATAGCCGAACATATCGCCGGCTCCGAAAGCCGGTTCACGGCCCTTATGACGCAAAGGGCGACGCAACTGGGCATGACCCAGACGCGCTACTACACCGCCAACGGACTGCCGGACGCCCGCCAGATCACCTCAGCGCGTGACCAGGCCATCCTCGCCCGCGCCATCATGCGCGACTTCCCGCAGTACTACAGCTATTTCGGTCTTCACGACTGGGCCTACAACGGCCGGAACTATCGCAACACCAACGGCCTGCTGCCCACGGGCAACGGCTACGACGGAATGAAGACCGGCTATACAAATGCGTCCGGATACAACCTGGCGGCCTCGGCCGTGCGGGACGGACGCCGCCTGATCACCATCGTGCTGGGCGGCCGCTCCAGCGCAAGCCGCAACGCCCATGTCGCTGAACTGATGGACACCGGCTTCGAGGTCGAGCGGCGCCGCAGCCAGGGCGAGCGTATCCAGATCGCCCAAAACTTCTTCGAACAGCGCGGTTTCGGCGTCGACGAGGCGCCCAGCGCCCCTGTCGCCTACGCCTCTTTGACGGCCGACAACGACGCCGACATCGGGGGGGAATCCAGCGCCGTCGCCTATACGGCATCGGCGGCTCCGCAGGTTCTGCCCAGACAGATCACACCGGCGCCGTCCGAACGCGCGGCTTCGGAGCGCCGTGCTCCGGCCAACGTCACAGCCTCCCTCAACGGCGCCCCCGTCGCGGCCGGCGACAGTCTGGCGGCGCCCCGGCGGGCCACGCCGCCGCCCGCCCGCGAACCGGCCCGAAACGCCGGGCCCGCCGGTCGCTGGGCCGTTCAGGTCGGCGCCTTCCGCGACGAAAAGGTCGCCAGCGACTGGCTGACCGAGGTGAACCGCCGCTTCAGAAGCCAGTTCGCCAGCGCGGAACGCAACGTCCAGACGGCGGGCGAATGGTATCGGTCGCGTTTCACGGGCTTGACGGAAGACGCCGCTAAGGCGGCCTGCGAGGCTCTGTCCGAGCGGCGCGTCACCTGTATGGTGGTTCGCCCCGATTAAGGCCCCGTCAGGCCTTCGCCAGACGACCGCCGCCGCTGTCCATGGCGTCCAACAGGGCGGTGACGTCGCCGAGACTGTTCGCCTCGCGCGCAGGCTTGTCCCAGCGAATGCGGCTGATGCGCGGAAAACGCATGGCGACCCCGGATTTGTGACGGGTCGACCGCTGCAGCCCCTCGAAGGCGATCTCCAGCACCAGGCCGAAATCCCGCTCCGCCCGAACCGACCGGACCGGCCCGAACCGCTCCACCGTATGGTCGCGGACAAACTTGTCGAGCTGTTTCAACTCCTCGTCGGTGAAGCCGAAATAGGCCTTTCCCACCGGAGTCAGGGCGCCCTCATCTGTCCACACCCCGAAGGTGTAGTCGGAATAGAAGCTGGACCGCTTTCCATGTCCGCGCTGGGCGTACATGAGAACGGCGTCGATCAGGTGCGGGTCGCGCTTCCACTTGAACCACGGGCCCTTGGGCCGTCCCGCCAGATAAGGGCTGTCCCAGCGCTTCAGCATGAGCCCCTCTGCGGCCGCTCCCACCGGAGGATCCGCGCGCAATCGCGCCAGTTCCGCCCAACTGCCGAACGGCACGATGGGGGAAAGGTGCAGGCGCGCCCCCTCATGTCCGCGAACCAAGGCCTCCAGCCGGGCCCGTCTCGCCTGTAGCGGAAGAGCTCGAATGTCCTCGGCTCCGTCAGCCAGCAGATCATAGGCGATCACCGCCGCCGGAAAGGCGGTCATGGCCTTGGCGTCAACCGCCTTCCTGTTCAGCCTCTGCTGCAGGTCGCCAAAGGCGGCCACCTGCCCCTCTCGCCAAACCACCAGCTCGCCGTCGAGCGCGCCTTCGAAGGCAAGGGCCTGCATCACGTCGGGAAAGGCGGACGAGATGTCTTCGCCGGTGCGGGACCACAGTCGGCGAACCTCGCCCTCGACCACCGCCTGGACACGAATGCCGTCCCACTTCCACTCGGCGGCGTATTCGGCCGGGTCCAGCTTTGGGAAATCGACCGCCTCGTCCACGGCTACGGCCAGCATCACGGGTCGAAAGCGTCCCGGCGTATCGGGGCTGGGCCTCTCCCCTCGCCCCTCAAGCCAGGCGAACAGATCACCGTAGGGGGCCGGCACGGCGTGCCAGATCTCCTCGACGGCGGAGACGTCGATCGGCTCAAGGATCGCTGTCGCCTCATCCCCGTCCGGCGACGGCGGCGATCGGACGGCGGCGCGGCGCACCATGGCCGCCGCCGTCTTGGCCAAACGCGCCGACAGGCCGACGCGCAGACCCCCGGTCATGAGCTTCAACAGAGCCCACCGCCCCTTGGGTTCCAGCGCGTCCAGCCACTGCTCCAGCAATGGCTGAACCTCGCTGCGGCTTGCGGTGCGCAGGGCCTCGACCACCTCCCCCAGCTCGGGTTCGCGATTGGCTCGCCGCTGGGGATCCGAGGGCCAGATCAGCGCCACCGTTTCGGCCAGATCCCCCACATAATCGTAGGACCAGCCGAACAGCACCCCATCCACCCGCGCTTCGACCGCCTTTCGGATCATCGCCGGCTTGGCCGTGTCGAACGTCAAGTCTCCAGTCAGAGCCGCCAGAGCCCAGCCGCGGTCCGGATCAGGCGTCGTCCTCAGATAGTCTCGGACCAGAACGAGCTTGGCGTTCCGCGAGGCGGTGAGGGAAAGGCGATCCAGAAGCTCAGCGAAGGCGCGCATGATGATCCATCTTGGGCGTCTTCAGCGTCGCCGTCAGCCCAGAACGAAAAACGCCCCCGAGGTTTCCCTCAGGGGCGCAGTGGGCGTTGCGACCTCGCTCAGGCGGCGACGGACTGTTCGGCGCCGCCGGGACCCCGCACAGCCTCGCGACCGCCGGACGCCCGGCTCATCATTTCGGCCAGCGCCCCGAAATCGATCGGCTTGGTCAGATAGGCGTCGGCGCCGGCGCTCAGCCCGGCCAGATGGTCTTCCTTGCGCGCCGAAGCCGACAGCACGACGATCGGCGTATCCGCATTCGGCCCGTCGCCGTCGCGGATGAGGCGCGTGGCCGTCAGGCCGTCCATGACGGGCATGTTGACGTCCATGATGATCAGGTCGAACGGCTGAGCCTGGGCGGCTTCCACAGCCAGTTGTCCGTCCTCCGCCGTGATCGCCACATGAGAGGCTGTGCTCATCCAGGCTTCCAGGATCATCCGATTGACCGGGTGGTCTTCGACCACCAACACCCGGAGGCAGGGGGTGGACTCCGCCTGGACCTCGACCACCTCCTGCGCCGCCGGACGGCCCCACTCCACCACCTCCGCCTCGACGGTCAGGGTGAAGCAGGATCCCTCGCCCACCTTGGAAGTCACGGTGATGTCGCCGTGCATGATGTTGGCCATACGTCGCGCGATGGTCAGGCCCAGGCCGGTGCCGCCGAACCTGCGCGTCGACGAGGCGTCGACCTGGGTGAAGGGCTGGAATAGCCGCTCCAGATCCTCAGGCGAAATGCCAGACCCGCTGTCCTTGACCGAAAACTCGAACCCGACGCGCCGGTCGGAGATTCGATGACCGCGAACCAGGTAGCGAATTTGTCCTTCGTCCGTGAACTTGACGGCGTTCGACAGCAGGTTTTGCACAACCTGGCACACGCGCAGAGGGTCGCCGCGGACCACGGCCGGGATCTCGCCTTCCAGCTCGGAGATAAAGGTCAGGCCCTTGGCCTCGGCCTGAGCCTCGAAGGGACCGGAGATCCTGCGCTGCAGATCCTCCACGACCACGTCGACGACTTCGAAGGTCATCTTGCCGGCCTCGATCTTGGTCATGTCGAGGATGTCGTTGAGCAGGGACAGAAGATTGTCCCCCGAATTGCGGATGATCGAGAGGTACTCGCGCTGGGTCCCCTCCAGGCGCGTTGCGCTGAGCAACTGGGCGGCGCCCAGAACGCCGTTCATGGGGGTGCGGAGCTCATGCGAGATCACGCCGAGGAAGTTGGACTTGGCTTCGTTGGCCGCGTTGGCGCGGTCGCGCGCCGTCTCCAGTTCTTCGATAAGGTGCGCCTGATGCGCCTGGAAGGCCTCGATCCGCTGTTCGCGCAGCATGGTCATGGTGACGAGCACGAACAGGCAGGCCGCCGTAAAGGGCAGAACCGCCAGCATCGACCAGAACTCGGGCTTGCCCCAGAGGCTCAGCAGGATGATCCCCGATGCGGCGGCGTAGGGCGACGAGATGATCATGGCTTGACGCGGCGAGCTGCGCAGCTGAGCGAACACCAGCACAAAGCCCGAGATGATCAGAGCGATGGCGAGGGGGCGACCGAAGGCGGCGTGGGAAAACCACGCCATCAGGGGCGCGACAGCCCAGGCAGCCGTGGTCACGGCGCCGACGGCGGGAAAGACCATGCCCCAGCCGACATCGACCCTGTGGCTCAACTTGTGTTCGACGACGCCGCGGATGGAGCCGGCGGCGACGGTGATCACGAACCAGATCAGGGCTTGCCACCAGGCGACCGTGCCCAACAGGCCGACCGCCCAGGTCGCGATGATCACGTAACGCAGATACTGTGTCTGCAGGATCGCCGTCAGGGCCTGAGCGGGGTCGCCCGCACGCCGATCGCCGGCGAAGGCCTTCCCCACCCCGTCAGATTCCACCATGTCCCAGCCGTCCCCACGTTCTGTTTGGTCGCGTGACGCTAAGACGAAGGTTCTAAGACGGAGTGAACGCTGGTTTTCCCGGCAATCACACGCTGTGGGCGGCCTCGGCCGGGGTCAGGGCCCTTATCGAAAGGGCGTGGACGGGGCCGGCCAACTCCGCCTTTAGAAGCGTGTTGACGGTCCGTTGGCGCAACACCCGTGACTGACCCTCGAAAGCCTCCGACACCACAACGAGATTGAAGTGGGTCTCGCCCCCCGGCGTAGCGTCCATCCCCCCTTCATGATGATGACCGGCGTGTCGCCAACTGTCGTCCTCCAGCTCCAGCCGTTGCGGCGACAACGCGGCGCTCAATTTTTCGCGGATAATCGTCGCTACGGGGCCGTCTGACATGATCGCTTCCTTGAAGAGGTCCAAATCCGAACTACACTTCGGGTGATGTCCGCCTCCTTTCAATACAAGCCGCGCTTCACCGACATCCGGGTGAAACCGCCGAAGGCCGAGGAGGAAGCCGCTCAGGCGGATGTCCTGCACCTCAAGCCCGGCGAAAAACCGTGTCAGTGGCCTGACTGCCGCCGGGCCGCGACCGCCAAGGCGCCCAAGTCGCGCGAACGGCTGAACGACTTCTACGAGTTCTGCCAGGCCCACGCGGGCGAGTACAACAAGGGCTGGAACTTCTATGCGGGCATGAGCGAGGGGGAGATCCGCGCGGCCCAGGAAAACGAGGCCATGACCGGCGGTCGGCCGACCTGGGAGATGAAGGCCGGCAAGTTCACGCGAGAAGCCGCCGCCTTCTCCGCCAAGATGGGCACAGGGAATAACACGGGCGCGGGCTCCTGGCGCGACAGCTTCGGCCTGTTCGGCCGGCGCGGCGATCAGGCCCCTCAATCGCCGACCGAAGACCGCCGGATCGGCAAGCTGGAGCGCGCGGCTCTGGCCGACCTGGACCTGGACCCCGGCGCCGACAAGGCCCAGATCAAGGCGCGCTACCATGACCTGCTCAAGCGCTTCCACCCCGACACCAACGGCGGCGACCGCGGCGCCGAAGCCAAGCTGCAGCGCGTGATCAAAGCCTGGAAGACCTTGAAGAAGGCTGGATTGGCCTGAAGACGGGCAAATCTGCAAATTGCACGAACACCGTTTGATCTAACCTCGCATTGCGTCAATACTTCCTCCCGGGGGAGTATAAGATATGGCGCATCAAGCCGCTTCTGGCGGAGAGCAACGGCTCGACACCTTGGACGCCATGCGCGGACTAGCGGCCATTGTCGTGATGCTCTGGCATGCCGATATCGTCGATAGAGACTCGGTTCACGGCTATTTGGCCGTAGACTTCTTCTTTTTGTTAAGCGGCTTCGTCATAGCTCGCACCTATGAAGCCAGGCTGGGGCCTGGCGGGCTGACGGCCATGGGGTTCCTGCGCGCGAGACTGTTGCGCCTTTATCCGATGTACGCGGTCGGCCTGATCCTCGGTCTCGCTGTGGCCACCATGGGCTTGCTGCTCGGCACGGATCGCGCCCCAAGCTTGGTTGAATTGGCGAACCGCGCCACCTTTGGTCTGTTCGTCCTGCCTGCGCCGGGCGAGGACCTGCTAATGCCGCTGAACATCCCCACTTGGTCCCTTTTTATGGAGTTGGCGGTCAATATCGCCTTCTGTCTGGTGATGTTTCGCGCAAGAAGCTCGGTCCTGGCTCTGGTCGCGCTACTGTTCGGCAGCCTGATGATCGTGGGGGCGTCCATTTACGGTCATGTCGATTGGGGCGCCACCGCTGACACCGTGGTGGGCGGGCTCATTCGCGTAACCTACGGCTTCACCCTCGGGGTCCTGATGTGGAGACTTGGCGGAAAGGACGTCGGCAGAACCAGCGTTCTGTCGATTCTGCCCTGCCTTTTGCTGCTTTTGGCCCTTCTAACAAGTTCAACTGGCCGCCCGGCGATGATCCATACGATCGTCCTGGTCGCAGCCGGCTTTCCGGCCCTGCTGGCGGCGGGGGGCCGCTGGAGCCCGCCAGCCGCGCTGCAG
>MGLN01000035.1:14040-18331 GCA_001796045.1 Caulobacterales bacterium RIFOXYB1_FULL_67_16 | reverse complement strand
CGATGGGCAACCCCTATCTGACCTTCGTCGCCCTGCTGATGGCGGGCCTGGACGGCATCGAAAACCGCATCGATCCGGGCGCGCCCGCCGACAAGAACCTCTACGACCTGCCGCCGGAAGAGCGCGGCTCGATCCCCGAGGTCTGCGGCTCGCTGAAGGAAGCGCTCGAGAACCTCGACAAGGACCGCGCCTTCCTCAAGAAGGGCGGCGTCATGGATGACGACTTCATCGACAGCTACATCGAGCTGAAGATGGAAGAGGTGATGCGCCTGCAACTGCACCCGCACCCCGTCGAGTTCGACATGTACTACAGCTGCTGATCCCTTCGGCGGCCTGACTTCAGGAGAGCCCCGGACGGTCCGCCGTCCGGGGCTTTTCTCTGCGCCCTTGGCGGATGGGCCGCTATTGCCGCCGCCTTACATGCCGCCGCGGCCCATGCCATAAGCCGATCGTCTTCAGGGGGATCCGCATGATCAAGCGAGTGAAGGGTTCGGCGCCGGCGCGGCCTCAGGGCGCCCCTGTCCGGGCGGCGGAGACGGAGCTGATCTGCTATGTCCGCGAAGGCTGGAAGCCTCGCGTGGCCCCGGCCTCGCACAAGCGCGACTGGATGACCGAGACCCCGGACAGTTTCGCCTATCGCTGCCTGCCCCTGGCCATCGCCAACAGCCACGGCTGGGAAATGCTCAGCCCGTGCGGCTTCAAGGCGCGCTGGCATGGCGGCGTGGACGCCAGCTCCGTCGAGATCGTCCTCGACCCCGGCTCGGATCCGAAACGCGGCCCCGTCTCCCTGTTCGGCAGCGGAACCCTGACCTTCCACGTCGACGGCATCATGCGCACCTCGGAAGGCTGGAACCTGTGGGTCGGCGGACCGCCCAACGCCATGAAGGACGGGATCGCGCCCATGGGCGGAGTGATCGAGACCGACTGGTCGCCCTACACCTTCACCATGAACTGGCGCTTCACGCGACCCGACGTCTGGATCCGGTTCGAAGCGAACGAGCCCTTCTGCTTCTTCTTCCCCACCCCGCGCGGCGTGGTGGACCGGCTGAAGCCCGAACTGCGCCCCATGGAGGACGAGCCCGAGCTGCTCCAGACCTTCGACGCCTGGCGCGCCGCACGCCTGGCCTTCCAGGACTGGGTCAAGCGCACCAAGCCCAAGGCGCCGGCCGACCAGTGGCAGAAGCTCTATTACCGGGGCCTGCATCCGGAGGGTCACCCCGGCCCGGCGGACCACCAATCCAAGCTCAGACTGTCGCCCTTCCGGCAGACGGGCTCGCGGCGGGTCTGCCCCGTCGACCATACGGCGGGCAAGAAGCGGGACTGAGGCCCTATGCCAGACCTTCGGCCTCGTCCGCCTTGCGGCGGCGCAGCTCGATCAGCCGGACGCACCAGATCGACACCTCGTAGAGGATGACCAGGGGCACGGCCAGCATCAGCTGGCTGATCGGGTCCGGCGGGGTGACCACGGCGGCCACCACCACCACGGCGACGATGGCGTAGCGGCGGCCCGACGCCATCATCTTGGAATTGATCAGCCCGGCCAGTCCCAGCAGGGTCGTCACGACCGGCAGCTGAAAGCACAGGCCGAAGGCCAGCAGCAGCGAGGTCACCAGACTGAGATAGTCGGAGATTTTCGTCGTCTGGGCGACGGAGATGCCCTCGCTGACCACCTGCTGGCCCAGGGAGAACAGCATGACGAAGGGCAGCATGACATAATAGACCAGCGCCCCGCCCAGGCAGAACATCACCGGCGCCGCGATCAGGAAGGGCAGGAAGGCCCCCCGCTCGTTGCGATACAGGCCCGGGGCCACGAACCGGTACAGTTGCCAGGCGAGGACCGGGAAGGTCACGACGGCCGCGCCGAAGGCGGCGATCTTCATCTTGGTGAACAGCTGTTCCAGCGGTGCGGTGGCGATCAGTTGCACCACGCCCGCCGTGCCGGGCGGATAGGGGCGCAGGCCCGTCATCATGCCGATCAGCTCCAGCGGATTGGCGTGACCGCCCGAGGCCAGGGCCGCCGCATGGATGGCCGCCGCCGCCTGATAGGGCTTGATAAGGGCGATCTGGATCTGGTTGGCGAAGGCGAAGCACAGGATGAAGCCCAGGGCGAAGGCGATCACACAGACCAGCAGCCGGTTGCGCAGCTCGATCAGGTGATCCATCAGGGGCGCACGCGACGCCTCGATCTCGGCCTCGTCACGATCGGAGAAAGTCAAAGCTCGGCGGCCTTCTTGCGCGGGGTCCGGGGCTTGGCGGGCGTCTTGGGCGCAGCGGACTCCGCGACCGCCGCAGGCTTGGCCTTGGCCGAAGCGCGGGTTTTCGCCGGGGCGGTCGCCGCCTTGTCAGTCGCCTTGCCCACCGTCTTGGACACCGCGCGTTTCGGCTTGGGCTTGGCCTCGACCTTCGACGGCTCGACCACAGTGGGCGTGTCCGGCCATTCATCCACCGCCGGCGTCGCCACGGCCGCCTCGGGGGCGGGCAAGGCGGCAGCCGTCGTCGGCGTGGTCAGGCCGGCGTTGATTTCCTTGAAGGCCGCGTCGGCCTCGGCGCCCAGGGGATACATGGGCCCCTGCCCGCTCCGCAGCGCCTCGACCTCCTTGCGCAGCTCGTCCAGCTCGGACTGACGCGCCATCTCGTCGAAGCTGGAGCGGAACTCGTTGGCCATGGCCCGCGCCTTGGCGACCATCTGGCCGACGCGACGCATCAGGACAGGCAGATCCTTTGGCCCCACCACAAGCAGGGCCACCAGACCGATCACCACTAATTCGAAGCCCCCGATACCGGGGCCGAGCCCGCCCATGCGTCAGCCCTTACAGACGACGACTAGCGCTTCAGCTCTTCCTTTTCCGCATCGGTGCGCGGCAGCGAGCTGACGCCGTCGTGCGGGCCGTCCTTCTTGTCGTCGTCCTTCAGGCCGTCCTTGAAGGCGCGGATGCCCTTGGCGGCGTCGCCCATGATGCCGGACAGCTTGCCGCGACCGCCGAACAGCAGGGCGATCACGACGATGACTAAGGCCCAGTGCCAGATGCTCATGGCGCCCATGGAAAATCTCCTCGCTGGAACCGGTGATCGATCCCATCCACTCTTCTTCGTTCCGCATATAGGCGTAGTGATGGCCTCCCGCCAAGGGAGGCTGTAGGTCTGCGCGACCATGAGTCCCTCCGATCACGTCATCATCCACACCGACGGCGCCTGCAAGGGCAATCCCGGCCCCGGCGGCTGGGGCGCCCTGCTCCAGACCGGCGGCGGTCACGAAAAGGAATTGTGGGGCGGCGAGGCCAATACGACCAACAACCGCATGGAGCTGATGGCCGCCATCATGGCGCTGGAAGCCCTCAAACGCCCGTGCAAGGTCGAACTGCACACCGACAGCAAATACGTGATGCAGGGCGTGACCGAATGGATGCGCGGCTGGAAGGCGCGCGGCTGGCTGACCGCCGACAAGAAGCCGGTCAAGAACGCCGACCTGTGGCAGCGCTTGGACGCCGCCCGGCTGAAGCACGACGTCAAATGGCGCTGGGTCAAGGGCCACGCCGGCCATGAACTGAACGAGCGCGCCGACCAGCTGGCGAATCGCGGGGTGGCCGACCTTCGGCGCGGCTAGTTCGAACTGACCGTCAACAGAGAGCCGCTGACCCCGCGCACCACCACATCCTGCCCCACGTCAGGCGCCGCGCCCTCGATCACGGCGGGCCATTCGGCGCCGGAGACGAAGACCCGGCCACGCCCGCCGACGAAGGCCTCCACCACCCGGGCGCGCTGATCAATCAGGCGACTGTCGCGGTCATTGATGTCAACACCGTCCGGATTGGCCTTTTGGATCAGCCGTCGCGACAACAGGGTGGCGATGACCGTCAGCACGGCGAAGACCGCCACCTCGCCCGGCAGGCCCAGTCGCACCCCCACCGCCGTCATCACGGCGACCAGCCCCGCCGCGACCGCCGGCCACAACAGCCACTCCGTCGAGAACATGGCTTCGACAGCCAGCAGCAAGACCCCGACGGCCAGCCAGATCCAGAACGGCTGGGCGGCGTACAGATCGGCGACGACAGTCATGGCCTAGGCTCCCGGATTAGGCGGTGGGCGGAACGGACGGACGACGCGGCGCGGGCGCAGGCTTGACCGGCGTCGCCTCCTGCTGCTGCCCCTTGGCCAGGTTCACCATCTCGCCGATCCCGGCGATGGTGCCGACCAGGGCGCCCATTTCGGCGGGCACGATGACGGTCCTCTGCTGCGGGCTGCGAGCCAGTTCGGCGAAGGCCTCGACGTATTTCTGCGCCACGAAATAGTT
>MGLN01000035.1:0-14031 GCA_001796045.1 Caulobacterales bacterium RIFOXYB1_FULL_67_16 | reverse complement strand
CGATAGCCTCCGACCCCATGGCGGTGGCGCGGGCCTCGGCCTCGGCTTCCCGTTCGCGCGCCTCGGCGTCACGGAAGGCGGCCTCCTTGCGGCCTTCGGATTCCAGGATGGCCGCCTGTTTGGCGCCCTCGGCCCGGGTGATGGCGGCCTGTTTCTCGCCGTCCGCCTCGGTGACCACGGCGCGGCGCTCGCGCTCGGCCTTCATCTGGCGGGCCATGGCGTTGGTGACGTCGGTCGGCGGGGTCAGGTCCTTGATCTCGATCCGGTTGACCTTGACGCCCCACGGCTCGGTCGCCGCGTCGATGACGTGCAGCAGCCGGGTGTTGATGCTGTCGCGCTGGCTCAGCACCTCGTCCAGCTCCATCGACCCGACCACGGTGCGCAGATTGGTCATGCACAGCTGAGAAATGGCGTAGGGCAGATCGTCGACACGGTAGGCGGCGCGGGCGGCGTCCATCACCTGGATGAAGACGATGCCGTCCACCCGGACCATGGCGTTGTCCTTGGTGATGACCTCCTGGGTCGGCACATCAAGAACCTGCTCCATCATGTTCATCCGCTTGCCGATCCGCTCCACGAACGGAGTCAGGAAGCCGATGCCGGGGCTCAGGGTTTTGGTATACTTGCCGAACCTTTCGACAGTGAATTCACGGCCTTGCGGCACGATCTTGATGACGCTGAACAGGAGCGCGATCGCCAGGAACAGCAGAACGCCGGCGAAGATGGTGACAAAGTCCATGGATACCTCCCTATGCGAGGAGGTTACGCGCCAGACGCGAACCGCGCCATAGAAACCGGACGCCGTTCGTGCGATTTCACCGGTCCGTCGCGGCATAGACCTTTAGCCGCTCCGCAACATCCGCTTCCAGATCGCCGTAAAAAAGATTGTATGGTCTGGCTTTTCTTCGATCCGCCCAATTGCCGGTCTCGCGGAAGGATTCCAGATCGGGCCAGCTGTGCCGCAGCAGGCCCTCGCGACACTGGGTCGCCACCTCGCGCGCCATCAGGGCCGGCCGCGCGCTCCATTCCAGCCCCGTCGCATTGGTGGCGCCCCGGTGATGCCGCGCCGGAACCGGGGCCTCGCTCGTCCCCCCGATGACCGGGTTCACGCAGACCGTCGGGCGGTCGGCCAGGTCGACCAGCCGCCCCCGTGCGTCCCAGACCGTGGCCCGCCGCATGCGCCGCCGCGCCGCCCCGTCGTCCTTGTCGCCCACCTGGGACCAGGCTACGACGCAGTGGATCCGGCCTCGGTCGGCGCAGGGCGGAATGGACGCCGGCAGATTCTCGGCCGCAATGATCGTGTCCATCAGATAGGCCGCGACGAGCCGGTCCCGCACCGCCGAATCGGGCGCGATCCGCTCGCGGATCAGCCGGTCCAGCAGATCGGCGCCCTGCTCCACGCCGGCCAGGACGATGGGGCCCGACGGATGACGCGCCAGCCAGGCGTCGAAGGCGGCCAGCACGTCGCCATAGGCGAAGGCCCGGGCCTCTCGCGCATCGTCGCGCAGGGTCAGGCGCGTATAGAGGCTGGCCTGGCGATAGAGCGGCGCGCTGACCGCGCCCGCGCGGGCGAACGGACCTGCGTAGTTGGGCAGGACCACCCGATACAGATAGGCGTCAGCCTTGGGATCGCCGATCGCCCCGTTCCAGTCGCGCCCGCCGTTGAAGGTGGTCGAATGGAGGAAGAAGACGTTGGCCTGGCCCGCCCCCGGCGCCCTTGCGTTCCACAACGCCCATGCCTTGGGGTCGGCGTAATCCGGCGCCGGCGGCGGATCGTAGGTCTGGAACGGCACCTGGGGGTCCAGGCCGGCGCGCAGGATGTCGCCGCGCCACACCGCCACAGCGGCGGTCAGCAGGAACACCAGGAAGAACCCGGTGTAGCCGATCCACTGCCGGACGGTCAGCCGCCTCATCTGTATTGATCGGGCTTGGCCAGGAAGTCCTGGACGTAGCGACGCACGCCCTCTTCCAGGGGGGTGGACTGACCCTCGAACCCGGCGGCGCGGATGCGGTCCATCCGGGCTTCTGTAAAATACTGGTACCGGTCGCGGATCGCCTCGGGCATGTCGACATACTGGATCGACGGCGCCTTGCCGGCGGCGGCGAAGGTGGCCTTGGCCAGATCGTCGAACGATCGCGCCTGACCCGATCCGGCATTGAAGATCCCCGAGACGTCCGGCGACTGCAGCAGGAATTCAATGATGTCGACCACGTCGTCCACATAGACGAAGTCGCGCAGCTGGCCCCCGTCCGGATAGTTCGGATTGTGCGAGCGGAACAGGCTCACGGTCTCGCCGGCCGCCACCTTGGGCCAGATCTGGGCCACGACCGATTTCATCCCGCCCTTGTGCCCCTCGTTGGGGCCATAGACGTTGAAGAATTTCAGCCCCGCCCACTGGGGCGGCGCCTGGCCGCGATCCGCCTGACGCACCGCATACTGGTCGAACAGCATTTTCGAATAGCCGTATGCGTTTAGCGGCCTCAGCTGCGACAGGGACTCCGCATCGTCGTCGTCATTGAACCCCGTTTCTCCGTCGCCGTAGGTCGCCGCCGACGAGGCGTAGATCATCCGCACATTGCGGATCGCGCACCAGTCCCACAGATCCCGCGACAGGGTGAAGTTGGTGCGCAGGATGAGGTCGGCGTCCGGCTCGGTCGTCGAGGAGATCGCGCCCATATGGACCACGGCCTCGATCCGTTCGGCGTGGCGCTCCAGCTGCTCGAACATCTCCTCGGGTGCCCAGAAGTCGGCGATGGAATGCTTGGCCAGGTTCTTCCACTTGGCCAGGTCGGCCGTCTCCAGCCGATCGCAGACCGCCACGTCATAGGCCGTCTCGGCCGTCAGCCGCGCCACGATATTGGAGCCGATGAAGCCGGCGCCGCCGGTCACCACGATCATTCTGGGCGTCATTGCGCGCTTCCCGTCATCTTCTCGATCGTCCGGGTCGTCGAATACCCATCCTTGAAATCGGCCAGCCGCACCACGCCGCCCCAGCTCTCCACCAGGTCACCGCCGACCACGCCTTCGCGTGTATAGTCCGACCCCTTGATCAGAACATCGGGCCGCAGCCGCTCGATCAGGGCGATGGGGGTGGGGTCGTCAAACGAGGTCACCCGGTCCACGCTGCTCAGTCCGCCAATCACCACGGCGCGACTGTCCAGATCATTGACCGGTCGGCCCTCGCCCTTCAGCCGCTTGACCGAGGCATCGGTGTTCAGCGCCACCACCAGCCGGTCGCACCAGCCGCGCGCCTGGGCCAGATAGGCCACATGGCCCCGGTGCAGAATGTCGAAACAGCCGTTAGTGAAGCCGACCTTCAGCCCCTGTCGGCGCCAGGCCTCGACCTCGGCGGCCAGCTCGTCCAGCGGCGTCACCTTGGCCTGTGCCGCGACCGCGTGCTGGCTCAGCTCCGCCTCGATCAGTTCGGACGGCGTGACCACGGCCGTCCCGGCCTTGCCGACCACCACGCCCGAGGCCAGGATGGCGAACTGCACCGCCGTCTCCAGCGACTCCCCCGCGCCCAGGGCCAGGCCCAGCGACGCCAGCACCGTATCCCCGGCGCCTGACACGTCGAACACCTCGCGCGCCCGGCCGGGAAAATGCCGCACAGCCCCGTCGCGCCGCGCCAGGCTCATGCCCTTGCCCGCGCGCGTGACGATGACGGCCTTGGCCGTGGTCGCCGCCAACAGGGCCGCCAGAGCCGCCTCGACCTCGGCGTCGGTCTCGACCGGCAGGCCGGTGGCCCCGGCCAGCTCCGACGCGTTCGGCTTGATCACGTCCACCGCGCCATATCGGGCGAAATCCCGCCCCTTGGGATCGACGATGACCGGCGCGCCCGTCTCGCGGCCCGCCTTCAGCGCGGCAGCGATCAGGGCCTCGCCGACCACCCCTTTGGCATAGTCCGACAAGAGAATGGCCGAAACGTCTGAAAAGGCGTCAGATTCTGTCAGAGGTGTGGGCGCCTCCTCCTCGTCCATCCGCAGCAGCTGCTGGCCGGCCGCCACGAAGCGGGTCTTGACGATGGTGGCGGCGCCGGCGGGGCGGGCGATGAAGTCGACGATGCGATCCTCGGCCGCGATCAGGTCGCGCAGCTCTGCGCCCGCCGCGTCCTCGCCCGTCACGGCTCCCAGATGCGCCGTCCCGCCAAGGGCCGCGACATTGCGCGCCACATTGCCGACCCCGCCGGGCATGGCCGTGGTCCGGCGCGTGCGCAGCACCGGGATCGGCGCCTCGGGCGAGATGCGGCTGACCTCGCCATAGACATAGCGGTCCAGCATCAGGTCGCCGACGCAGGCCGTCTTCAGACCGCGCACGCGCTCCAGCAGCTTCTGCAGGGCGCCCAGATCGAGGGTGTCAGACATGCGCCCGACCTAGAGGATTCAGGCGGCCTGCGCCACCGGCGCCTTGGCCCCGATCTGGATGGCCAGGTCGTCGAAGGCGATCAGCTGGGCCGCCAGGGCCTCGAACTGGTCCAGCGGCACCATGTTGGGGCCGTCCGACGGGGCGTTGTCGGGGTCCGGGTGAGTCTCCATGAAGACCGCGTCCACGCCGACCGAGACGGCGGCGCGGGCCAGAACCGGCACGAACTCGCGCTGACCGCCCGAGGACGTGCCCTGCCCGCCCGGCTGCTGCACGCTGTGGGTCGCGTCGAACACGACCGGGCAGCCGATCTCGCGCAGCACCGGCAGGGCGCGCATGTCGCTGACCAGGGTGTTGTAGCCGAAGCTGGCGCCCCGTTCGCAGGCCATGACGTTCGGATTGCCGGCGCCGACCACCTTGGCGATGACGTTCTTCATGTCCCAAGGCGCCAGGAACTGGCCCTTCTTGATGTTGATCGCCTTGCCGGTCGCGGCGGCGGCCAGCAGCAGGTCGGTCTGACGGCTCAGGAAGGCCGGGATCTGCAGCACGTCGACCACCTCGCCGACGGGTCCGCACTGGGCCTCGGAATGGACGTCGGTCAGGGTCGGCAGGCCCGTGACCTCGCGGATCTCGGCGAAGATCGGCAGGGAGTCCTTAAGGCCGATCCCCCGCGCCGCAGTTGCGCTGGTGCGGTTCGCCTTGTCGAAACTGGTCTTGTAGATGATGCCGACCTTCAGACGCTCGCCGATTTCCTTCAGCGCATGGGCCGTCTCCAGCGCGTGCTGACGGCTCTCCATCTGGCAGGGACCGGCGATGAAGACGATTCGGGCGCCGCCGCCGATGACGACAGGCGTCCGACGACCTTCGGACAACGTAATGACAGCGTTGGGTCGGCTCACGGGGCGGCTCTTTCGATAGTCAGGCTTTATGGGCGCGGCCTTTGCCGCATCTATGAGGCCATCAGGTGGCGTGCATTCGCCGCAGACGCAAGTTTTCATGGAGTCGCCTGCGTGGCCGTCAAGCCTGTCGTCCTTTGGTTTCGCCGCGACCTGCGCCTGAACGACAATCCCGCCCTGAACCAGGCCGCCGCGACGGGCCGTCCGATCCTACCGGTCTTCATCCTTGACCGCGACCCGGACCGTCCGACGGGCGCCGCCTCCCTGTGGTGGCTGGACAAGTCCCTGCGCGCCCTCGACGCTTCGCTGCGCGAGCGGGGTGCCCGACTGATACTGCGCCGCGGCGATTCGCTGATCCAGCTTCGCAGCCTGATCGAGGAGACCGGCGCCGACGCCGTCTTCATGAACCGGCTGTTCGAACCCGCCGCCTTCGCCCGCGACGCCGAGATCGCCCATGAGCTGAAGTCGGACGGCGTCGAATGCCGGGGCTTCAACGGGTCGCTCCTGGCGCGGCCCGGCGCCGTGCTGAACGGCTCCGACGCCCCCTACAGGGTCTTCCCCCCCTTCATGAAGGCCCTTCTGGCGAGCGCCGAGCCGCCGCCGCACACGACCGGACCGCGCCGGATCGAGACCCCGGCCGAGGTCGCGAGCGAGGTCGTGGACGACTGGGCCCTGCACCCGACCCGGCCCGACTGGTCTAAAGGCTTCGACTGGACGCCGGGCGAGGCCGGCGCCGCGGCGGCCCTGTCCGACTTCCTGGCGCGCGGCGCGAAAACCTACGCCGCCGACCGCGACCGCCCCGGCCTGCCGTCCACCAGCCGCCTGTCGCCCCACCTGCACTGGGGCGAGATCAGCCCCTGGCGGGCGGCCCAGCGCGCCCGCGAGGCGGCGTCGGCGGCCGAGGCGGCCAAGTTCGTCTCAGAACTGGGCTGGCGCGAATTCTCGGCCCATCTGCTCCACCATTTCCCGACGATCGTCGACCGCGCCTTCCGCCTGGAATACGAGTCCATGCCCTGGCGAAACGATCCCGAGGGCCTGGAGGCCTGGAAGCGCGGCCGCACCGGCTATCCCTTGGTCGACGCCGGCATGCGTCAACTGTGGACGACCGGCTGGATGCACAACCGGGTGCGGATGGTCGCGGCCTCCTTCCTGGTCAAACATCTGCTGATCGACTGGCGCGAGGGCGAGGCCTGGTTCTGGGACACCCTGGTCGACGCCGACCTAGCCAGCAATGTGCAGAACTGGCAGTGGGTCGCGGGCTCGGGCGCCGACGCCGCCCCCTATTTCCGCATCTTCAATCCCATAGGCCAGGGCGAGAAGTTCGACGCCGACGGCGCCTATGTCCGCCGCTGGGTTCCCGAGCTGCGCCGCCTGCCCGACCGCTGGCTCCACGCGCCCTGGACCGCCCCGCCCGAAGTCCTGCGCGACGCCGGATTGCGTCTTGGCAAGGACTATCCCCGACCTATCTTGGATCATGCCCAGGCGCGCGCGCGCGCCCTCGACGCCTTGAAGACGGTGTCGGGCCGCGACTTGCCAGCCGGCCATGACCGATGACGCCCAGACCGCCGACGCCAAAGCCGACGACGAACAGAGAGGTATCCGCATGACTGTCGCCACCCTGGACATCGAGGCCGCCGCTGCCCGCACCCCGCGCGTCTTCGCCATGCTGCTGCGTCTGCTGGCGTCGAACTGGACCTTCGGCCGGCTGACGGTCCATCTCCCGAACGGCGAAACCCATGTGCTGGAGGGCGCCCGGCCCGGCCCCAGCGGCGTGCTCGAGGTCAAGGACTATCGCTTCGCCCGCCGCGTCCTGGCCGCCGGCGACATTGGCTTCGCCGAGGCCTATATGGCCGGCGAATGGGACAGCCCGCATCTGGCCGCCCTGCTGGAGACCCTGGTCGAGAACTACGACCACATCCGCCGCCTGTTCGACGGCAATTGGCTTATGATGGCGGTCAACTGGCTGGCCCACCGACGCAACCGCAACAGCAAGACCGGCTCGAAAAAGAACATCCACGCCCATTACGACCTGGGCAACGCCTTCTACGGGTCGTGGCTGGACCGGTCGATGACCTATTCCTCGGCCCGGTTCGACGGCGCCGACCGCTCGCTGGAGCAGGCCCAGCGCGCCAAATACGCCGCCCTGGCCCGGATGATGGACCTGAAACCCGGCATGTCGGTGCTGGAGATCGGCTGCGGCTGGGGCGGCTTCGCCGAGTTCGCCGCCCGCGAGATCGGCGCCCAGGTCACCGGCCTGACCATCTCGAAGGAACAGCACGACTTCGCCCGCCAACGTCTGTTCAACGCCGGCCTGTCGGACCGCGCGACGATCGACCTGATGGACTATCGCGACGTCCAGGGCCGCTTCGACCGCGTCGCCTCCATCGAAATGTTCGAGGCGGTGGGCATGGAATACTGGCCGACCTATTTCGGCAAGATCCATGAGGTGCTGAATCCCGGCGGCCGCGCGGGGCTTCAGATCATCACCATCCAGGAGCCCCTGTTCGACGAATACAACGCCCGCACCGACTTCATTCAGAAATACGTCTTCCCCGGCGGCATGCTGCCGTCGGAAGAGCGGCTGAAGCCGGTCGTCGCCGCCGCCGGCCTGAACTGGGGCCCCATCGAACGCTTCGGCCTCGACTATGCCGAGACGTTGAAGCAGTGGGACGAACGCTTCCAGACCGCCTGGTCCGACATCCGCCGCATCGCCGGCTTCGACGAGCGGTTCCGCCGCCTGTGGCGCTTCTATCTGGCCTATTGCGAGGCCGGCTTCCGGTCGCGCCGGACCGACGTGGTGCAACTGGTGCTGGACCGCGCCTGACATTAGGTTGGCGGCATGATCCAGTCCGCCTCCCCTTTGATCTCGACCGCAGACCTCGCCGCCCTGTTGGAGGATCCGACCCTCCGGATCGTCGACGGCTCATGGCATCTGGACGGCCGAGACCCCCTGGCGGACTTCGATCAGGCCCGGCTGCCCGGCGCCGTCTTTTTCGACCTTGAGGCGATCTCGGACCACGGGTCGGACCTTCCGCACATGCTGCCGACCCCGGACGCCTTCGCCGAGGCGGTCAGCGCCCTGGGCGTCGCCGACATGGACACCATCATCATCTATGACACGCTCGGCCTAAGGTCGGCCCCGCGCGTCTGGTGGACCTTCCGGCTGATGGGGGCGACGAACGTCCGCGTCCTGGACGGGGGCCTGCCGCTCTGGCGGGCCGAGGGCCGGCCGGTGGTCTCCGGCCCCGCTCCGGCCCCGGCCCCGGCGTCGTTCTCCGCCTCACGCCGGGGCGATGCGGTCGCCGACCTGCCCACCGTCTTGGCGGCCCTGACCGGCGAGGCGCAGATCCTGGATGCGCGTCCGGCGGCCCGTTTCGCAGGTCAGGCGGCGGAACCCCGCGCCGGCCTCCGCTCAGGCCATATGCCGGGCGCGCTGAACCTGCCCTTCGCGACCCTGATCGGCGACGACGGCCGGCTGCTGGAGCCGGAGGCCCTGCGCGCCCGCTTTCGCGAAGTCGGACTGGACCTCGACCGGCCCGTCATCACCAGCTGCGGCTCCGGCGTGACCGCCGCCATCCTGACCTTGGCCCTGACGGTGCTCGACGTGCCTTCGCGCCTCTACGACGGCTCCTGGGCCGAATGGGGATCTCGCACCGACACCCCCGTCGTCAGCGCGGCCTGACGCGGATCAGGCCAGGATCGGCGGCGGAGTCGGGCTGACGACGGCCGGCTCGACCTCGTCGTCCTTCTCGCCGCGCGAGACGACGGTGGCCAGAACCAGGTCGCCGGTGACGTTCAGCGTCGTGCGGCACATGTCCAGGAAACGGTCGACGCCCAGGATCAGGCCGATACCCTCCGGCGGCACCTTCACCATGACCAGGATCATGGCCACCACCGGCAGCGAGCCCGCCGGCACCCCGGCCGTGCCGATCCCGCCCAGGATGCAGACCAGCATCACCACGACCTGCTGGGTGATGCTCAGCTCGATGTTGAAGAACTGGGCCAGGAACAGCACCGTCACCCCCTCGAACAGGGCCGTGCCGTTCTGGTTGGCGGTGGCGCCGACCGTCAGCACGAAACGGGCGATCTTCTTGGGCAGTTTCAGGTTCTGCTCGGCCGCCTTCAGCGACACCGGCAGCGAGGCGTTGGACGAGGCCGTCGAGAAGGCCACCACCATGGGCTCGCGCACGGCGCGGAAGAAGGCGAAGGGCGAGCGTCCGCCCAGAATCCACACGACCAGCGGATAGACCACGAACATGTGGATCGCCATGGCCCCCACCGCCACCCCGACGAAGGCCGCCAGGCGCACCAGCAGATCCCAGCCGAACAGGGCGGCCAGGTTGAACATCAGGCAGGCGATGGCGAAGGGCGCCAGTTTGATGAACAGGTTGATCAGCTTCATCGTCACTTCGAAGATCCCCTCGATCACCTCTTGCAGGCGATCGGTCGCGGGGCTCTTGGCCATGACCAAGCCGATGCCGAAGAACAGGGCGAAGACCATCAGGGGCAGGATCTGGTTCTCAGCCGCCGCCGTCACGGCGTTGGACGGCACCAGGTCCAGGAAGAAGTCGCCCAGCTGAATGCTGTCGGGCGCCTTTTCGACGATTCCGGCGGCGCCGTCGCGGCCCTGCTCCAGCAGTTGCTGCGCCATGGCCGGATCGACGCCCCGGCCCGGCTGAAGCAGATTGACCATGGCCAGGCCGATCGCCACGGCGATGCCCGACACCAGTATGGTCAGCAGCAGGGTCTTGATCCCCGCACGTCCCAGCGCGTTCAGATCGCCCATCTCGGCGACCCCGATCACCAGGGCCGAGAACAGCAGGGGAATGACCATCATGAAGAGCAGGCGCAGGAAGATCTGACCCGCCGGTCCGGTGATATTGTCGGTGACCCACACCACCCAGGCCGTATCGGCCCCCAGGGTCAGATTGACCCACAGGCCTCCGCCCAGGCCGACGGCGAAGCCGAGCAGCATCAGCCAGTGAAGGGCTATGCCCCCGCGTTTGGTCTCGGTCATCTGTCCCCCAGGATAGGATGCAAGCTCAGCCGCTTATCGGATCGGCAGACCATAGATCAAGCCGGCCGGCCGCGCGTTCCACTGGGCGTTCAAACCCCGCGCCAGGTCGAGCGGCGACTGCGACCCCAGATTCCGATCGAAGATCTGGCCATAATTGCCGACAGCCAGGATGGCCTCCTTGGCCCAGTCGTCCGAAAGGCCCAGCATGGCGCCATAGTCGCCCTCCGCGCCCAGCAAACGCTTGATGCGCGGGTCGTTCGAGTTTTCGCTCAGGGCCTCGGCGTTCTCGCGAGTCACGCCCAATTCTTCGGCCAGGATCACCGCATTCAGGGTCCAGCGCACCACGGACGTCCAGCGCTCGTCCCCCGCCTTGACGACCGGGCCCAGGGGCTCCTTGGACACCACGTCTGACAATATCGTGTGCGCCTGGGAATCGGCCAGAACGGTCCGGGCCGCCGCCAGCGCCGAGATGTCGGCGCTGAAGGCGTCGCAGTCCTCGCGGGCGTAGGCGTCGCGCGCCGCCTCCTCGGTCTCCAGGACCACGGGCCGATAGGCGATGCCGCGCGAGCGGAAGAAGTCGTCGGCGTTGGCCTGAGCCGTCGATCCGGCCTGGACGCAGATCCTGGCGCCGTTCAGCTCGGTGGCGCTGGCCAGGCTCAGCGCCCGTCGCACCAGGAAGCCCTGACCGTCGTAATAATTGATCCCGGCGAAGACGAAGCCCTCGCCCGCGTCACGGCTCATCGTCCAGGACGAATTGCGCCACAGAACGTCGACCCGCCCCTCGTTCAGGGCCGCGAACCGGTCAGAGGCCGACAGGGGCACGAACCGCACCGCGTTGGCATCGCCGAAGATGGCCGCCGCCATGGCGCGACAGAAGTCGGCGTCGAACCCCCGCCACTGGCCGCGATTGTCGGTATAGGCAAAGCCGACCAGACCCTGATGCACCCCGCAGTTCAGCCGGCCCCGTCGTTTGACGGCCGCCAGTGTCGGGCTGTCGGGGCGTTCCGTTGCGGCCGTGGCGGTCGGGCTCGGGGTCTCGACCTCCGGCGCAGGATCCGCCTCGCGGCGCCCGCACCCGGCCGCCAGCAGCGTCGCCGCCAAAGCTCCGATCATCAGGATCCGCATCGCCTTCGTCTCCTCCGCCGCTTGCGCCCCGCTGACTTTAGAGGCCTTTAGGCCCTGATCCGCAACCCATCGGAGAGGCCATGTCGCCGCATTCGGACCGCACCCGCCTGATCTCGTCCGCCACCCGCCGGGGTCAGGGGCGCCGGCCGGTCAATCCGCCCGTGGAACGCGCCTCGACCATGCTCAGCGACCGGGCCGAGACCATGCGCGACGACGCCGACGGCCCCACCTACGGCCTCGACGGCGGAACGGCCGCGCGTCAGCTGCGCGCCGCCCTCGCCGATCTGGAGGGCGCCGCCGACGCCTTCATCGTCCCCTCCGGCCTCGCCGCCGTCACCGTGCCCCTCCTGGCCCTGACCCGGCCGGGCGACGAGGTGATCGCCACCGACGCGATCTACGGCCCCTCCCGTCGGTTCCTGTCCCGCTATCAGGCCGCGCGCGGGGTCACGACCCGTTTCCTGCCCGCCGACACGGATGCGGCGGGCCTGATCTCCGCCCTCGGCGAGCGCACCCGTCTGGTCCTGATGGAATCCCCCGCCTCCCTGACCTTCGAGATGATCGACGTGGCCGCCGTCGCTTCGGCTTGTCGCGAACGCGGCGTCCTGACCCTGATCGACAATACCTGGGGCGCGGGTCTGGCCTTCAAGCCCCTGGCCCACGGCGTCGACCTCAGCGTCCAGGCCCTGACCAAATATGTCTCTGGCCATTCCGACGTCCTGATGGGCGGGATAGCGGCCAACGACCGCAACTGTTTGCGCGCCGTCGCCGATACGATCGAGGATCTGGGCTGGCACGTCTCGCCCGACGACGCCTGGCTGGCGCTGCGGGGCCTGCGCACCCTGCCGCTCCGCTATGCTGAACAGGGGCGATCAGGCCTGATCGTCGCCGAATGGCTTCAGGCGCGGCCCGAGGTCGCCCGCGTCCTCTATCCGCCCCTGCCCGGTTCGGTCGGCCATGATCTCTGGAAGCGGGACTTCACCGGCGCCGCCTCCCTCATGGGCGTGGTGCTGAAGGGCGGGACCGAGGCCGCCGCCCGCGCCTTCCTCGACGCCCTCGCCCTGTTCGGCATGGGCTATTCCTGGGGCGGGTTCGAAAGCCTGATCACCCACGAGACCCACCAGATGGCCTATCGCGACCGCCCCCCGACCCTGGAGGGCGAACTGATCCGCCTCCATATCGGCCTCGAAGACCCCGCCGACCTGATCGCCGACCTGGAACAGGGCTTCGCCGCCTTCCGCGCCGCGCTCACCCTTCCTTAAGCGGCCGGGGCGACAGTCCGCCCGTGCACGCCTCGCCCGTCCAGTTCGATGATTCGGACGCCCCGCCCGCCTGGGAGCAATGGGCGGCGGGCTTCGTCGTCTTCATGCTGACCGGCGCCCTGATCGCCCCGGTCCTGGCGCCTGACCAGGGCGAGACCCCGGTGCTTCGCCTGATCTGGCTGCCCGTCTACGCCGTCACCCTGGGCCTGATCCTGTTCCGCTTCGAACAGGTGATCCGCGCCTGGCCGGCCTGGCTGATGGTCGGCGGCCTGGTCGGTCTGGCCTATGTGTCGCAATACTGGTCCATCGACCCCGGCGTCACCGACCGGCGCGTCATCGCCCTGGCGATCAACAGCGCCTTCGCCGTCTATCTGGGCGCCGTCTTCCGCGGCGTCGCCCTGCCGCGCGTCCTGATGCACACGGGCCTGGTCATGGCGGTCGGCAGTCTGATCATGGTCTTCCTCTTTCCCCGCATCGGGGTGCACCAGACCGACAACGCCGGCCTGTGGCGCGGCCTGTGGTACGAGAAGAACCAGATGGGCCTGGTCATGGTCGTCGGCGCCGTCTCCGCCGCCGCCTGTCTCGCCGCCGACAACCTGTCGCAGAACGGCCGCAGGCCCTGGGTCGCCCTGCTGGCCTTCGCCCTGACGACGCTCCTTGTCGTGGCCACCCAGTCCAAGACCTCGCTTCTGTGCTGGATGCTGGGCGTCGGCATGGTCGGGGGCTGGTGGACGCTGAAACAGGGGGGCGCGGCCGTCACCGTGGCGGCCGTCTGGCTGGGGGTGGTGCTGGCCGCCGTCGGCGCCTGGGTCTGGAACACCCAGTCCGCCGTCATTCTCGAGGCCCTGGGCAAGGACCCGTCCCTGACCGGCCGGACCCTGATCTGGGACGCCCTGATGCGCAAGGTCGCCGACCGCCCCTGGACCGGCTACGGCTTCAGCGCCTTCTGGGGCAAGGACTCCATCCCGGCCCGCGAGATCCGGCTCGAGACCCAGTGGCCCGTGCCCTCCGCCCACAACGGCTGGATCGACCTTCTGGTCCAGCTGGGCTGGCCCGGCGCCGTGGCGGTCGGGATCCTCATGCTGACGGCCGCCGTCCTGGTCCTGGCCCGCCTCAACGGCATGGGCGCGCGCGAGGGCTTCTGGAGCCTGGGCTATATGACCGGCTTCTTCGTGCTCAGCCTGTCCGAGAGCGTGCTTCTGACCCACGCCAACCTGCCCTGGGTGCTGATGCTGGCGATTCTGAGCCGCGCCGTGACCTTCGATCCGCTTCCGGTGCGACCGCCGCTTGCCCGACCGGCTTCACGGGCCTACCAGAACCGGCCCCGAATCGCCTCAGACTATGTGAATGGCCGCCGACCTCTTCGCTTTTGAC
>MGLN01000034.1:8749-8919 GCA_001796045.1 Caulobacterales bacterium RIFOXYB1_FULL_67_16 | reverse complement strand
CACGACGGTTCGGACTGGATCGCCCAGTGGCGCGCCGCCACCGAAGCCAGCCGCACCGCCGACGAATACGCCGTCTGGCTGAACCAGCTGATGGTCATGAAGGGGCTTGAGTTCGCCGCCCTGACCGGCTGCATCATCTCCAGCGTGGTGCCCCAGTCGATCTTCAATCT
>MGLN01000034.1:7652-8727 GCA_001796045.1 Caulobacterales bacterium RIFOXYB1_FULL_67_16 | reverse complement strand
CTGAACATTGAACCCCTGGTGATCGGCGAGAACGCCGAACTGGGCATCGACGTCCGCATCGCCAAGCCCAGCGAAGCCGGCGCCGACCGGCTGGTCAATGCGATAGGGGCCAAGCTGGTCTATCCGGGCGACCTGATCGTGATCGACAGCGGCACGGCCACCACCTTCGACATCGTCGCCGCCGACGGCGCCTTCGAGGGCGGCCTGATCGCGCCGGGCATCAATCTGTCGCTCCAGGCCCTGCACGAGGCGGCGGCCAAACTGCCGCGCATCGCCATACAGAAACCCGAACACGTCATCGGCAAGGGCACGGTCGAGGCCATGCAGTCCGGCGTCTTCTGGGGCTATATTTCATTGATCGAAGGCCTTGTCGCGCGCATCAAGGCGGAATGGGCGCGGCCCATGACCGTCATTGGAACCGGCGGGGTCGCCAGCCTGTTCGAAGGCGCGACCGACAGCATCGATCACTTCGATCCCGACCTGACTATCCGCGGCCTCCTCGAAATCTGGCGTCGTAACGCCCATTTGACGGACTGAATGAAAAAGCAAACCCAAGACGAACTCGTTTTCCTGCCGCTGGGCGGCTCGGACGAGGTCGGTATGAACCTCAACGCCTATGGCTTCGGGCCAGAGGCTGATCGTGAATGGCTGATCGTCGACGTCGGCGTCACCTTCGGCGATCTGTCGACGCCCGGCGTGGACGTGATCGTGCCGGACCCCACCTATCTGGAAGGGGAGACGATCAAGGGCATCGTCCTGACCCATGCGCACGAAGACCATATCGGCGCCCTGGGCTGGCTGTGGCCGCGCCTGAAGGCGCCGGTCTACGCCACGCCCTTCACCGCCTATCTGATCCGCGACAAGCTACGCGAGCGCGGCATTCTGGACGAGGTCGAACTGATCGAGGTGCCGCTGGGCGGAACCGTCGACATAGGCTCGTTCGGCGTCACCTTCGTCAATATGACCCACTCGATCGCCGAGCCCAGCGGCCTGGCCATCGACACCCCTCTGGGCCTGGTGTTCCACACCGGCGACTGGAAGATCGACGACCAACCGGTCATCGGGACCAAGACCG
>MGLN01000034.1:0-7570 GCA_001796045.1 Caulobacterales bacterium RIFOXYB1_FULL_67_16 | reverse complement strand
CTGATCTCGACTTTGAAGGGCCGGGTCGCCGTCGGATGCTTCGCCTCCAACGTCGCGCGGATGGACAGCGTCATCCGCGCCGCCGAGGCCTGCGGCCGCCGCGTCGCCCTGGCGGGCCGGTCGATGCACCGGATCACCGCCGCCGCCAAACACGTCGGCATGCTGCAGGACGTGAAGCCCTTCCTGTCGGACGAGGAAGCCCGCGTCTGGCCCGCCGACCAGATCCTGTACCTGTGCACCGGCAGCCAGGGCGAGGCGAGGGCGGCCCTGTCGCGCGTCGCCGACGGCACGCACCCCGTCGTGAAACTGGGCCTGGGCGACCACTGCATCTTCTCGTCGCGCCAGATCCCCGGCAACGAACTGGCCATCGGCAATCTGCAGGACCGTCTCGCGGACCGGGGCGTGCGCCTCTACACCGAGAAGGATCACCCCGGCATCCACGTCTCCGGCCACCCGTGCCGCGACGAGCTGAAGCAGATGTACGAATGGGTCCGGCCGCAGATCGCGGTTCCGACCCACGGGGTGCGCCGCTTCCTGCTGGAACACGCCAACCTGGCCAAGGAGGTCGGGGTCAAGGAGACGGTGACCCCGCGCAACGGCGACATGGTCCGTCTGGCCCCCGGTCCGGCCCAGATCATCGACGAAGTGCCGAACGGCCGGCTCTATGTCGACGGCGGCATGCTGGTGACCGAACAGGGCGAGGCCCTGAAGGAGCGTCGCCACGCCTCGACCAACGGGGTGCTGATCGTCAGCTTCGCCCTGGACAAGCGCGGCCGGATCGTCAGCGACATCGACATCCGCAGCGTCGGCCTGCCGGGCGACACCGCCACGCCTCTGGGCGACGCCCTGGACAATCTGGCCGAGCGGGTCGAGCAGGTGGTCAAGAGCCTGAAGGGCGAGGCTCTGGAGGACGAACTGGTCATCGAACAGGCCGTCGCCCGCGTGTTGAAGAAGGCCAGCCAGCAGATCTGGGATCGCCGTCCCATCGTCGAGACGGTCGTCCTGCGAGTCTGACGGCGCCTCCCTCTGGCGCTTCGGTCATGAGCCGATCTATATCGCGCTCATGGCCGAACGACTCTTCCTGCTGAACCCCGACTGGCACGACGATCAGGGCGGGCCCTGGTTCTGTCCGCCCGGCGCCTATATCGAGGGCGTCCTGGCCTTCTATCCCCAGCTGCGGGAGGCGCTTGAGGTGGTCTATCTGGACCACCCCCGGCCGCGCGCCCCGGTCGTCGCCGAGGTCGGCGAGGCGCATCAGAGCTGCCCGATCCTGATCCTGGACGGCGAACTGGACTGGCCCGAGGCCCAGGTCAGCGAAACCACCGGCCGTCGCTTCCTCCAGGACCACGCCATCGCCCCCTATCTGGCGGCCCGCTACGGCGTGGGCCGCCCGCACCCCTGAGGGCGCGCCTCAGCCCAGCGTGACCTTGCGATAGGTCTCGTTCAGCTCGAACACCTCGGCCGAGACCTCGACCTTGCGCGTGACGCCGGCCAGGGCCGCGGTCAGTATCTCCAGCACCCGTTCGCTCAGGGCGCTCTTCTGCTCCGGCGTGCGGCCCAGCATCAGGCCGATGCGGCAGGCCAGCATGGCGGTCTCGGGCGCGTCGTCGGCGATGACGACATGATCCAGGGCGATCAGCCGGGTCTTGCAGGCCGACAGGGCGGCGCCGGCGATCTCGACGGCGGCCTGGTGGATCTCCAGCGCGATCGGGGTCCAGTCGGCGTCGGCCAGGTGGCGGGTGTATTCCAGGGTGATCTGCGGCATGGCGGGGACTCGTCGTGGGGAGGCTGATCCTCTAGACCGGTTTCAACCGGACGCCAAAGTTCCGACAGGAGGTTTCATGCCCATCGGCCCCGCCACCATGTTCGGCATCTACATCATCGTCTGGTGGACGGTGCTGTTCGCGGTCCTGCCGCTGGGAACCTCGCGCGAGACCCATACTCCGCCGACCGACGGCGCCCAATGGGGCGCCCCGACCACGCCGAACCTGAAGCGCAAATTCATCACCACCACCTGGGTGTCGGGGATCGTCTGGGCTTTCGTCATGGTGCTGATCTTCACCGGCTGGCTGCCCCTGCCGGACTTCTCGCGCGCCCCGGCTCTCTAAACGCCATCCCGGCCTAGCTTTCGCCCCGGTCCAGCGGCTAAAGCCTTGGTCTGTCTCTACGCCTAGGATTCCCCATCATGCGCCTGTCGCGCTTTTTCCTGCCCACGCTGAAGGAAGCCCCTTCGGACGCCCAGATTGTCTCGCACCAGCTGATGCTGCGCGCCGGCATGATCAAGCAGGAGGCCGCCGGCATCTACGCCTGGCTGCCGCTGGGCCTGAAGGTGCTGCGCAAGATCGAGCAGATCGTCCGCGAGGAGCAGGTGAGGGCGGGCGCGGTCGAGCTGCTGATGCCGACCCTGCAACTGGCGGACCTGTGGCGTGAAAGCGGCCGCTACGACGCCTATGGCCCCGAGATGCTGCGCATCACCGACCGGCACGAGCGCGAACTGCTGTACGGGCCGACCAACGAGGAGATGATCACCGACATCTTCCGGGCCTATGTGAAGTCCTACAAGTCGCTGCCGCTGAACCTGTTTCACATCCAGTGGAAGTTCCGCGACGAGCGCCGCCCCCGCTTCGGCGTCATGCGCGGCCGCGAGTTCCTGATGAAGGACGCCTATTCCTTCGACGTGGACGAGGCCTCGGCGCGCAAGGCCTATAACCGCATGTTCGTGGCCTATCTGAACACCTTCGCCCGCATGGGGCTGAAGGCCGTGCCGATGCGCGCCGACACCGGTCCGATCGGCGGCGACCTGAGCCACGAGTTCATCGTCCTGGCCGAGACGGGCGAGAGCGCCGTCTTCTGCGACAAGAAACTGGTCGAAATGCCGGCGCCGGGCGCGGACGTGGACTGGGACGATCTTCAGTCAATCGTTGATCAGCGAACCGCGCTCTACGCGGCGACCGAGGAAATGCACGACGAAGCCCGGTTTGAGGCCGAGACCGCCGAGGGCGACCGCCTGTCGGCGCGCGGCATCGAGGTCGGCCACATCTTCTACTTCGGCGAGAAATATTCGGCGCCGATGAAGGCCCGCGTCGCCGGTCCCGACGGTCAGGACGCCAATGTCCACATGGGCAGCTACGGCGTCGGCGTGTCGCGCCTGCTGGGCGCCATCATCGAAGCCAGCCACGACGAGGGCGGCATCATCTGGCCGGACGCCGTCGCCCCGTTCGACGTGGTCGTGATCAATCTGCGCGCCAATGACGCCGCCGTCTCCGCCGCCTGCGAGGACGCGGTGGCCCAGCTCGAGAAACTGGGCAAGGACGTGCTGTACGACGACACCGACGAACGGCCGGGCGGCAAGTTCGCCACCGCCGACCTGATCGGCGTGCCATGGCAGCTGACGATCGGTCCCAAGGGCCTGGCCGACGGCGTGGTCGAGCTGAAGCGCCGCGCCACCGGCGAGAAGGTGTCCGTCCCCCTCGCCGAAGCCATCGAAAGGTTGACTGCTTGACCCTGCCGTCCCGTCCTTCCGGCGCCTTCTCCGCATGGGAGATCGGCCTGGCCGTCCGCTACCTGCGCGCCAAGCGCAAGGAGGGCGGGGTCGCCACAATCGCGGTGATCAGCTTCATCGGCATCATGCTGGCCGTCGCGGTCCTGATCAGCGTCATGAGCATCATGTCCGGCTTCCGGGCCGAACTGCTGGGCCGGATGCTGTCGTTCAACGGCCATATGTACGTCCAGGGGCCGGTGCTGACGGCCGAGGATCGGGACGCCGCCCTGAAGCGGATCGCAGCGGTCCCGGGCGTGGCCAGCGTCACCCCGCTGAACGAGAGCCAGAGCCTGGTCCGGGTCGGCAACTTCACCACGGGCGCCATGGTGCGCGGCGTGCGGCCCCAGGACTTGGCCACCACCCAATACGTCTTCGACAGCCTGACGCCTCAGGAGCGGGCGAACTTCGGCAAGGGCGCCTACGGCGGCGACCGCATCCTGATGGGCGCGGCCCTGGCCAATTCCCTGGGCCTGCGGGTCGGCGATCCCGTCACCCTCTATTCGCCCACCGGCGCCGACAGCGCCTTCGGCAATCTGGGCGGGCTTGAGAAGACCTATTTCGTCGGCGGTCTGTTCCGCTCGGGCACGGCCGATTTCGACCGCGCCTTCCTGTTCATGCCGCTGGAGCAGCAGCAGCTGTTCTTCGGCAAGGAAGGGGTGTGGGACGCCATCGAGATCAAGCTGGATGACCCGGATCGTGTGGGCGAACTGACGGCCGCGATCCGCGACGCGGCCGGCCCGGGCTCGGTCGTCAGCGACTGGCGCGAGCGTCTGGCCGCCTTCTACGGCGCCCTGAAGGTCGAGCGGGTGGCGATGAGCATCATCCTGGGCCTGGTGGTCGCCATCGCGGCGATGAACATCATCTCCGGCATCGTCATGCTGGTGAAGAACAAGACGCGTGACATCGCCATCCTGCGCACCGTCGGCGCCAGCCAGTCTTCGATCCTGCGGGTCTTCTTCATGTCGGGCGCCCTGATCGGCGTGGCCGGGACCGTGGCGGGTCTGGTGCTGGGCCTGCTGTTCTGCTGGAACATCGGCGCCATCCAGCACGCCCTGGAAGCCATCCTGGGGGTCCAGCTGTTCAACGCCGACGTCTATCAGCTGGACGCCATCCCGGCCCTGGTCGATCCCGTCGACGTGACCTGGGTCGCCCTGCTGTCCTTCAGCATGAGCTGCCTGGCCAGCCTGCCGCCGTCGTGGACGGCCTCGCGCATCGATCCCGTGGAGGCGCTCCGCTATGAGTAGTCCCATCCTGTCGGTGCGCGGCCTGACCCGCACCTATGACACCGCGAGCGGCGGTCTGACTGTGCTGAAGGGCGTGGATCTGGACGTCATGCCGGGCGAGATCGTCGGCCTGATCGGTCCCTCGGGCTCGGGCAAGTCCAGCCTGCTGCACGCCGCCGGCCTGCTCGAAAGGCCGACCGAGGGCACGGTCGCCATCGACGGCGAAATGGTGGGCGATCTGGACGAGCGCGCCCGCACCCGCCTGCGTCTGTCGCGCATCGGCTTCGTCTATCAGTTCCACCATCTGCTGGCTGAGTTCGACGCCCGCGACAACGTCGCCCTGCCGATGCGGATCGCCGGCATGGGCCAGGCCCACGCGCGCAAACAGGCCGAGGAGACCCTGACGGCCCTGGGTCTGGGCGAACGCCTGACCCACCAGCCGGCCCAGCTGTCGGGCGGCGAGAAACAGCGCGTCGCCATCGCCCGCGCCCTGGCCAACAAGCCCCGCCTGCTGCTGGCCGACGAACCGACCGGCAATCTGGACCCGACCACCAGCCAGTCCGTGTTCGAAGCCCTGCGCGACCTGGCCAAGACCACGGGCGTCGCCGCCCTCATCGCCACCCACAATATGGAGCTGGCCGGCCATATGGACCGCGTCTTCGCCCTGAAGGACGGCCATCTGGAAGAGCGGGCGGCCCAAAGCCAGGCGTACTGAGCCCGGCCTACTGAAGGCCCGCCTGCCTTACCCCACCGCTGCGTCGCCCCAGATGGCCCGCAGTTGCTGGGGCCGGCGGCAGCCCTGGCGGTAGGCTTCGTAGTGGGCGCGGTGGCGGCGGGCGTAGTCCTGGTGCTCCGCCCCGGCGGGCCAGAACCGCTGAGCCCCGACGACCGGGGTGGTGAAACTCTTGCCCAAGACGCGCATCGCCGCGTCGCGCGACGCGACCGCCGTCGCGCGCTGATCCGCCGTGGCGAAGACGGCCGTCCGGTATGACGGTCCTCGATCACAGAACTGTCCGTCCGGATCGGTCGGATCAATGGTGCGCCAGTAGCGGTCGACCAGGGCGCGATAGCTGACGACGCGGGGATCGAAGGTGACCTGGACCGCCTCCATATGGCCGGTCCCGCCGCGAACCACCTGCTCATAGGTCGGACGGGCGGTATGGCCGCCGACGAAGCCCGACACGGCCGAGCGAACGCCGGGCAGGCCGTCGAACGCCTTCTCCTCGGACCAGAAGCAGCCGCCGGCGAAGACGGCGGTCTGGACCACGGCTTGGTTCTGCGCGTCGGCGCGGCCCAGCGGCGCCAGGCCGGCGATCAGCGACAGGGCCAGGGCGGCGGCGAAGGCGCGGGTCTTGGGCATGGGACATCTCCCTTTCTCCAAAGTCCATACGATGCGCCGGGGCGATTGGTTTCAACCCGTTCTGCCTGGGGCTAAGAGCGGGGGTTGACGAGAACAATGGGAGAACATAGAACAAGTCAGGAACATTGATCGACCTGGGGATAAGACCATGCCGCGTTTGATGAGAGATCTGCTGTCGCTTGCATCGTGCGGCGGCTTCGTCTGGATGGCCTGGCAGGCGGCCCTGTTGGTCACCTCGGTCTGACAGGCAGGCCTTTGGCGCCTTTGGCACGTTTGGCGCCTTGTCACCCTGTTTTAGCGCCAAGGCGCTGGGCACCATTGGCGCCATGACCGAGTCGGGGCCTTATCGAAGGCCCAGCTGAAGGAGTGGACGGGTGAGCGCGGCAGAAGGTCAGGGTTTCGTCCATCTGCGGGTCCGCTCGGCCTATTCGCTGCTGGAGGGCGCGATCAAGGCCGGGAAGCTGGGCAAGCTGGCGGCCGACGCGGGCATGCCGGCGGTGGCCATCGCGGACCGATCCAATCTGTTCGGCGCTCTGGAGTTCAGCCAGTACACCAAGGACGCGGGCGTCCAGCCCATCATCGGCTGCGCCCTTCCGGTTCTGGGGATCGGCGGCCAGCAGGCCGTTCGCTGGGCCAAGACCCCGACCGTGGTCCTTTTGGTGCAGAACGAGAAGGGCTGGCGCAATCTGTGCGCCCTGTCGTCCTCGGCCTATCTGGATGCGGGCGAAATGGCCGAGCCCGGCGTGGCCTGGAGCCAGGTGGCGGCCCGCTCCGAAGGCCTCATCCTCTTGTCGGGCGGCCCTGACGGCCCGGTCGATCCCCTGTTCGCCCAGGGCAAGACGACGGAGGCCGCCGCCGCCCTGGCGACGATGAAGTCCGTCTTCGGCGACCGCTTCTATGTCGAGCTTCAGCGCCACGGCCTGGAGGACGAGCGGCGGGCCGAGCCCGGTCTGGTCCAGTGGGCCTATGACCATGACGCGCCCCTGGTCGCTACCAACGACGTCTATTACGCCAAGGCGGCCCAGGCGAAGTCCCACGATGCCCTGCTGTGCATCGCCGACGGCGCCTTCACCGGCCAGGAGGACCGTCGCCGGATCACCGGGGAACACTGGTTCAAGTCTCCCCAGGCCATGCGCGAACTGTTCGCCGACCTGCCCGAGGCCTGCGACAACACCATCGACATCGCCCGGCGCTGCGCCTTCCTGGTCAAGACCCATGCGCCAATCCTGCCGCGCTTCGACACGGGGGCGGGGCGGTCCGAGGCCGACGAACTGGCCCACCAGGCGCGCGAGGGGCTGAAGGTTCGCCTGAGCCAGATCACGCCCGCCGTGCCGGTCGAGGAATACTGGACCCGGCTGGAGTGGGAGGTCGGCATCATCCAGCAGATGGGCTTCCCCGGCTACTTCCTGATCGTGTCGGACTTCATCAAATGGGCCAAGGAGCACG
>MGLN01000033.1 GCA_001796045.1 Caulobacterales bacterium RIFOXYB1_FULL_67_16 | reverse complement strand
GGCGAACCGTCACTATGCGCACGTCGACTGCCCCGGCCACGCCGACTATGTGAAGAACATGATCACCGGCGCGGCGCAGATGGACGGCGCGATCCTGGTGGTTTCGGCCGCGGACGGCCCGATGCCGCAGACGCGCGAGCACATCCTGCTGGCCCGTCAGGTCGGCGTGCCGGCCCTGGTGGTCTTCATGAACAAGGTCGACCTGGTCGACGACGAAGAACTGCTGGAGCTGGTCGAGATGGAAGTGCGCGAGCTGCTGAGCTCGTACCAGTTCCCGGGCGACGATATTCCGATCACCAAGGGCTCGGCCAAGGCCGCGACCGACGGCGTGAACCCGGAAATCGGCGAGCAGCGCATCCTGGCGCTGATGGAGACGGTCGACAGCTACATCCCGCAGCCTGAGCGTCCGGTGGACCTGCCGTTCCTGATGCCGGTTGAAGACGTCTTCTCGATCTCGGGCCGCGGCACCGTGGTGACCGGCCGCGTCGAAAAGGGCGTGATCAAGGTCGGTGAGGAAGTCGAGATCGTCGGCATCCGTCCGGTTCAGAAGACGACCTGCACGGGCGTCGAAATGTTCCGCAAGCTGCTGGACCAGGGCCAGGCGGGCGACAACGTCGGCGTTCTGCTGCGCGGCACCAAGCGTGAAGACGTCGAGCGCGGTCAGGTTCTGTGCAAGCCGGGTTCGATCACCCCGCACACCAAGTTCCTGGCCGAGGCCTACATCCTGACCAAGGAAGAGGGCGGCCGTCACACCCCGTTCTTCACCAACTATCGTCCGCAGTTCTACTTCCGCACGACCGACGTGACCGGCATCGTGAAGCTGAAGGAAGGCGTCGAGATGATCATGCCCGGCGACAACGCCGAGCTGAACGTCGAACTGATCACCCCGATCGCCATGGACCAAGGCCTGCGCTTCGCCATCCGTGAAGGCGGCCGCACCGTCGGCGCCGGCGTCGTCGCCAAGATCGTCGAGTAATCGACCCGGTCCGCCGCGCGCCTCCCGGAGGCGCGCGACAGGCCGACAAGACAGAGCCGCGTAACAGAACGGCCCCCGGAGAAATCCTGGGGCCGTTTTGCTTTGCGGCTAGGACGAAAGGTCCGCCCGGACCGTCTTGCTTTCGCCGCGACAGAGGTCGATCTGGGGCCGGTGATGTCTTCTCCTACCATCGTCATCGTGGGCGCCGGGGTGCTGGGCCTAAGTACGGCTTTCGAGCTGAAGCGGCGCGGCCATGGGGTGACGGTTGTCGATCCCGGCGGCCCCAACGCCTCGCGCGTGGCGGCCGGGATGGTGGCGCCGGCGATGGAAGCGGCGATCGACGACGTCTCGCCGGAGCGCGCCGCCCTGCTTCGCGCCGGGCGGGACCTGTGGCCCGGCTTCGCCGCCGCCTCAGGCGTGGTCCTGACGCAAGGTCCCGCCGAGTGGCGCGGCGGGGACGTCGACGCCATCGAGGCGCGTCTAGAGACACTGGGGTTCGCGGCCCGACGCGACGGGGACCGGATGATCACTGACGAGGATCTTCAGATCGAGCCGGACCAGGCGATGGCCGCCCTGTGCGCCGCCCTGGACGGCGCGGTCGTCAAAGGGTGCGTCACGGGACTGAGTCGGGATACGGGTGGTTGGCGGGTGGAGACGGACGGCGGCGAACTGACGGCGTCGACGGTCGTTCTGGCGAGCGGAACCGAGGCGGCCGTGTCGGGGACGCCGGAGGCGACACGGGCCCTGGTCGAAGGCGTCCAGCCGATCCGCGGCCAGATCGGCGTGACGACCTGCGCCCTGACGCGGCGCGTGGCGCGGGGGCCGGGGGCCTATGTGGCGCCGATGACCGGCGGCGCCGTGATCGGGGCGACCATGGAGCCGGGACGGCGCGACACGGCGCCGGACCCCGCCGTGGGCGAGCGGCTGGTCGAGGCGGCCTGGCGGGTGCTGGGGCGGACGCCCGAACCCCTGAGTATTGAATGGCGCGCCGGCGTGCGCGGCGCCTCGGCGGACGGTCTGCCGATGGCCGGGCCGGCGCCGGACGGGGAGGGACTGTTCCTGGCCCTGGCGCCCCGTCGCAACGGCTGGCTGCTGGGGCCGATGGTCGGCGCCGTGGTGGCCGATGCGATCGAGGGGCGGGCGCCGTCGCCGGAAGCCCGCGCCCTCGATCCTCGACGCTTCTAGTCTTCCATCGCGAAGCGGACGGTGAAGTTGACCGTCGCCCCGTCCACCGCGCGGCCGTCGACCGTGCGGGGGTTCATGCGGAAGTCGCGCGTCAGGCTCATGGCCGCGCGACCGAAGCCCTGCCCCCTGGGCGTCTCGTCGGCGACGCGGCAGGCGGTCAGGCCCCCGTCGATGCGGACGGTGCAGGACAGATTGGCCGCCCCGGACAGGCCGTTGTCGGCGGCGCGCATCGGATAGGCGCGCGCCATCTGGGCCGCCGAGGGCCGGCTGGCCCAGGTCGGATTATTGATGACCGAGACCGCGCGGACCGGCGTTTCGGTCGTCGCCGTCCCGCCTTCGACCCCCTGGGGCGCCGTGCTGACGATCAGGCCCGGCGTGGCTTGGCCCGTAACGGGCGCGTCCGGCGGGGTGAAGGGGGAAGCCTCTGTCGTCGGGAAGACGACCGGCGGCTTGTGGGTCGGGGTCTGGGCTGCGGGCGGCGCCTTGGCCTCCACCTTGGGCAGAGGCTTGGGACGTGGTTGGTCCAGGGTGACGATGGTCGGCGGCGGCGCCGGGGGCGGCGCGGCGAGCGCCTCCAGCTGGAACCTCTGATTATAGAGGGCCACCCCGACCCCGACATGGGCCAGGGCGGACAGGCCGATGGCGGCCCATAGCCAGCGCGGCAAAGGCTTCTTGCGTTCCCCGAAGTCGATCGGGCTGACAGCGCCGGGGCCTCCGGCGGCACGGATCATCATGGTCGACACTCCCTCGTTCACCGCCCCCGCAGCGCCCGTAACCGAAAGTGAGCGCGCCGGTTGTGGCAAGTTTGCGGCGAGGTTTAGCCGTTCCACCAAGGTCGATACGGCTCTGGTTAACGCGTCCGTTAACCATTAAGACTTGATTAACCACGTTCGACGAGGCTTCGCCTGTCATGGGCATCCGAGCGATTCCATCCTCAGGCGGCGTAGAAGCGGCCATCCGGCGCGCCTCGACGGCGGTCGGCGTGGATTACGACTTCCTGGTCAAGACGGCGCGGCGCGAAAGCGCGATGAACCCCTCGGCAAAGGCGCCCACCTCGTCGGCGGCCGGCCTGTTCCAGTTCATCGAGCAGACCTGGCTCGCCACGGTCAAGCAGCACGGCGCGCAGCACGGCTACGGCCAGTACGCCGACCTGATCCATCGCGGGGCCGACGGTCGCTGGCGCGTGGAAGGTTCGGCGCGGAACATGGTGCTGGACCTGCGTTTCGATCCCCACGCCGCCTCAGCCATGGCGGCCGAGCTGACCGCGTCCAACGCCGCCTATCTGAGGGGCCGCACGGGCAAGGAGCCTGGGGCCGGCGATCTCTACGCCGCCCACTTCCTGGGCCCGGCCGGCGCCGCCAGTCTGATGACGGCCATGGACCGAAACCCCGGCGGCAGCGCGGCCGCCCTGTTTCCCGATGCGGCGCGGGCCAATCGCAGCATCTTCTACAAGGACGGGCGAGCGGCGACGGTAGCCGAGGTCTACGCCAATCTGCAGCGAACGGCGGGGGAGGGGGCGCCGGCCGCCGGTCTGGGCGAGCGTCGGATGACGCCGCCGCCGATGAGCGATCAGGACCAGGCGCTGGCGGCCCGGCTGGATCGGCTGAAGCAGGAGCAGGGTCTTCTGGCCCTGTTGCTGGGGCAGGACGGCGCCTCGGGCGGCGGCTTCGGCGGGGCCTTTTCGCCCAAGGATGCGGATTCGGCCTGAAGGTGATCAGGTCGCGATGGTAAACCCGACATTAAGCATGGCAGGGTGAAGGTGTCGGCCGAGCCGATTCCCTGACGAGCCGCCCATGACCGCCCACCGCGCCCGCCTCACCGAACTGGACATCCAGCGCCTGGTCAAGGCGACGGACGCGGACGAGCGGGCGGAAGCAGCGCACAAGCTGTGCCGCAGCATGGACCGGGTCGAACTGGACGACCGCGAGCGGGAGGCGGCGCAGAAGATCGTGCGACTTCTGGCCGACGATGCTGCGGAACTGGTGCGCCGGGCCATGGCGGTGACGCTGAAGGCCTCGGATCTCATTCCCCATGACGTGGCGCGGCGGCTGGCGGCGGATCTGGACAGCATCGCCCTGCCGATCATCGGGGCCTCGCCGGCCCTGAGCGACGGCGACCTGATCGAGATCGTCCGCGCCGGCTCGGCCGTGCGACAGATCGCGGTCGCGGGCCGGCCGAGGGTGTCGCGCGACGTGGCCCAGTCCATCGCCGACGAGGGGCATGAACAGGCGGTTCGGGTTCTGGCTGCCAATGACAACGCCGACCTGTCGGAACGCGCCCTGGGCGTGATCGTCGATCGTTTTCCGCATTCCGGCGAGGTGGTCGCCGCGGTGGCCTATCGTCAGGTCTTGCCGCTCGAAATCACCGAGAGACTGATCGCGCTGGCCAGCGAGACGGTGCGCGAACACCTGGTGTCGCGCCATGCCGTGGCCCCGGAAACGGCCATCCGCCTGGCCCAGTATTCGCGGGAGCGGGCGACCATCGATCTGGTGGAGCAGGCGGCCTCCAGCACCGATCTGGCCGCCTTCATGGCCCAGCTGAACCTGCGCAGGGTGTTGAACGCCTCGCTGCTGCTGCGGGGACTGGCCCGCGGGCAGATGGTGATGCTGGAGTACGGCCTGGCCGAGCTGGCGGCGACGCCGCACCATCGGGCCTGGCTGATGATCCACGATGCGGGACCGCTGGGACTTAAGGCCATTTACGACCGGGCGGGGCTGCCGCCGCGGCTGTTCCCGGCCTTCCGCGCCGGGGTGGACACCTGGCGCGCGCTCTCGGCCGAAGGGGTGGACACGTCCAGCGACCTGTTCCGGCAGCAGATGCTGGAACGGTTCCTGACCCAGCGACCCAATGTGCCGCGCGACGATCTGGCCTATCTGATGGAGCGGCTGGACCACGCGCCCGTCCGCCCGGCGCAAACCGCCGCCAACGCCGCCTGAGCCGGAATTGAAAAAGGCCCCGTTCGACGACGGGGCCTTTGATTTTCAGTGTCTAGCGATCAGCGCGACTTGTGCTGGGTCACCTGGGCTTCCAGCGACTCGGCCAGAACCCGTCCGGTCGGATTTTCGTCGGTCTTGATCTGTTCGCGGACGACGGAGCGGATCGCATCGACGTGGGCGTGGATGGTCTCCAGCGGCGCCTGCAGCCGGGTGGCGGCGTCGTCGAGCAGCTTGCACAGCGAGCCGGCAATCCGGGTCACGATCGGATATTCGTAGGTGGTCCCCAAGCCCTTAAGATCGTGGGCGCGGAAATAGAGGGCCTCGGCGGTTTCGGTGGTCAGACCCTTCTCGCGCACATCGGCTTGGGCCTTGTCCAGCTTGACGACCTCGTCGTTCAGCCATTCGCCGAACTGGGCCGACATGGCCTTGAGCGCCTCTTCGGCGCGGGCGATGGCGTCGGCGTTGATGCCGAAGCCGCCCCCGACGCGAGGGCGAAGCGTAGTGGGCTTGACGTGCGCCGGGTCGCTCATGGCGGGCCTCCTCGAAATTCAGGCGGAGCCTATCCTTGCCCCCTTAAGAAGCCGTGTAGGCTGGCTAGTTGGTGAACTGCTCCGTCATGACGCGCTCGTCGAAGGACCGGCCGGCGTCGAACAACATGGTCAGGGCCACGTCTCGTCGTTCGTGAACCTCGACGCGGGAGACGCGGCGGACTTCGAAATTGTCGGCGGTGGCGGAGACCGGCCGCTTGTCCGCCTCCAGCACGTCGAAACGGACCTTGGCCCGGTGGGACAGCAGGGCGCCGCGCCAGCGACGCGGCCGGAAGGCGCTGATCGGGGTCAGGGCCAGTATGCTGGCGTCCAGCGGAATGATCGGGCCGTGGGCCGACAGATTATAGGCCGTGGATCCCGCCGGCGTCGCCACCAGACAGCCGTCGCAGGACAGCTCGTCCAGCCGGACGCGGTCGTCGACCGTGATCTTCAGCTTGGCGCTCTGGCGGGTCTGACGCAGCAGGGAGACCTCGTTGATGGCGAGGCCGGTGTGGACTTCGCCGCTTTCGGTCCAGGCGTCCATCTGCAGTGGATGAATGACCGTGCGTTCCGCCGCCACGACGCGGGCGATCAGGTCGTCCTCGTCATAGTCGTTCATCAGGAAACCCACCGATCCGCGGTTCATGCCGTAGACGGGGGTGCGGCGACGCAGATTGCCGTGCAGGGTCTCCAGCATCTGGCCGTCGCCGCCCAGGGCGACGATGACGTCGGCCTCTTCCTCCGGCACGGCGCCGTAGCGGGCGATCAGGGCCTGGCGCGCGGCCTGGGCTTCGGGACGATCGCTGGCGGTGAAGGCTAGGGCGGGGGCGGAGGGCGGCTGGGTCACGCCGAACGTGAGCCCCAGCTTGACCGCGAAGTCAAACGGTCCCGGCGTTTTCCATCATCTGACGGAAGGCGCGGGCCGCCGAATGGCTGTTCATCGGGGTGGTGGTCCAGCCGCCGTCGCCTGGCAGATTGTCCGCCAGCCTGCGGACCTCGGCCAGCAGCGAAGGGAAGACGGCCTTGTCCATGCCGACGGCGATACAGGCGAGGTAGAGAGGTTCGGCCGTGGGCGCATAGACGGCGGCGCGCACCTGAGCCGGGGCGAAGCCGCCCAGCCGGCCCAGCGCCATTTCGAACAGGCTGAGCCGCTGTTCCCGCAGGGCGCGGATAAGAATGCCCGCTCGCAGCTGACCGGCGGCCTGCAGCTTGTCGATCAGGCGACGCTCCATCTCCTCGCGTTCGCGCTCTTCGGTGCGGCGCTTGTTGGGAATGGGGCGCCAGTTCGAAGCGTGTGAAACGGAGGCGGCGGCCGCCGAGGCGGCGCGGACGGCGGCGTTCAGCCGTCGCTCGTCGATCTGGAAACGCTCGCCGATGGACTGGCGCAAGGCTTGGCCGACCCACTGGTAAAGCTCGTGAGCGAGAGCTTCGTTCAGCCGGGGGTGGCGGGCGAGGGGCGCGCGCAATCCGGCGATCCGGCGGGAATGTTCGACCAGGCGGTGCAGAGCCGCCTCGCCGATGTCGGCGGTCCGGTTCGAGGCCAAGGCGGTCATGGTGATCGGATCCGCCTGATCGAGGATGGCGTCGACGACGCCGCTGGACAGATGGGGCCGGCGAGCGACGGCGATCTGATGCTCCAGCGTGGTCTCGACGAGCACACGTATGAGGGCGGCGTCCTTCAGAACCGGACTGGCGGCGATGATCGGAGCGGCGATGTCGATCTCGTCCAGGGCCAGCTTTTCGATCAGGGCGGGCGGCGCCCAGTCCGCCGCCGCGAGCCGTTCGGACAGGTGAAGGCGGATGTCGCGCTCGGCCTGGTCGACCAGGGTCAGGAAGACCTCGCCGACGATAGAGGGCAATGGCGTGGACGGTGCGGCCGCTTCGCAAAGGCGAATGACGCCGTTGAGCAGGCGTTGGCGGTCGTCCGGGGCCCGGCTGCGGGCCAGGTCGAGCAGGTCCGTGACGGAGGGGTCGCGATCGACCTTCGTCAGCATGTGGGTGACAGCGGACACGGCGACTCCAGGACGCGCAAGCTTACGCCCCAGACATAGGCAGCCGACATGAAGGCGCGGTTAACGGAAGTTGAAAGGCGAGGGTTAATGCAGGCGGGGCCGCTTGACGGACGGCGGATCGGGGAGGACGCTCGGGGAAAGCCCGTAAGAGGCGTGTTCACATCCAGGAGGACCCCCTATGGCCGATGGCGCCAGCCCCGCGTTAAAGACCCGAGTCTCGGAAGCCGAATGGCAGGTCCGTGTCGAACTGGCCGCCCTTTATCGGCTGGTGGCGCTGCACGGGTGGGACGACATGATCTTCACCCACATCTCCGCCCGCGTGCCGGGGCCGGAGCACCATTTCCTGATCAACCCCTACGGCTATTATTTCGAGGAGATCACCGCCTCGTCCCTGGTGAAGGTGGATCTGGATGGGAACATCGTTCAGGAGACCACCAATTTCATCAATCCGGCCGGTTTCACCATCCATTCGGCGGTCCATGCGGCGCGCGAGGATGCGAAGTTCGTCATCCACCTGCACACCGTCGCGGGGGTGGGCGTGGCCGCCCAGCAGCACGGCTTGCTGCCGATCAGCCAGAACGCGTGTTTACTGCAGCATCAGGTTGCGTATCATGGGTATGAGGGATTGGCCCTGAACCATGACGAGCGCGAACGTCTGGTGGCCGATCTGGGGGACAAACCGCTGATGCTGCTGAGAAATCACGGCACCCTGGCGGTCGGGGAGACGGCGGCGCAGGCATGGATCGGGATATTCTTCCTCGAGAGGGCCTGCGCCCAGCAGGTGGCCGCCTTGGCCGGCGGGCGCGATCATGTGCTGATCGCGCCGGATCAGGCCCAGGCCGAGACCAGGGAACAGGGGCGGGGAATCGGCTTCATCTCGGCCCTGGCCTGGCCGGGGGCCCTGCGGCAATTGGATCGGAAGTCGCCCGGCTACGACACTTAGGGTTTGGGACGACGGCTCTCCTGGGGCTCTTCGTCCTGGTCGGCTGTCCCGGCGTCGCCTCCGCCGGCGCCTGGACCCAGCCGCGAGGTCAGGGGCAAGCCATCGTCAAGTACGAGGACATGGCGGCGGACCGGGGGTTCGATCCGGCAGGCGAGATTCAGCCGCTGGGCGTGGAGCGGAAAGACAGAACGGCGGGTCTGTTCGCCGAATACGGCCTCCAGGACCGATTGACCCTGCAGCTCAAGGCGGACTGGCAGCAGGGTGAGGACGCCTTCATTGACTACGAAGGCCGAGGGCCGATCGAGATTGGCGCGACATGGCAGGTGTGGCGTGACGATCACAATGCCGTCAGCCTGTACGGCGGCTACGCCTGGGCGGGCGAGGGGCGAAATGCGGGCTACGCGGCGCCGGGGGTCGGCGAACACGACTGGGAGGCGCGGTTCTCGGTCGGGCGGTCCCTGAACGCGGTCGGAGGGCGCTGGGGCATGGACGGCGCCTTCGTGGAGGTGCAGGCGGCGCGCCGGTTTCGGGACGGGTTGCCGCACGAAACGCGTATCGACGCCACCTTGGGCGGCAGGATCGGAAAGGACTGGCTGCTGCTGGGGCAGGCCTTCGGTGGCGCGGCGGACGGCGGAGCCCGGTGGTTGTCCGTGGAGGCCTCGCTGACCCGCGATTTGGGAGGCTGGAGCCTTCAGGCCGGATGGCGTCAGACGGTGGCGGGGCGGGAGACCCCTCTCGCCCAAGGCCCCATTGTGGCGATCTGGCGCAGGTTCTGATCATAATCCCTGCGACGGAATTCGTCGTACAAGACGTTACTGATACGTAATCTTGCGCATAGCGCATAAGCCGCTATGCGTTCGCGCTCTCTCAATCGAAAGTCTGTTGCGTGATCAAACGCCACTTCTTCCTGATCGCGGCGGCCGCGCTGCTGGGGCTTATGGTGCTCGCCGCCGTGCTGAAGGTCGCCTTCGCCGATGACGAGGCCGCCGGAGGTCCGGGCGGCGGACGGCGCGGCGGCCAGCAGGTCTCTCAGGCGACGGTGTCCGAACGACAGTTCTCGGACCAGATCCGGGTTCTGGGGGTCGCGCGCGGCCTGCGATCCGTCAACATCACCTCCTCGACGACCGAACTGATCACCCGCGTGCTGTTCACCGACGGCCAGACCGTGTCGGCGGGAGCGCCCCTGGTCGAGTTGCAGGCGCGCGAAGAGGATGCGGACATCATCGAAGCCCGCGCCAATGTCGCGCAGGCCCAGCGTGAACGGGACCGCTACAAGGCCCTGGCGGATCGGGGAATCGCGCCCCAGGTGCTGCTTGAACAGGCCGAGACGGCGCTGGAGACGGCGCGGGCGTCGCTGGACGCAGCGCAGGCGCGACGCGGCGACCGGATCATCCGGGCCCCCTTCGCCGGCACCCTGGGCCTGACCACGGTGACGCCCGGAACCCTGATCAACCCGGGTGCGGTGATCGCCACCCTGGACGACACATCGACCATCCGCGTCGATTTCCCGCTGCCCGAACGCTACCTGAACGTACTGCGCCCCGGCGCATCGATCACGGCGACGGCCGACGCCTATGGGGAGACGCCGTTCCAGGGGCGGATCGCCCTGATCGACACCCGCGTCAACGAGACTACCCGCGCCGCCACCGCACGGGCCGAGTTCCCCAATCCCGGCGGCCGTATCCGTCCCGGCATGCTGCTGCGGGTCTCCGTTCAGCAGGGGCAGCGGCAGGCGCCCGCGGTCCCGGAGGCTGCGGTCCAGTACGAAGGCGCCGGCGCCTTCGTGTATCGGATCGCGCCGGGAGCCGAAGGGACGTCGGCCCAGCGGGTGGAGGTCGAAACCGGAGCGGTGGAGAACGGCTTCGTCGAAATCCTGTCCGGCCTGGAAGTCGGCGACCGCATCGTCGGGTCGGGCCTGAACCGCATTCAGCCGGGCGCGCCGGTCAGCGTCGCGGGCGCGGGGCGGGCGCAAGGCGGCCAGGGCGCAGCGCGATGATGCTTTCCGACGTCTCGGTCCGGCGCCCCGTCTTCGCAGCGGTCGCCGCCATCGTCCTGTGCGTGATCGGCCTGGCGGCCTTCTTCTTCCTGCCGGTGCGCGAGTTGCCGGACGTGGATCCGCCGATCGTCTCGGTGAACACCACCTACGCCGGCGCCTCGGCCGAGGTGATCGAGAGCCGGATCACCGAGCCCATCGAACAGCAGATCGCGGGGATTCAGGGCGTCGAGCGCATCAACTCGACCAGCCGAGACGGGCGTTCGAACGTCAACATCGAGTTTTCACTGGACCGGAATATCGACGACGCCGCCAACGATGTGCGCGACCGAGTCAGCCGGGTTGTCGGGCGCCTGCCGGACCAGGCCGACCCGCCCGAGGTGGCCAAGGCCGATTCCGACAGCCAGCCCATCATCATCGTCTTCCTGCGCTCGACAACGATGAACCGGCTGCAGCTGACCGACTACGCCGACCGCTATCTGGTGGACCGGATGGCGACCGTGCCGGGCGTGGCCCAGGTCAACATCTATGGCGAGCAGCGCTATTCGATGCGGATATGGCTGGACCCGGCCGCCCTGGCGGCGCGCGGGCTGACCGTCACCGATGTCGAGACGGCCCTGACCAGTCAGAACGTCGAACTGCCCGCCGGTTCGCTGGAGTCGACCGACAAGGACTACACGGTGCGCGTCGCCCGCACCTACGCGCGGCCGGAGGACTTCCGCCAACTGCCGATCGGCACGCGGGGTTCGGCCTCTGCCTCGGCGGCGGTCGCGACGGGCACAGGCAGCGGCTCGTCCGCCATCATCCAGGGTCAGCCGACCTATGTGACCCGTCTCGGCGACGTCGCCCGGGTCGAGGAAGCGCCCGAAGAGGATCGGCGGCTGTTCCGCGGCAACAGCATGGACCAGATCGGGCTGGCCGTGACCCGCCAGGCCCAGTCGAACGACCTGGCCATTTCGGACGGCGTCCGCAAGATGATCGAAGAGATCCGCCCGAGCCTGCCTGCAGGGGTGACGCTGGAGATCGGGTCGGACAACTCCGTCTTCACTTCGCACGCCATCGACGAGGTCTGGATCACCATCGGCATCTCCATGGCCCTGGTGGCCCTGGTCAACTTCATCTTCCTGGGCAGCCTGCGGGCCGCGCTTATTCCATCCATCGTGGCGCCCATCTGTCTGCTGGCCACCTTCATCGTCCTGGCGCCCCTGGGCTTTTCGCTGAACCTGCTGACCCTTCTGGCCCTGGTGCTGGCCATCGGCCTGGTCGTCGACGACGCCATTGTGGTGGTCGAGAACATCCAGCGTCGGCTAGACCACGGTGAGCCGCCGCTGGTCGCGGCCGAGCGCGGCGCGCGCCAGGTCTTCTTCGCCGTGGTGGCGACGACCATCGTCCTGCTGTCGGTGTTCGCGCCGCTGCTGTTCCTGCCCGGCTATGTCGGTCGGCTGTTCGTCGAACTGGCGGCGGCGATCGCGGCGGCGGTGGCCTTCTCGGCTTTCCTGGCGCTGAGCCTGTCGCCGATGCTGGCCTCCAAGATCCTGAAGCCGGCGCAAGGCGGAGGTTGGGTCGCGCGTCGGGTCGACTGGGCGATGGATGGGCTGAAGACCTCCTATGGCCGGTCGCTGGACATGCTGCTGGGGCGTCGGATCGCGGTGATCGGCGTCGGCGCCCTGATCGCCCTGGTGGCGGCGGGCGCCGGCGGCATTTTCCTGATGCTGCCCAACGAACTGGTGCCCGACGAAGATCGGGGGCGGGTCCAGGTCCGCGTCGCCGGCCCGGAGGGCGCAGGCTTCGACTATACCCGCAAGATCATGATGGGGCTGGAGCCGCTGCTGGCCGACTACAAGGCCAGTGGAGAGGCGGACTCCTATCTGGTGTCGGCGCCCGGCTTCGGCGGCGGCAGCTTCAACTCCGGCAACGGGGTTCTGGTGCTGTCCGACTGGTCCGAGCGTGACCGGTCCGCCGCCGAGATCGCCCAGGAGCTGAACGGCAAGCTGCGCGGCCAGACCGACGCCCAGGTCAACGCCTCGACCCCCGGCGCCTTCCAGCGCGGGGGCGGCAATTCCAACTCCGTCGAACTGATCGCCACGGGCACGGATTACCAGCAGATCTACAACTGGCTTCAGCCCATTCTGGCGGCGGCCCAGGCCAATCCGGGCTTCTCGCGGCCCCGGCTGAACTATGAGCCCAACTCGCCTCGGCTGCTGGTCGATGTCGATCCGCAGAAGGCGGCCGCCCTAGGCGTGTCGTCCCAGTCGATCGGCCGGACGCTGGAGACCATGTTCGGGTCGCGCACCGCCACCACCTACATCAAGGGCGGCCAGGAGTATGACGTCATCCTGCAGACGGATCGCGACAACCGTCGCGAAGTCGCGGATCTGGAAGCCCTCTATGTGGCGACCGGCGCCGGACAACTGGTGCCGCTGTCGGCGGTGGTGACGACCCAGACCTCGGGCGATACGCCGGATCGACGTCGCCTGGATCGCCAGCGCGCCATCTCGCTCCAGGCCGATCTGAACCCCGGCATGACCATCGACGACGCCGTGCAGTTCCTCAGCGCCGAGGCGGCGAAACAGCCCCAGGGCGGGGTCGTCACCCAATGGGGCGGAGCGGCACGGGACCAGCAGGAGGCGGGCGGCGCCGTGGTGGCCGCCTTCGGTCTGGCCCTGCTGCTCGTCTTCCTGGTGCTGGCGGCCCAGTTCGAAAGCTGGATTACGCCGGCGGTGATCATGCTGACGGTGCCCCTGGCGGCGGGGGGCGGGCTGTTCGGCCTGCTGATGGCCGGCTCCAGCCTGAACCTCTACAGCCAGATTGGCCTGATCATCCTGATCGGGGTGGCCGCCAAGAACGGCATCCTGATCGTGGAGTTCGCCAACCAGCTGCGCGACCAGGGGCGGTCAATCCGCGAGGCGATCATCGAGTCCTCGTCCCTGCGCCTGCGGCCCATCATCATGACCTCCATCGCCACCGCCTTCGGCGCCCTCCCGCTGGTGCTGTGGCAGGGGGCGGGGGCGGGCAGCCGTCAGACCATCGGCGTGGTGATCTTCACCGGCGCCATCTTCGCGACCGTGCTGACCCTGTTCGTGGTGCCGGTGATCTATGCCGTGCTGGCGCGCTTCACCAAGTCGCCTGAGTGGACCGCCCGCAAGATCGAGGAATGGGAGGCCCAGGAGCAGCGCGACGGCGGGCCCAAGCCCATCGAGGCGCACTGAAGGCTCAAGAGGCGGGCGGCGTCCCAGCCGACTCGGGTTTGAAGCCCGTCTCGACCTTCAGGAAGGCGATGACGTCACGGCGGTCGACCGGATCGGGCAGGCCGGCGAAGGTCATCTTGTTGCCGGGAAGGAAACCCTTCGGGTTTTCCAGCCAGTGATCGAGCTTTTCGGCGTCCCAGACGAACTGAGCCGTCCGCAGCGTGTTCGAATAGTTGTAGCGCGGCCGGTCCCCGGCCTTTCGCCCGAACACCCCATACAGGTTCGGTCCCGCCATGTCGGGCGCGCCCTCGCCGATGGTGTGACAGGCGCGGCAGCGCGCGAAGACGCGGCGGCCGTTTTCGAGATTTCCCCCGTTATAGGGGGAGGGCAGAGCCGCCAGC
>MGLN01000032.1:14698-30039 GCA_001796045.1 Caulobacterales bacterium RIFOXYB1_FULL_67_16 | reverse complement strand
AGCCGGCGGCCCAGCTGGCCGCGCAGGAATTTGGCGTGGAGGTTCAGCGCCTTGATGATTTCGCTCTCATGGCCGGCGACCGGAGCGGTCTCGACACCGGCGCCCAGGGGTTCGACGAAACAGGTGGCGTGCTTCAGGTCCGGCGACAGGCGGACCTCGGTCACGGTGACCGAGACCCCAGCCAGGGCCTCGTCGTGGATGTCCTCTTCGCGCAGGATGTCGACCAGGGCGTGGCGGATCAGTTCGCCGGCGCGCAGCTGGCGCTGGCTGGGGCCGGCGGGGCCGGATGAATTTCGGGTGTGTTGCTTACGGGCCATCGGCCGCTCCTTCTTGTTCGCCCGCCGGGGCTCGGACCCGGCCGGATAAGCGAAAGGCGGGCGGTCTAGGCGCGTGGAGCCGCCGTGTCCAGTTCCGCCGCCCTCGCGGCCCGCATCACCTCACCGGAAAAGACCGATCGTGCGGGGCGGATCGTCACGCCGCCGGCGTTCAGGACGCCGGCCGTCCAGTGGTTGCAAAGATGCAGGATGGAAAAGGTTTCACGGCTGGCGAAGAAGCGGGCGTCGTCGCCGGGACGGGCGGCCGACACGCGCGGTCCGCCGCCCGACAGGTCGAGCGAGGCTTCGATCCGTCCCGCCAGCCGGTCGAAGGCTTCGGGGGGTAGCCGCAGGGCGACGCGTTCGGTCTGGCCGTAGGCGAGGCCAGGATCCCGGACTTCCGGATCCAGCATCAGGACAGCCGGATTTCCAGGACGGAAAAAGGCGCGGGCGCCGTCGGGCAAGCGGTCCGATATTGGGCTCTGATCGACGTAGAAGGTCGCGTCGCCCCAGCCGATGGCGACCCATTCGCCCGGGGCAAGGCTGCGGACGGCCTGTGCCAGGGGGCCGCCTCTCGCCTCAAGGGCGTGGCGTGGTGCGACCAGGTCGGTATGAAAGCCGTTGTTGAGCACCTGGATCGTGACCGGACCGCGGTCGGCTGGCTCGGCCGGTTTGGGCGAGGCGCCGGGACGCGTCCAGGTCAGGACGGCCAGGATGGATCCGGCCAGGGCGCCGGCCAGGCTGAGCTTCAACATCGTCTTCCTCCCCCGTCAGACGGGCAGGATAGACGAGCCTGCGCAGCTTGAGGAAGTCGTTCCGTTGCGGGGATCAGGTGTCAGAATCGGCGAAGGGCGAGACCGGCGCCGTTTGCCATTCGCCGCGCCATTCATAGTTCAGCGTCACGCAGTGGCGATAGGCGCCGTCGCTCCAGCGGCCCACCGCCTGCAGGCTCAGCGGCCGAGGCGCGCGGATGCGGCCGATCACCACCCAGACCTTGTCGGCGCCGGGGCAGAGGGCGCGGGCCAGGCCGCGCCCGTCTCCCACCTGTTCGATCTCGTAAAGGTCGGTCTCCCGCGCGCCTTCGGGCAGGGCGCGCCGAACCGCGTCGGGGCCGCCGCGCGTGAAATCGGCCGATCCCCGCGCCGTGGTCGAGAACAGCCGCTCCAGGCTGACGGCTCCGAACAGGCCGCGCCGGACCTGGAGCGTGACCCCCTTGGTCAGGGCCTGGGTGATCCGATCCGAGGCGTTGTAGGAGAAGTAGCGGGTGTCGGCCCGGGCCGGGGCGGCGGCCGACACGGTCAGCAGGGCGATGGAGAGGGCGGCGAGGGGCGTGCGCATGCCTTTTCCATTCCTCGCCATTGCGGCGACTTTAGGCCTCGACCCGATCAGTGTTCGCCCAGGCAGCGCAGGGCGACCTCGAGGTTGCGTAGGCCGTCTTCGCCCGTGACCGCAGGGGTTTCGCCGGTGTGGATGGCGCGGGCGAAGGCCTCCAGCTCCTTCTTCAGCGGTTCGGCGGGCCAGCTGTTCAGCATTTTCGTCGAATAGGAGCCGTCAGGCTGCTGGCCGAAATATTCGGTCACCTGGCGGGTGATCAGGTCGGCGACGATGAACTTGGTCTTGGTGGCGACCTGCAGGGTGCGGGTCTTGTAGGGGGTGACCCAGTTCGTGGTGATGTGGGCGATGACGCCGTTGTCCAGCCGGAACTGCAGCAGGGCCGTGTCCTCGCGCTCGGCGCGGGTGCGGGCCAGCTGAGGCTGGACCTCGACGATCTCGGACCCGGTCAGGTGGCGGATGATGTCGATGTCGTGAACCGCCAGGTCGATGACCACCCCGACCTCGCCCATGCGGGGCGGGAAGGGGCCGACGCGGGTGATCTGGATGGAGATGATCTCGTCGTCGGCGACGGCTCGCTTGACCGTCTCGACCGCCGGATTGAACCGCTCGACCTGGCCGACCATCAGGACGCGGTCATTGGCCTTGGCGGCGTCGATCATCCGCTGGGCGTCGGCCACGGTGGCGGCGATGGGCTTTTCGACCAGGACGTGGACGCCCTTTTCCAGCAGGGCGACGCCGATTTCGGCGTGGAAGCGGTTGGGCGTGGCCACGACGGCGGCGTCCAGGCCCGCATCGATGAAGGCCTGGGCCGTCGTGACCGGGGTCGCCTCATAGGCGGCCGCCACGCCCTCGGCGACGACCGCGTCGGGATCGAAGACCGTGGTCAGGTCGAACTCGCGCATTTCGGCCGCGACGCGCGCATGGTTGCGGCCCATGACGCCGACGCCGGCGACGCCGAACTTGAGAGTGGGGGTGTTCGGCATGGTTCAGCCCTTGTAGCCGGCGACGGCGGCGATGATCCGGTCCTGGGTCGCCTCGTCCAGGTCCGCGTGCATGGGCAGGCTGAGGACCGCATCCTTCAGCCGCTCGGTGACCGGCAGGCCGCCGGCGCCCTGGGGGAACCTCTGGTAGGCCGGCTGCAGGTGCATGGGCACCGGATAGTAGACGGCGGTGGGCACGCCCTGTTCCTTCAGATGGGCGGCCAGGCCCTCGCGGTCCGCATGCTCGATCGTGTACTGGGCCCAGACGGACAGGCCGCCGTCGATGACATGGGGCACGGCCGAGACATGGGGGGCCAGACGTTCATTGTAGCGGGCGGCGATCCGGTTGCGCCATTCGATCTCCTGACCGAACACCTTCAGCTTTTCGATCAGGACGGCGGCCTGGATTGTGTCCAGCCGGCTGTTCATGCCGATGCGCATGGCCAGATATTTGGGGTCATGGGCGAAGGCGGCCGCCCCGGCCTCCAGATCCTTGGCCACCACCTTCCCGTGGACGCGCAGGGAGTCCATCTCCTGGGCCAGGTCGTCGTCGTTGGTCAGTACGGCTCCGCCGTCGCCGTAACAACCCAGCGGCTTGGCCGGGAAGAAGCTGGTCGTGGTGACGTCGGCCCAGTTCAGAGGGTGTGCGCCGTTCAGGGTGCAACCGAAACCTTGGGCCGAGTCCGAAATCAGCTTCAGTCCGTGGCGGTCGCAGATTGCGCGGATGGCGGGATAGTCGGCCGGCTGGCCGAACAGATCGACGGCGATGACCACCTTGGGCGTCAGGCGCCCCTCCGCCTTGACCGCCTCGATGGCGGCCTCGAGCTTGGCCGGGTCCATATTGTAGGTGCGGGCGTCGACGTCGACGAAGACCGGCGAGGCGCCCAGCCAGGGCACGACCTCGGCCGTGGCGGTGAAGGTGAAGCTGGGGCAGAAGACGGCGTCGCCGGTGCGGATGCCCCAGGCGATCAGCGGCAGGATCAGGGCGTCGGTGCCGTTGGCGCAGCCGAGCGCATGCTTGGCCTGGCCGAAGGCGGCGAGGTCGGCCTCGAACTGACGGACCTGCGGGCCCATGACCCAGGCTCCGCCGACGACGGCCTCCTGAACGGCGGCCTCGATCTTGCCGGCGAGACGCAGGCGCTGGGCCTGAAGGTCGATGAAGGGGATCATGAAGGGCGCTCTCCACGCGATTCGGGGGCGGCGGACCGACGGGTCAGGCCGCGAGGCTGGCCGCCCTCCTAGCAAGATCGGGCGTAAGGGCCAAACGGGGCGGGCTCACTTCGCGTTGCCCTTTGCAACCATGACCGCTTGGCGCCGCAAGGGATGCGCCTTAAGCCACCGTCATGACGTCGCTCTCGGAAGCCAAGGCCAGGGTCTCGACCTGGCTGTTCGACAATGCCCTTCCGCTCTGGGCTGCGCGAGGCGTAGACGCCGATGGGCGTTTCTTCGAACTGCTGGATTTCGAAGGGCGGCCCGTCAGGGGCGTGCGCCGCCGCACTCGGGTTCAGGCGCGCCAGATCTATGTCTTCTGCGAGGGCGCCGACCTGGGCTGGACGGGCGGGCGATCGATCGCGCAGGCCGGTCTGGACGGGATGATCGCCACTTGCCGACGCGACGACGGCTTGTGGGTCGCAGCGACGGACGACGCCGGCGGCGTTCTGGACGAGACGCCGGATCTGTACGATCTGGCCTTCGTCCTGTTTGCCCTGGCGGCTTCGCACCGGGTATTGGGCGACGAGCGCGCCCGGCCGTTGGCGCTGGAGACCCTGGCTCAGATCAATGCCCAAATGACGGCGCCTCACGGCGGCTGGCACGAGGCCCTGCCTGCCCGACTGCCGCGCCGCCAGAACCCCCATATGCACCTGCTTGAGGCCATGCTGGCCTGGCAGGCGACGTCGCCCGACCCGGCCTTCGAGGCGGCGGCGCGAGTCTCGCTGGACCTGTGTCGGACCCGTTTCCTCGTCGATGGCGCGATCCGCGAGTATTTCACCTCGGACTGGGCGCCGGACCCCCAGACCGGTCATATCGTGGAGCCGGGCCACCTGGAGGAATGGGCCTGGCTGCTGCTTCAGGCCAAGGCCGCCGGACTCGGTTCGGCCGAGGCCGCCGAGTCCCTGCACCGCCGCAGCGTCGCTCAAGGCCTGAAGGCCGGCTTCCTGATCCGCGAGATGGATACGCAAGGCGCGCCGATCGACCCCGGGCGCCGCCTATGGTGCCAGACCGAGGCCATCCGCGCGGCCCTGGCGTTCGGTGATCCAGGGGCCGCGGACTTGATCGCCGCAACCCTAGACACCCACCTCGCCACCGAGGTTCCGGGCTTGTGGATCGACTCCTATGACGCTGAGGGCGTCTCGCCCGACGAAACCGTGCCCGCCTCCAGCCTCTATCATCTGATGACCGCCTTCACCGAACTGCTGAGACACGACGCATGACCGGCTTGCCCGCCGTCTTTCTGGACCGCGACGGGGTCCTGATCGAAGATTCCGGCTACCCGCATCTGCCTGAACATCTGAAGCTGATCCCGGGCGTCGGTGCGGCGGTGCGGCGGCTGAATCTGGCCGGCTATCTGACGGTGATCGTCACCAATCAGTCCGGCGTGGCGCGCGGCATGTTCGACGAGGACCAGATGCACGTCTTCAACGGCCTGCTGGTCAAGCGGCTGGCGCAGGACGGGGCGGTGATCAACGCCGTCTATGCCTGTCCCTTCCATCCGGACGCGCAGGACGAACGGTATCGCCACCCGGACCATCCCGATCGCAAACCCAATCCCGGCATGTTGCTGCGGGCCATTGCTGACCACGATATCGATCCGGCCAAGTCCTTCATGATCGGCGACCAGCCGCGCGATATCGAGGCGGCGAAGCGCGCCGGGGTGTCCGGATTCCTGTTTCAGGGGGGCAATCTGGACACCTTCGTTCGCGAGTTGCTCGGGGCCTGACGCCATCGCAATTCCTCGCGCGGTGAATTACTCTGGGCCTCAACCTTGAAAGGAGGCCTGCGTGAGCCCTGTCGGCGCCTATGTCGAACGTCGCTGGACGTCTCCGGACGGTCTCAGCCTTTTCGCCCGTGATTATGCGCCTGGACCGGGGCCCGCCCGTCCGCCGATCATCGCCATCCACGGCCTGACCCGGAACAGCGCCGACTTCGGGGCGATCGCGCCCCTGATGGCCCAAAGCGGTCGCCGCGTGCTGGCGGTCGATGTGCGGGGACGCGGGTTGTCGGATCGGGCGCTTGACCCGATGACCTATCGGCCCGACGTCTATGCGGCGGACGTGCTGGCCTTGATGGATCAGGCGGCCGTGGATCGGGCTGTCTTTGTCGGGACATCCATGGGCGGGCTTATCACCATGGCCCTGACGGCGCTGAGGCCGAAGGCGGTGGTCGCGGCGGTGCTGAACGACATCGGGCCGGAGGTCGCGCCCGAAGGTCTCGCGCGGATCGCCGCCTACAGTGGTCAGCCGGTCGAGATCGGCTCTTGGGCGGACGCGGCCGCCTATGCGAAACAGATCAACGCCGTCGCCTTTCCCCATTACTCGGACGCCGACTGGGACGCCTTCGCCCGTCGCATCTTCAGGCAGCAGCCCGACGGCGAGATCGGGCTGGACTATGATCCGGACATCTCCGTGCCGATCCGGGCGGCGGGGGCCAAGGCCCTGGTTCCCAATCTCTGGCCCATGTTCCGCCGGCTGGCGCGAAACCGGCCGACCCTGCTGGTGCGCGGGGGAACCTCCGACCTGCTGAGCGCCGCCATCGCCGGCAAGATGCGTAAGGCCGCCCCGACCCTGGCCTATGTCGAGGTTCCCGGCGTCGGGCATGCCCCCATGCTGGACGAGCCCGAGGCCAAGGCGGCGATCTTCGAGTTCCTGGCCGAGCTGGGTTAATCCTTCGTCGGATCGACCTGGGTCACATCCCCATAGGTCAGGGCCAGGAAGACGTCCTCCAGATCTGGATCCTCGGTCGTGATGTCGGCGATCGTGATCCCCGCTTGGCGGACCGCAGCGATCACCTGTTCGACCGACGACTGTCCCTTGCGGTAGGCTACGGCGAAGGCGCCGTTCGGTCGCGCCGTCACAGTGAATCCCTGCAGAACGGGCGGCGTCTCCAGCGGCGTCTCGGACGTGACCACCACATTGCGGCTGTCTAGCCGCCGCAGCAGTTGCGGCGTCGGCTCGCAGGCCACCACCTGGCCCCGGTTGACGATGGCGATGGTGTCACAGAGCTCCTGCGCCTCTTCCAGATAGTGGGTGGTCAGGACGATGGTCACGCCCTCCGCATTGATCTGGCGGACATAGGCCCACAGCTGACGACGCAGTTCGACGTCCACCCCTGCGGTCGGTTCGTCCAGGATTAGGATGGGCGGATTGTGCACCAGGGCCTTGGCCACCATCAGGCGGCGCTTCATGCCGCCGGACAGGGCGCGGACATAGGCGTTGGCCTTGTCCGACAGACCCAGCGCCGCCAGCAGTTCGTCCGACCGGCGCTCGTCCTTCGGCACGCCGTAGAAGCCGGCCTGGACCTCGAGCGACTCGCGCGGGGTGAAGAAGACGTCGGCGACGATCTCTTGCGGCACCACCCCCAAAGCCGCAGCGGCGTCGCGCGGCTCCTTGTCGATGTCGCGGCCCCAGATGGTCACGGCGCCCTCCGACTTCTTCACCACGCCGGCCAGAATGTTGATCAGGGTGGATTTGCCCGCGCCGTTCGGCCCCAGCAGGCCGAAGACCGATCCCCTGGGGATCACCAGGTCCACGCCGCGAAGCGCCGTCTTGGGCGGCGCCTTCTTGGAGCCGGCGTAGGTCTTCTTCAGCCCCCGCACCTCGATGGCGTTGTCGGGCAGGGTCGTCGCATCGGTCATCTGGAGCGCTTCGCTGGAAGGTCGTGGCGTGCGGCGGTTTGACGCCGCCGGGCGGGCCGCATAGGTATGCGCCCGACGCCTCATCGCCAAGTCCAAGAGCTGAACAATGCCGCCCCGTCATCCCGATGCGATCATTCCTCCGCCCGAAGAGGTCGTTGTCTCGACCAAGCGGGTCGCCTGCGACGGCGGCGGCGGGGCGCTGGGCCATCCGCTGGTCTATATGGACATGGGCGAGGACGCCTTCATCGAGTGCGGTTATTGCGATCGCCGTTTCGTCCTGTCGGCCCATCCTCAGGACGAGAGTGAATATCTGAGCCCCGCCGCTCGCCCGCCCGAGGCTCACTGAGGCTCTATGGTCGAGGCGGTCGTGATTTGGACTTGCCCCGACTATAACGGGTTCTGACCGCCACTCCCCGGACGGAGACAGACACTCTTGCGCTATCTGCACACCATGGTCCGCGTCAGGGACCTCGACGCCTCGCTCCACTTCTATTGCGACCTGCTGGGACTCCAGGAAGTCCGCCGCGTGGAGAACGAGGCCGGCCGTTTCACCCTGGTCTTTCTCGCGGCGCCCAAGAATCTGGACCAGTCAACGGCGGAACGCTGTCCCGAGGTCGAGCTGACGTTCAACTGGGATCCGGAGGAATATCAGGGCGGCCGCAACTTCGGCCATCTGGCCTATAAGGTCGACGACATCTACGCCGCCTGCCAGAAGCTGATGGACGGCGGCGTGGTGATCAATCGCCCGCCGCGCGACGGCAATATGGCCTTCGTCCGTTCTCCGGACGGCATTTCGATCGAGCTGCTTCAGGAGGGCGCGCCTCTGGCGCCGGCCGAGCCCTGGGCCTCCATGCCGAATACGGGAAGCTGGTGATGCGTCGGGGCTATGTCTCGCGGCTCGGTCCCGCGGCGGCCTTGCTGGCGGGGGCTTCGCTGATAACGGCCTGCGCCTCCACCACGGAATCCAACATTGGGCGGACTGCGACCGAGCAGTTGCTGATCGCCCGGGCGGCGGACAAGGCGGTCGAGGGGCTTTCCCTGCCCTTGCCGACCGGAGCCGTCGTCTTCGTCGACGAGACCTATTTCCAGAACGACAATTCGAGGTACGCCATCAGCGCGATCCGGGCGGCCCTGTCCGACGCCGGCTACCGGCTGACGCGCAACAAGGAAGAGGCCGACGCCGTCTTCGAGGTTCGCGCCGGCGCCCTAGCCCTGGAGCAGATGCGCCGCGTCTTCGGCATTCCGGAGATGCGGGTGCCGATCAACGAAAGCCTCAACGTCGTTTCGCTGCCGGAACTGTCGGTCTACAGCAACCGCGACCGCGCCGGCGTCGCGGAGTTTTCGGGCTTTCTCTACGAGGCCAAGACCGGGGCGCCCCTGGGCGCGGTCCTGCCGATGATCGGACAGTACCGAATCCGCAGCCACAAGCTGTTCATGATCGTGACCTGGGGCCAGCAGCAGGCCCAGCCGGGGCAGCGCAATCCGGGATCCAGCTGGACCGAATTCTGACGGCTGACGCGGCGGCTCGGGCCGCCTATGTTCCGCCCATGACCGACGCCTCTGCTCCCGACATCGCCCCCGCCCCGGACCGCCCGCTGACCCAGGACGGCCCCGCCCTGCGGCTGTGGATGATCGACGCCTCGGCCTATATCTTCCGCGCCTATCACGCCCTGCCGCCCCTGACCCGCAAGTCTGACGGCCTGCCCGTGGGTGCGGTCCAGGGCTACTGCAACATGTTGTGGAAGCTGCTGAAGGACATGAAGGGCGCCGACGGCCCCACCCATCTGGTGGCCATCTTCGACCATTCGGAAAAGACGTTCCGCAACGACCTGTACGACCAGTACAAGGCCCACCGCCCGCCGGCGCCGGAAGATCTGGTGCCGCAGTTCCCCTTGGTGCGCGAAGCCACGGCGGCCTTCGGCGTGCACTGCGTCGAACTGCCCGGCTATGAGGCTGACGACCTGATCGCCACCTATGCCTGCAAGGCGCGAGACGCCGGCGGCGAGGCGGTGATCGTCAGTTCCGACAAGGATCTGATGCAGCTGATCGGCGGCGGCGTGGTCATGTGGGACCCGATGAAGGACCGGCGTCTGGCCGAGCCCGAGGTGTTCGAGAAGTTCGGCGTGGGGCCGGAGAAGATGGTCGATCTTCAGGCCCTGATCGGCGACAGCGTCGACAATGTGCCGGGTGCGCCCGGCATCGGCCCGAAGACGGCGGCGCAGTTGCTGGAGGAATACGGCGACCTGGACACCCTGCTGGCGCGGGCGGGCGAGATCAAACAGCCGAAGCGCCGCGAGACCCTGATCAACTTCGCCGACCAGATCCGCCTGTCGCGCGAACTGGTCCGCCTGACCTGCGACGCGCCCGCGCCGGAACCGATCGAGGATTTCGCCGTGCGTGATCCGGATCCCGACGTCCTGTCGGCCTTCCTCGACAAGATGGAGTTCCGCTCGCTGCAGCGGCGGGTCGGCGACGGCAAGGCGGGGCCCAGTGAAATCTCGGCCTTCGCACCCAAGCGCGCGCCGAACCTGAGCGCCCCCGTCGCCACGCCGCGCTACGGCCAGGTGGCGGAGGGGCCGGCCGAGGCCCAGAGCTTCGACCTGGAGGCCTATGAGTGCGTGCAGACCGAGGAGGCCCTGGACCGCTGGATCGCCCTGGCGGTCGAGGCGGGGGTGGTGGGCTTTGATACGGAGACGGATGCGCTGTCGGCGACGCATGCGGGGCTGTGCGGCGTGTCGCTGGCGGTGGGGCCGAACGAGGCCTGCTACATCCCGCTGACCCATGAGCACGAGCCCCAGGCGGGCGAGGGGGGGCTGTTCGGGGAGCCGGGGGAGGCGCGGGAGCCAATCCAGCAGCTGGACAAGGCCAATGCCTTGAAAAAGCTCAAGATTTTATTGGAAGATCCGTCGGTTCTGAAGGTTTTGCAGAACGCGAAATACGATCTGGCCGTCATGGCGCGGCGGGGCATCCGGGTCGCCCCCTATGACGACACCATGCTGATCTCATACGTGCTGGAGGGCGGGCTCCACGGGCACGGGATGGACGAGCTGGCGCGGCTCCATTTGGGGCACGACCCCGTGCCGTTCAAGAGCGTGGCCGGAACGGGCAAGAGCCAGAAGTCGTTCAAGCACGTCGCCCTGAAACCCGCCACCACCTACGCCGCCGAAGACGCCGACGTCACCCTGCGCCTGTGGCGCATCCTCAAGCCCCGGCTGGCGCGCGAGGGCCTGTCCACCGTCTATGAGACCCTGGAACGCCCCCTGCCCGCCGTCCTGGCCGAGATGGAGACCGCCGGCGTCCGCATCGACCCCGACCGCCTGAAACGCCTGTCCAGCGAGTTCGGCCTGCGCATGGCCGAGCTGGAGGCCCAGGCCCACGAAATCGCCGGCCGCCCCTTCAACATCGGCTCCCCCCGCCAGATCGGCGAAATCCTGTTCGGCGAGCTGAACCTGCCCGGCGGCAAGAAGACCGCCTCGGGCCAATGGGGCACCGACGCCAGCGTGCTGGAAGACCTGGCCGCCACCCACGCCCTGCCCCGCGTCCTGCTGGACTGGCGCCAGCTGTCCAAGCTGAAGGGCACCTACACCGACGCCCTGACCGCCGCCGCCGACCCCAAGACCGACCGCGTCCACACCAGCTACCAGCTGGCCGCCGCCTCCACCGGCCGCCTGGCCAGCTCGGACCCCAACCTCCAGAACATCCCGATCCGGACCGAGACCGGCCGCGAAATCCGCCAGGCCTTCATCGCCGCCCCCGGCCATCTGCTGATCAGCGCCGACTACAGCCAGATCGAACTGCGTCTGCTGGCCCATATCGGCGACATCCCCGAGCTGAAACGCGCCTTCAAGGCCGGGCTCGACATCCACGCCGCCACCGCCAGCGAGATGTTCGGCGTCCCCGTCGAGGGCATGCCGTCCGAGACCCGCCGCCGCGCCAAGGCCATCAATTTCGGCATCGTCTACGGCATCAGCGCCTTCGGCCTGGCCGCCCAGCTCGGCATCGACCAGGGCGAGGCCGGCGCATACATCAAGACCTATTTCGACCGCTTCCCCGGCATCCGCGCCTATATGGACAAGACCAGGGCCGAGGTCCGCCAGGCCGGCTCGTCTCCACCGTCTTCGGCCGCCGCATCCACATCCCCGCCATCCACTCGAAATCGGGCGCCGAACGCCAGTTCGGCGAGCGCGCCGCCATCAACGCCCCGATCCAGGGCGCCGCCGCCGACATCATCCGCCGCGCCATGATCCGCATGCCCGCCGCCCTGGCCGAGGCCGGGCTGAAAACCCGCATGCTGCTCCAGGTCCACGACGAACTGGTCTTCGAAACCCCCGAGGCCGAGGCCGACCGCGCCATAATCGTCATCAAACGCGTGATGGAAAACGCCTCAGACCCGGCGGTGGCCCTGACTGTGCCGCTGGTGGTGGAGGCGCGGGCGGCGGCGAACTGGGACGCGGCGCATTGAGGCGGCTCCCGGCCCCGACGCGGTCGGGCCCTGCTTGAGCCGTGCGGCGAACCCGCCGCAGGGATTTGACCCGAGGCAGAATAATCAACTCCTAGCTATAGAGAGCTGGGCGGGAGAGTTGCATTGCGGCCCCTTTAACCGTCACATTGGAAGACCGAGGGGAGGTCGAACGTGTCGAGTAGCCGCAGAAACTCGCTGTCTGGTGCTGAAGTCGCCGTCATCAAGGCGCTGGTCGCAGGGGGAAAACATTCGAACCAAGAGATCGCTGGCCTGATTAACCGGACTCGCGGTGACGCCTCTAGCGACATCAGTACCGGCAGAATCTCCAACATCAAAAACGGCCAGATCAAGAAGTACGCAGCTATCCCCGCAGCCGAACCGAGGGAAGTAGATCAATTCTTGGCGAAGGCTGCACTGCCGTCCATAGGCGATGAGGGGCCGATGAGCCCCGCGCGTTTAGCGAGGCTGCTGCCCACAAAGGCTGGCTCGCCCACCTCCCTGGCAATAACCGAAACCGATCAAATCGAATGCAAGAAGTCGGTCAATTTCGTTATGAAGACGATCGCCGCCTTCGCAAACAACAAGGGCGGCTACTTCGTGTTCGGTGTGGAGAATGGGAGCTTCAAAGTCATTGGGCTCCCGGACGAAAAGTTCGAAAAATACGACCTTAACAGGCTAAATCAGAACATCCGGGACCAGCTTGGCATTGGTTTGGAGATCCAAACCGCAACGCACCAGATCGAGGGAAAGAAGGTAGGAGTCGTATATGTCGGGCCAGCTCATACCAAACCGGTCATCTTTATCCACAACACGAGCGACGTGACGCAAGGTCACATCTACTACCGGTATCCGGGTGAGGATCGGCTTATCACCCCCACTGACCTGCAGCGCCTTATCGAACAACGCCTGCAACAGTTGTCGCAGACCATACTCTCCAAGCATTTAGCGAACATCATGCGATTTGGCATCGAGAACGCAGCGGTCATGAACCTCGCCACCGGCGAGATCGACGGTAAAGCTGGGTCGTTTCTCATCGACGAAGTGCTGCTGCCGCAGATCAGCTTTGTGAAGGACGGAGAGTTCGTAGAGCGCTCCGGCGCACCTACGCTTAAGCTGATCGGAGAGGTCGCTCCAACAAAAGCGACGGTCCTTGCAATCAGAGAAGCGCTAGAGGGCTACCCCTTTAGTTACACCGAACTTTTCCGACGAGTTAAGAAGGCGACTGGGGCGAAGCAGGGCGCGGTGGATGCGATCATCAAGTCAAAAAAAATTAAGACCAATAGAGACTTTGCGCATTACGCCTTCCGTAATAATGCTGACCGTGTCCGATATGAGGAGACAGGTTTCGTGAAGAAGGGGGCGGCATCCAACTATAACGAAGCAGCGGTTAATTTTATTATTAAAGAACTAGGCGAAGAGTCCAGGGGTTAGGGTGCAAGGCGAGATCGTTAATAAAAGTGTCTGCGTAGTGGCGCGTAGCGGGCCGCTCTTGGAGAATCCAGGCTTGACACATTATAATTGCAGACGTCGGCAAAAATATTTGGGATCGGATGTTTGGGTCTGACGAAAACAAAGGGTTCTGGCGCGATGGAGAAAAGGTCCTAAATGACTGAATCTTCCGGGGAAGAAAATGACCCATATCGCGACATATTCGGCTCTGACGGTCGAGTGCTTCTCTTCAGCTGCCGCCGCTTTATCGATGACATTGTAGTAGGCGATGCGTGCTTTATCTGTGGTGCGTGGCCTCACGAAAAGCGGTTCAATAACGAACACATCATCCCGAAGTGGTTGCTCCGACGCTTCGGTCTATTTGATCGCGAGATCACGCTACCGACTGGCGAGCTTCGCCGCTACCGTGGCTATACGACTCCCTGTTGCGAAGAGTGTAACAGCCGCCTTGGCGAGTTGGTGGAAACCCCTGTTTCGAAGTTGCTCGCCGGCGATTACGCATCAGTAGCCGGCCGACTTGATGATAGCGGACGCGAACTGCTCTTTGTTTGGCTCAATCTGCTGTTCCTCAAAGTCCATTTAAAGGACCGCAGGGTTCGGGTTCATAGAGATCCTCGAGTCGGCGACGAAAAGATCGGCGATTTCTATGACTGGACCGACCTGCACCACGTCCACGCTGTCGCGCGTTGCTCGTACACAGGCGCAAAGTTGTCGCCCGGCGTGGTCGGATCATTGCAGGTGTTCGAAATCGAAGGAGCCCTGACGGGGGATGCCTACGACTACCTCGACTTTACCTTTGACCAGACTGTGATCCTTAGGTTGGGAAAGGTGGGCATCGTGGCCACCCTTAATGACTCTACCGCTGCCGAGAGAGCGTGGTCGCATCGTTTGAAACTGATCGATGGTCCCCTGACGGAGCTCCAGCTTCGCGAAGTGGGAGCTATGTTCGCACTGGCCAACCGAGACCTAGTCTATCGGCCAAGCTTTTCTACGGTTGCCGTCGAGGGGAAGTGGGTACTCATCCAAGCTCACCGCCCTCCGCTCGAGTTGCCTGATATGGATCCAAGAGCTTTCGGCGAGGCTCTCTTGTTCGCGGTCCGAAACTTCGTTTCCAGCCGCGCTATCGAAGTTGATGGAACGCGCGACCCAGAGAAGGTCGCCGCCGCAATCGCTACTGGCCATGTGCGGTTCCTAACCGATGCCGATGGCAACTTTTTCCGGCCACCAGTGCTTCGCGAAATTCCGTAGAGTCCCAAGGGGGTGCGCGAGATCAATAGGTGAGAGTCTGCTTCGCGGCCTAGCTTCGGCGTTCGCTGTTTGGCGCCCAGCTGACGTGCCGCACCCGGCGAATAGGGGCGCTAAACGCAATTTGCGCGCCTAGTTCTGAGAATAAATTGCTATCGAAACAATCCTTTGACTTCGCCAATTCGCTGATTACGCGCCTGAGGAGCGGGCGGGGTTAGGCTTTTCCGCATGGGGAAGCATTTCAACAGTCGGATGGATGACACGGCCTGGCGGGTCTTGTTCGGGCGGTGGCATGGGAGCGAGGCGGCGAAGGCGTTGCGGGCCGAGGCAGGGGTGTCGCGCGACACCTGGACGGCGAACGCCAAACGTTTGGGGATGCGGATCGGCGACCTGCCGGCCGATCATCCGGCGCGGCGGTCGATCCCGGTCCTTGAGCGGCCGGACGGCTGGCGGCGTCGCAAAAGCAATTTGACGGCGGGGCAGAGGCGCACGGTCTGCCCTGCTGGAGCGGGAGTCTGAATCCTCGGGACAAGCCCGACGATGAAGACAAGGGGGCGGCGGAAGGACGGGAATTACGGGCGCTGGACGGGGGGAAACGCGCAATTCTGAAAGCGAACCTTTTTGAAATCAGGCGGTTGAAATCCGGGATGGGCGATTTGCGCGCCTGAGTCTGGGTCTCGCTTAGACTCCGCCCCATGGGAAAG
>MGLN01000032.1:8775-14685 GCA_001796045.1 Caulobacterales bacterium RIFOXYB1_FULL_67_16 | reverse complement strand
GCGCGGGAGCATGGGGTGTCGATCTCGACCCTCTGCTGGCAGGCGAAGAAGCGCGGGCGGATGAAGGGGCAGACGCCGGATGCGGTGGATCATCGTCTGCGGCCGGCGGAGGGCTGGCCCCCGGATCATGTCTTTCCCCAGAGCCGGTCGGGCATGACGCCCGCGCGCTGGCGCGAGCTGCTGGCGCGGCGGAATGCGGGCGAGACCAGTGCGGTCCTGGAGGCCGAGTACGGGGTGACGACGGGGGCCATCGCCCATGCGGCGAAACGCTATGGCCTGCGGAAAATGGACACGCCGGGGGCGGTGTATCAGCCGCGCGGACCGGCGGCGGGGGCCTATGCGTATGGCCGGGGGGAGCCGGCCCTGACCATCGAGATCGACTGGAGCGATCCGGTGGGGACGGTGCGGGAACTGCACGCCGATGTGCTGAAGCGGCTGGGTGAAGGGGACGAGCCGGAGGCGGCGCGGCTGTGGCGCTGGTCCCAACGGACGCGGGTCATGGCGGGCGTCAGCGCGGCGGATCTGCGGGCGTTCTGGAAAAGGAATTTGCGGGCGAGACCATTCTTGCGTGGGGGCTACCGCCCTTCGGGCTGCTTGAGCCCCCAGACCCCCGGTTTGCTTGAGGACGGTCAGAGCGCTGGGGGGCTGGTGTTGCGGCCGGCGCAGAGGCCGCCGGAGGGGGCGTGGTCGACCTGGTTGTTTCTGGGCGGGCGGGGGGCGGGCAAGACTCTGGCGGGGGCGTCCTGGATCGCGGACATGGCCGAGCGGCTGGGGCCGGGCGGGCGGCTGGCCCTGATCGGACCGACCTTGCACGATGTGCGCGAGGTGATGATCGCCGGGCCGTCGGGGGTGATGAGCCTGCCGCGCTGGACGGGCGTCGGGGCGGACGGCGAGGTCGAGTGGCGGGGGCCGGAGTATCAGCCGTCGCGGCGGCGGCTGGTGTTTCCGAACGGGGCCGAGGCCTTCGTCTTCTCGGCCGAAGACCCCGACAGCCTGCGCGGCCCCCAGTTCGCCGCCGCCTGGGCCGACGAATTCTGCGCCTGGCGCAACGGCGGGGAGACGCTGGCCCTGCTGCGGATGGGGCTGAGACTAAGGTTGAGCGGGCCCAACCCAGACTCCCCAGCCGTCGATGCACACGCGGCGTCAGACGGGGGAGTGGGGGCTAAAGTAGCGAGGCTCCGCGAGCCGAGCGATAGCCCCCGGCTGGTGGTTACGACGACGCCGCGCCCGACAAGGGCGCTCAAGGCGCTCCGCGCCGAGGAATCCTGTGCGCTCACCCATGCGACGACGCGGGACAATGGGGATCATCTGGCGCCGGGGTTTCTGGAGGGGCTGGAGCGGCTGTACGGCGGGACGCGGCGGGCGGCGCAGGAGCTGGAGGGCCTGGTGGTCGAGCCCGAGGGCGGGCTGTTCACCGCCGAGATGATGGCGGCGGCGCGGGGGGAGGCTCCGGTCTCCGTCGAGGGGCGGCCGGTCTATGAGCGGGTGGTGGTGGGGCTGGACCCGACCTGTTCGCGCGGCGGGGACGCCTGCGGCATCGTGGCGGTGGGGCGGCGCGGGGAGACGGCCTGGGTGCTGGCCGATCGCTCGATGCGGGGGCTGTCGCCGCAGAAATGGGCCGAGCGGGCCATGGAGACGGCGCGGCTGTTCGGCGCCCGCACCATCGTCGGCGAGGTCAACCAGGGCGGGGACATGGTGGAGGCGGTGCTGAGGGCGGCCGGCTGCGGCGACGGGGACGGGGTCGGCTTTACGGCCGTGCGGGCCTCGCGCGGCAAGGCGGCCCGGGCCGAGCCGGTGGCGGCCCTGTATGAACAGGGGCGGGTGCGGCACGCGGGGGCGTTCGCGGCGCTGGAGGAGGAGCTGATGGCGCTGGGCGCCGAGGAAGAAGGGCAGGCTGCCGGATCGGGGGAGGGGCATTGGGACCGGGCCGACGCCCTGGTCTGGGCCGTCACCGACCTGATGCTGGACGGCCGGGGCGAGGGGCCGTGGGTGCGGGGGCTTTAGGCCGCCATCACCGCGATGTCGTCGGGCAGCTCGCCGCGGCCCAGGAGGCCGGTCTCGAAGTCCATGAAGATGTCCATCAGCTCCTCGACGCCGGGGGGATGGGCGGCGGGGCGGAAGCGGAAGCGCCAGTAGCTGACGATATGCTGGACGGCGCCCAGCTGGTCGCCCAGCTTGGCGAACATGGAGGGGGCGTCCAGCAGGAAGTCGCGGAAGGCGGTGGGACGGCCTTCTTGCGTCAGGCGGGCGTAGGCGTCGTCATAGATGCGCAGGGTGCGGCTGACCTCGTCGCAGGTGCGGATGATGCGGCCGCGCAGGACGGTGCGGCTGCGGTCCAGATGCTCGCGGGCGACGCGGTCGACCTTGCCGGTCGGCTTGATGGTGCGCACCGCCTCGGTCACCGCCGCCACCTCGCCCAGCAGGGAGGCGAGGGTCCATTTGTAATAGAGGAAGCCCTTCCAGCAGAAGACGCCTTCCTCGTACTGCTCCGGCGCCAGGCGCAGGGTGTGGCGCAGGGCGTCCAGCTGGTCGCTGGGGCTGTTGGACAGGATCTTGGCCGCCATCCGCGCCGCCGAGTCCGAGGCCACGGCGATGGTGTCCGGCCCCAGGCTGAGGGTGACCAGGGGCTCGATCTCGGCGTGGACGAAGGCCTGCATCCGCTGAAGATCGCCGTCGCTGATGGCGAAATAGCAGGGCGCCGGGTCCAGGCCGCCGCGCCGCAGCTGCTCGCGCAGCAGGAAGGGATCCAGCGACGGCAGCCGGTCGATCAGCCGCAGGGTCTCCAGGTCCGGGTGGCTGGACGACAGGCCGAAGGCCTCGGCCATCATCCGCTCGAAGCCGATCTGGTTGACGAAGACATAGCGGCCGCCGGTCTTCAGATCCGCGTCGTCGATGGGGATGACCATCTTGGTCGCCACCTGGCGCCGGCCCGGGAAAAGGTCGATCTCGTTGCGCCGCAGCCGGTGCTTGATGATCAGGCTGCGGTTCAGGGCCGAGGTGCGGAAGACCGGGCGGGCGGCCCAGTCGGGATTGCGCACCGCGCCGTCGGACCGGCTGTCGCCGTTCTCCTCCCACACGCGCAGCAGGCTCAGCACCCGAGCGGTGGAGGCCGAGCTCCGGAGATGCTCGAGGTTGCGGACGACGCGATCAGTCATGGGGCGGCACAGTGCCGCACAATGGTGACCAATGGCTTAGCTTCACAACGGAAACGGCGAATTTTGCGCGACCCGGAGCCCGGACGGGCGTAAACGGAGGGGATGCAGATGTTCGACATCCTGGTCCTGGTCGCCGTCGCCGCCGTCAGTCTGACGCTGGGCTGGGGCCTCTATTCGCTGTTCCGGGGCGGGGCCTACGCCCGCAGCCACTCCAACAGACTGATGCGCTGGCGGGTCGGGCTGCAGGCGGTCGCCGTGCTGATCCTGGTCGCGGGCATGGTGTGGAAGGCGACGCAAGGGGCCTGATCCATGGTGACGCTGAACAGGATCTACACCCGCACCGGCGACGACGGTCAGACCCGCCTGGCCTCGGGCGCGCCCGTGTCCAAGACCGATCCCCGCGTCGAGGCCTACGGCGCGGTGGACGAGCTGAACGCCGTCCTGGGCGTGGCCCGGCTGCACAGCGGCCAGAACGACCGGATCGACGCCATGCTGGCCCGGATCCAGAACGAGCTGTTCGACCTGGGCGCCGATCTGGCCACCCCGCTGGACCCGCCCCCGGCCTGGGAGGCGCTGCGGATCCTCGACAGCCAGGTCGAGCGGCTGGAGCAGGAAATCGACTGGATGAACGAGAGCCTGAAGCCGCTGGACAGTTTCATCCTGCCCGGCGGCTCGCCCCTGTCGGCCCATCTGCACGTGGCCCGCACCGTCTGCCGCCGGGCCGAGCGCGAGGCGGTGCGGCTGATCGAAGCGGGCGAGACGGTGAACGGCGCGGCGGTCCGCTATCTGAACCGGCTGTCGGACCATCTGTTCGTCGCGGGGCGGCGGGCCAATGCGAACGGCGCCGACGACGTGAAGTGGAAGCCGGGGGCGACGCGGTAGAGGTTTTTCCTTCTCCCCTTGCGGGAGAAGCTGGCCCGAAGGGCCGGATGAGGGGTCGGGCGGCGGGCTAAACGCCCTTCTTCTTTCGTTATCCTGGAGCTCGTAGTTTTTCTACCTCCTGCCCCCAGCAAACATGGCCGCTCCCGCGCATTGACCCGCCGCATCTCCGCCCTGATATGGTCATGACCGCGAGGCGCTCCCCCTGACCGCGCGGTCGGAGACGACGATGTCCAAAGTCCTGACACAGGCCGGCCTTTATCGGCGCGGCGGACGATGTAGCGGCTGAAGCCGCCCAATCCGTCACATCCATTCCACAGGCCGGACGTCGAAGACGACGGTCCCGCGCGCCCGTGCGCGCCAAGAAACAATCATCAGGAAATCTCTCAAATGCGCACCGCCTTCCGGGCCGCTTCACCGGCTCTTCTCGCCACCGTCTCCGCCGTCGCCCTGCTGAGCGCCGCGCCCGCCTTCGCTCAAGACGCCGCCGCCGATGAGGCCGCGACTGTGGACGAGATCGTCGTCACCGGCACCCGTGTGCCCAACCGCTCGCGCCTCGACACCCTGGCGCCGGTCGATGTGGTCACGGCCCAGAGCCTGCAGAACCGGGGCACGACCGAGTTCGCCACGGCCCTGGCCCAGTCCGTGCCGTCCCTGACCTTCCCGCGCCCCTCGGCCAATGACGGCAGCGACTCGATCCGTCCGGCGACCCTGCGCGGCCTGTCGCCCGACCAGACCCTGGTCCTGGTCAACGGCACGCGCCGCCACGCCTCGGCCCTGGTCAACACCAACGGCGTCGTCGGCCGCGGCTCGGCGGCCGTGGATCTGAACGCCATTCCGACCGCGGCCCTGGACCGGGTCGAGGTGCTGCGCGACGGGGCCTCGGCCCAGTACGGCTCGGACGCCATCGCCGGGGTGGTGAACCTGCGGCTGAAGGAGGCCTCCAGCGGCGGCGGCGCCAGCGTCACCTATGGCCAGTATCTGACCACGGTGAAGACCGCGCGCGGCGAGCGCGACGAGGAGGACGGCGCCACCACCACCGCCTCGGCCTGGCAGGGGTTCGCCCTGGGCGACGACGGCTTCCTGACCCTGTCGGCGGAATATCTGAACCGCGAGTCGACCAACCGCTCGGACTATGACCCCCGCGCCGCCGCCAACGGCGCCGTCACCGCCCGGTTCGGCGATCCGGACGTCGAGCAGTGGACCGTCTTCGCCAACGCCGGCAAGGGTCTGGGGAACGGCTGGGAGGCCTATGGCTGGGCCGGCTATCAGGACCGCGACAGCTCCGGCGCCGCCTTCCCGCGTCTGTCGGACAACGTCAACAATGTCACGGCCATCTATCCGAACGGCTTCCTGCCCAAGGTGGCGGTCAATTCGCAGGACGCCTCCCTGGCCGGCGGCCTGCGCGGCGTCATCGCCGGATGGGACGCCGACGTCAGCCTGGTCTATGGCCGCAACGCGCTGGATTTCCGCACCGAGGATTCGCTGAACTCGACCTATGGGGCGGCCTCCCTGACCAGTTTCGATTCCGGCAGCCTGATCTATGACCAGCTGGTCCTGGGCGCCGACTTCAGCCGGCAGTTCGAGGCCGGCCTGGCGGGCGGGCCGCTGAACCTGGCCTGGGGTCTGGAGCAGCGCTGGGAGAATTATCAGATCGAGGCGGGCCAGCCGGAGAGCTACAACCGCGGGCCGCTGGGGTCGAACACGGCCCTGTCGGGCGGGGCCCAGGGCTTCCCCGGCTTCCAGCCGTCGAACGAAGTGGATGTGGATCGCGACAATTTCGCCGCCTATGCCGACATCGAACTGCCGATCACCGACAAGCTGACGGTCGCCGGCGCCGTGCGGTTCGAGGACTATTCCGACTTCGGCGACACCC
>MGLN01000032.1:431-8741 GCA_001796045.1 Caulobacterales bacterium RIFOXYB1_FULL_67_16 | reverse complement strand
CCCCAACTTCGCCCTGCGCGGCTCGGTCTCGACCGGCTTCCGCGCCCCGTCGCTGCAACAGTCCTATTTCACCTCGACCTCGTCGGTGATCCAGGACGGGGCGGTGGTGGAGACCGGCACCTTCCCGTCGGTCAGCGCGGTGGGGACGGCCCTGGGCGGAAAGCCGCTGAAGCCCGAGACCTCGACCAATTATTCGCTGGGCGCCGTGGTGCGGCTGGGCGGGTTCGACCTGACGGTGGACGCCTACAAGATCGAGATCGAGGACCAGATCGTCCTGTCCGAACTGATCCGCAATCCGACCGTCCTGACCCCGCTGGGGGTCCAGGCGGCGCGCTTCTTCCTGAACGGGGTCTCGACCACGACGGAAGGGGTGGACGTGGTGGGCCGCTATCGTCTGCCGACGGACAATGCCGGCGACTTCGACTTCACCGTGGCCGCCAACTTCAACGACGTCTCTCTGGACACCGACCTGTCTTCGACCCTGTTCGGCCGGCAGCGGATCCTGACGATCGAGGAGGGCACGCCGGACGTGAAGGTCTCGGCCGGCGCCGACTGGCGGCTGCAGAAGTGGGGCGCCACCCTGCGGGCCACCTATTACGGCGACGTGCTTCAGCCCGGGTCGGTCGCGGCCAACGACTATCGCACCGGCGAGAAGACGGTGATCGATCTGGAGGGCCGGTATCAGCTGACCGACCGGGTCGGGCTGGCGATCGGAGCGGACAATGTCTTCGACGAATATCCCGACGCGACCCCGGCGTCGCTGAACTCGAACGGGGTGCTGGGCTATCCCTACAACTCGCCGTTCGGCTTCAACGGCCGGTTCGTCTACGCCCGGGTCAATCTGACCTGGTAAGCGGGCCTACGCGGCCCTTCAAGCGGCCCGGACGTCGTCGACCCTGTGTTCGGCGGCGTCCATGGCCCGGTCCATGGCCGCATAGAGCTTGGCCTGGGTGATGGGCTTGGCCAGATGGGCGTCCATGCCGGCGTTCAGGCAGCGGGCCACGTCCTCGGGCATGGCCTCGGCGGTGACGGCCAGGACGGCGATCTCCGACGCCGGCCCGTCCAGGGCGCGGATGGCGCGGGTGGCGGCGACCCCGTCCATCACCGGCATCCGCACATCCATCAGCACCAGGTCGAAAGCCCCGGCCTGGACCGCCTCGACCGCTTCGCGCCCGTTCTCGGCCTCGGCCGTCTCGCAGTCGGCGGCCTCCAGCATGATCCGCATCAGGTCGCGGTTCGAGGGATGGTCGTCGACGATCAGGACCCGCATGCGCCGGTCTTCCAGGGGGGCCGTCTCGCCGACGGCCTCGCTCTCGACGGCGGGGGCCGGGATTTCGACCGTGAAGGTCGTGCCCATGGCGAGCGTGCTCTCCACCGAGACGACGCCGCCCAGCCGGTCCACATGGGCCTTGGTCAGGGCCAGGCCGACCCCGGCGCCCTCGTGGGCGCGGCGGGTCGAGGCGTCGCCCTGTTCGAACAGGCTGAAGATCCCGGCCAGGATCTCCTTGGTCATGCCGCAGCCGGTGTCGTGGACCTCGAACCTCAGCCGGTCGTCGCGGCGCTCGATCTGGATCCGGACCCCGCCCCGGCCGGTGAACTTGACCGCATTGCTGGCCAGGTGGTGCAGGATCTGACGCAGACGGCGGCCGTCGGTCAGGGCGGCGCCGTCGCCGCCTGGGCCGTAGTCGACCACGAAGTCCAGACCCCGAATCGAGGCCCATTCGCGCGTCGGGGCCACGGCCTCGTCCACCAGGGCGCGCACTTCGACGGGTTTGGAGACCACCTCGCCGCCGCCGTTGGCCACCTCCAGCAGGTCCTCGATCAGGCGCAGCATGGCCTCGCCGCACAGCCGCACCGCCTCGACCTGGCGCCGGCCCTCGGCGTTCAGCTCCGGGTGGCGCGACAGCAGGTCGGCGTAGCCGGTGACCCCGGTCAGGGGGGTGCGCATCTCGTGGCTCATCATGGCCAGGAAGCGGGACTTGGCGGCGTCGGCCGTCTCGGCCCGCTGCAGGGCGGCCAGGGCCGTCTCCGAACGGGCGCGAAGCCGTTCCACCAGGCGCCGCCGCTCGGTCGACAGGGTGGTGATCGGCAGGACGGTCGCGACCACGGACAGCAGGAAGAGGTGCAGCACGTTCATCTGGCGCATGACCACGGGCAGCGAGGCCAGGGCCGGGTCGTCGCCCAGCCGGGTCAGCAGGATCGGCCCTCGGCCCAACAGGGTGGCCCCGACCGCGATCACCGAGATCGCCATCAGGGCGCCGGCCGTCCAGGGCGGGGACAGACGGAAGGCCAACAGGATCAGGGGCGGAAAGACAATGAACAATATGGGGGCGGTGGTCTGGCCGAAGGCCCACAGGGCGGCGGCCAGGACCAGGACGGTCAGGACGAAACACTCGCGTTGCGAGGCCACGGCGTCGCCCCGGAACCGGTGCCGGCGCGCCACCAGCAGCAGGGCCGGGGTGACGATCATCATCGCCAGCAGCTCCATGTCGAACAGATGGTGCAGGCGGAAGTTCAGCACCTCCAGGGGCAGACCGCCCACGGCCATGACCAGCAGCCCGGCCAGGACCGTGGACAGGGCCACGGCGACGGCGGCGCTCAGGGCGAAGCGGAGCAGGCGTTTGGGCCGCCGCATGTCGAGCGCCGCCCCGCACAGGCGCCGGACCAGCAGGGTCGCCGCGGCCACCTGCAGCAGGTTCAGCGCGGCGTTGGTCACGACGAACAGAAGCGGATCGCCGCGCACCAGATTACTGGCGAGGTTCAGCAGGACGCAGCCGATCAGCACCCCGCGCGCCTCGCCTCGAGGCAGCTGAAGCAAGGCCGCGAGCAGCACGGCGTTGGCCGGCCACATGATGGTGACGTGCAGGGCCGCCATGCTCCACTGGCCCAGGCCCAGGGCCGAGATATAGAGCAGGACATAGAACCAGGGCGGCGGGCCGGCTGCCCGACCGGCGTCGTGACGGAAGAAGCGCCAGCGCCTCCGCCCCAGAATGTTAACGCTCCCAGCCATGGCTCCAATTGGCCGGGATTGCTTAAGAATCCCGTTCTCACAGAACTAAGTAATATCCCTGATGGGCGGATCGGCCTTGCCACGGATGGCGCGCGGGGTCATCCCTAGACGGCCAGGCCCCGCAAGGCGGGCGCCGCTGTTCACGGAGCCTCCGCCATGCGTCTTCTGTCCTGCGCCTTCGCCGCTGTCCTCGTGACCGCGACAGCCGCCCTCCCCGCCGTGGCGACGGCCCAGACCCCGCCCTCGGCCCCAACGCCGCGGAGCCCAGAGGAGGCGGCGCTTCAGGCGCGCGCCGAGGCCTTCGGCAAGTCGATGGAGACCATGTCGACCGAAATGCAGGCTGCGGCCGCCCAGACGGACAAGGCCAAGGCCAAGGCCGACCTGGACGCGCTCCAGGCGCGCTATCAGCCCGAGGTCGACGCCTTCGCCGCCGAGATCCAGACCTTCGCCGCCGCCCAGGGCGCCCCGGCGGACGAGGTGGCCGCCGGCATCGAAGAGATCAAGTCCATCCCCGCCATGGTCCGCGCCGAGATCGAGGCCGCCGCGACGGCCCCCGCCGCCCCGCAATAGTCGCCTTACCGCGATTTCACTTGAGGCCGGGCGGCCTTGGGCGGAGTTTGGTCGGGTCATCAACGGGGAGAAGCTCCCATGATCCGCGCCCTCAGCCTGACCGCCGCCCTGGCCCTTCTGCCCCTGTCCTCGGCCCTGGCCCAGGACGCCGCCCCGGCGCCCGGCTCCGCCGAAGCCCGGCTGGAGACCGCCGCCGAGGCCTTTGAAAAGCGGATGGAGTCCTTCGGCAAACGGGCCGAAGCCATTTCCGAGGACGAGAGCCTGAGCGAGAGCGAGCGCGGCCGACGGATCGCCGCCCTCTGGTCCGACTATGCGCCGGACGTCTCGGCCTTCACCGCCGAGGCGACCAAACACGCCTCGGCCCTGGCCGCCGAGGCCCTGAAGGAGATCGACGTCGAGGCCCTGGTCGAAGAGGCCCTGAACGATCCCGAGGTCCAGCAGGCGATGGCGGACGGGATTCAGCAGGGCGTCGTCGCCGGCGCCGGCATCGCCCGCAACAGCGCCTGGACCAATCCCGATCCCGACCAGCTGGAAACCTATGGTCTGATCGCCCAGTACGCCCTGGACCAGGCCGAGGAGTCGCTGGAAGCCGACGCCGAGGCGCCGGAAGCCCCCGAGCCGCCGGAGCCGCCCGAAACCCCGGCCCCCTGACGGCTTGACCTGACGGCTTGACCTCACGGCGGATCGCGGCGACACGACGCCGCATGTCCGCCCTGCCCGTCGATCCGCACCTCTATTCGACCTTTCTGGGCGTCATGGTGGTGATGGCGATCACGCCGGGGCCGGCCAATCTGTTCGCCGTGGCGACCGGGGTGGAACGGGGTCGGGCCGCCGCCCTGGTCGGGGTGGTGGGGATGAACTGCGCCACCCTGGTCTGGTTCGGCGCCGCCGCCCTGGGCCTGGGCGCCCTGGTCAAGGCCTTTCCCGACGCCTTCCACCTGATCGCCCTGCTGGGCGCCCTCTATGTGGCCTGGCTGGGGATCAAGGCATTGCGCGGCGCCTGGCGCGACGCCGCCCCCGCCGACCCCCAGCAGCCCGACCACCCCGTCGCGGTTCACAAGGGCCGCAGCGCCTTCCTCGACGGCTTCGCGGTCCAGATCGCCAATCCCAAGGCCATCCTGTTCTTCACGGCGGTTCTGCCGCCTTTTCTGGACGTGAACCGGCCCGTCGCGGCGCAGCTGGCCTTGTTCGCCCTGGCCGTCATCGGCATGGATCTGATGTCGATGAGCGCCTACGCCCTGTCCGGGGCCGCCCTGTCGCAGCGGATGCAACAGCCCCGGTTCCGGCGCGGCTTCGGCCTGTTCGTGGGCCTGCTGCTGCTGACCGCCGCAGGCCTGATCGTCTTAAGGCTCTAGACGCGGCTCCGCTTCGTCCTAAGTTGATGGGGAACAGGCCTGTTCATGCCCCGTTCAGCCGCCAGCGCGCCCGAATGGGCGATCAAGGAGTTGATTTCATGAAAGCCCTATCCCGACACAGGACGACGCTCAGGGCTCTGGCCCTGACGACGGCCGCAGGCCTGGCTCTGGCCGCCTGCGCCACCGCCACCCCCTATCAGCCTGCCGGCCTGAACGGCCAGCGCGGCGGCTATTCCGAACAGCGGGTCGAGTCGAACCGCTATCGCGTCAGCTTCGCCGGCAATTCGGTGACCTCGCGCGAACAGGTCGAGATGTCCCTGCTGCTGCGCTCGGCCGAGCTGACGGTCGAGAGCGGCTATGACTGGTTCGCCACCGTGAACCGGGCGACCGACCGCGACACCCGCTTCGTCTCCACCCCCGATCCCTTCTACAGCCGCTACAACAGCTTCTACGGCCCGTACTGGGGCCCGTCCTGGCGCTACTATCGGGGCGGCTTCTGGAGCCCGTGGGATCCGTGGCGCGATGATTTCGACACCCGTCAGATCGACCGCTACGAGGCCAACGCCGAAATCATCATGGGCCGCGGCCCCAAGCCCGCCGGCGACCCCAACGCCTTCGACGCCCGCGAAGTGGTCCAGAACCTCTCCTCGCGCGTCACCCGCCCGACGCGCTGAGGCGTCAGGCGATCGCAAAAAGGGAAAGGCCCGGACCTGCGGTTCCGGGCCTTTTTCTTATCGCAGGGCCGCCAGGGCGTGACCGGCGATCAGGGCGTCGGCCAGGCCGTGCGGATTTCGGACGCCGAAGTTTTCGGTCGTCACCACCACGACCGCGTCCAGATCGGGCACGATCACCACCTTGTTGCCGCCGGTCCCGGACATGGCCCAGGCGGGATGGGCCACGCCGTTGACCTGATAGGTCGGCAGCCAGACCAGATAGCCGTAGTCGCCCCGTTCGGGATCGACCGTGGAATGCGGGGTCGTCATGGCCTTCGCAAAGGCCTCCGGCAGGACCTGACGGCCGTCCCAACGGCCCTGGTTCAGCAGCAGCTGGCCGAGGGTCAGCAGGTCGCGGCTGCGCAGGCCCAGGCCGCCGCCGCCCTGGGCCAGGCCCAGGGGCGAGATCTGCCATTCTTCGCCCTCGATCCCCAGGGGGCCGAACAGGGCCTCGCGCGCAAAGGCCTGAAGCGGTTCGCCCGTCGCCGACTGGACCACGGCGCCCAGGGTGGTCACGCCGGCGGTGCAATAGCTGAAGGCCCGGCCGTAGGGTTGGTCCGCAGGCTTGGGAACCCAGGCGGGAAAGCCGCGGATCGGCAGGTCCAGGGCGAACTTGACCCAGTCCTCGATCAGATACATCCGCTCCTCGTTGCCGCGCGAGAAGGAATTGTCGTCGTCGCATTCCAGCAGCGAGCTCATGGTCAGCAGATCCTCGACCGTGATCGCGGCCTTGCGCGGATCAGGATTGTCGAAGGGGCCGTGGTCGGCGACGAAGGGCAGGATCGGGGCGTCCACGCCGGCGATGTCGCCGCGCGCGACCGCAGCGCCGACCAGCATGGCGGTGACCGTCTTGCTGACGGAGCGGGTGTTGCGCCGGCTTTCACGCCCCGCGTCATCGAAATAGACCTCATGGACCAGCCGGCCGTGCCGGGCGATCAGGACGCTGGTGATCTTCTGGAAGGTCCCGGCGCGGACGGCGGCGTCCATGGCCGCCAGCCCCTCGGCCGAGACCCCCTGGCTTTCAGGCGCGGCGACGGGCCAGGCCGGTTCGGCCAGGACCGGAGAGGAGATGAGCGCGAGACCGAAGGCCGCGAGAAGCAGGGGACGCATGACAATCCTTGAAGAGGAGCGAGACCCGAGGTGTGGCAGGATGCGCGCGCCGGGTCTTGAACAGGTGAAACCGGCTCAGGCGAACAGGGCGCGATAGCGTCCGGGCGTCAGGCCGTAGATATGACCGAACTCGCGGGTCAGATGGCTTTGATCGGCATAGCCGCCGAGTGCGGCCAGTTCGGCCAGATCCACGCCCCGGGCCAGACGCCCGGCGGCGCGATCGGCCCGCGCCTGGCGAATGGCGGCCGCCGGCGAACGGCCGAAATGACGGCGATAGCGGCGCGCCAGCGAGACGGCGTGGACGCCGACGATGCGGGCCACGGTCGCCACCTCCAGCCCCGGCTGGTCGGCCAGGTCGTGCAGAACCTCATGGGCCCGCAGCAGCCACTCGGGCGCCGGGTCCTCGTTCAGGTCCAGGGGCGACAGCACCGCCGCGGCCAGATCCAGGGTCAACCCCTCCATCGCCACGGCGTCCCCCGCCGCGAAACGGCCGACCACCCCGACCAGCCGTCGTGCGGCGCTCTCCGCCGCTGCTCCCCTCAGCCGCAGCGGATCGCCCTGGCCCGCGCCCTTGGGCGGATCGAAGCTGATCGACAGGAACCGACCGCCGGCGACGTCGAAACAGTCGCGATGCTCGACGCCCGGCGGGTTCCACACCAGGGCCCCGGGGCCGAAGGCGGCGTCACGGGGCGTCAAGGGGTCATGCGCCAGGCTGCGATAGCCGCCGTCCAGGGCCAGAACGAAATGGGCGTCGTCATGGGCGTGCAGTTCGACGCCTTCGGGCGGCCGGCTGGCGATCCACAGGCCGACCCGGAAGCCCCCGGCCTCGACCGTACGCGAGGCTGCCCCGAAGAAGTCGCCGGACGGCAGATTGGGCCTGGCCATGAATGCGACGCCTCCCCCGACGACGCGGGCATCATGCGCGGGACTGACGCAAAGAAAAAGGCCCGGAACCTGGGTTCCGGGCCTGTCTCTGTGGGTGCTTGCGAACCCGGACCTAGTCCAGGGTGCGCTTGATCTCTTCGACCGTGAAGCACTCGATGTAGTCGCCTTCCTTGATGTCCTGGAAGCCCTGGAACTGCATGCCGCACTCCTGGCCCGAGGGGACCTCGTTGACCTCGTCCTTGAAGCGTTTGAGCGTGTTGAGCACGCCCAGCTCCAGCACCACCACGTCGTCGCGGATGATGCGGACGCGAGCGCCCTTGCGGACGACGCCTTCGGTGACGCGGCAGCCGGCGATCTTGCCGACCTTGGAGATGTCGAAGACCTGAAGCACCTGGGCGTTGCCCAGGAAGGTTTCGCGTTGCAGCGGCGCCAGCATGCCCGAGAGCACGCCCTTCATGTCGTCCAGCAGGTCGTAGATGATCGAATAGTAGCGGATCTCGACCCCTTCGCGCTCGGCCAGATCGCGCGCCTGTTTCGAGGCCCGGACGTTGAAGCCCAGGATCGGCGCCCCGGCCGACTTGGCCAGGTTGACGTCGCTCTCGGTGATGCCGCCGGCGCCGGAATAGACGATGCGGGCGCGGACCTCGTCGTTGCCCATCTTCTCCAG
>MGLN01000032.1:0-314 GCA_001796045.1 Caulobacterales bacterium RIFOXYB1_FULL_67_16 | reverse complement strand
CGAAACCTGGGCCTTTTCGCGCTTCACCCGCTGACGGTATTCGGTCAGCTCGCGGGCGCGGGCTTCGGATTCCACCACGGCGAAGACGTCGCCCGGAGACGGGGCCTCGTCCAGACCCAGGATCTCGACCGGGACGGACGGACCGGCTTCGGTCAGCTGCTCGTTGCGTTCGTTCAGCAGGGCGCGAACCTTGCCCCACGATCCGCCGGCCACGACGATGTCGCCGCGCTTCAGCGTGCCGCGCTTGACCAGGACGGTGCCGACGGGGCCGCGGCCCTTGTCCAGCTTACGGGGCCGCGGCCCTTGTCCAGCTT
>MGLN01000031.1:26112-26731 GCA_001796045.1 Caulobacterales bacterium RIFOXYB1_FULL_67_16 | reverse complement strand
GCGAGGCCGTGACCCGCTTCGCCGCCCGCCGCATGGAGATGACCGTCATCCATCGCCGCGTCGAACTGATCGCCTGGTACGAACGGCGCGGCTACCATCCCACCGGCGAAACGCGCCCCTTTCCCATCGACCCGCCCCGGCCGGATCTGGACTTCGTGGTGCTGGAGAAGGGGCTCTAATTCCTTCCTTCTCCCATTGAGAGAAGGTGGCCCGAAGGGCCGGATGAGGGCCCGCCGGCGGGCCGGTTCGCACCCCGCGCCCTCACCCTTTGGCTGCTTCGCGGCGCCCTTCGGGTGGCGCAAGACTGATCGCTACGCTCTCAGGCGCTCAAGCCCTCTCCCGCTGGAAGAGGGATGTTCGAACATCTCCCCCTTGCAAAACGGACACCCGTGTCCATTTAAGCGCGTCACCATGTCGCGCCCCGCCCCCAAAACCCTCCGCAAGGACGTCATCCACAACCGCGCCGCCCTGCTGGACGCCGCGCGCGCGGTCTTCGCCGACCACGGCCTGGACGCCCCGCTGGACCTGATCGCGGAAAAAGCCGGGGTCGGCCGGGGCACCCTGTATCGTCATTTCGCCGACCGCACCGAACTGGCCCTGGCCGTGCTCGAGGCCGACG
>MGLN01000031.1:11989-26087 GCA_001796045.1 Caulobacterales bacterium RIFOXYB1_FULL_67_16 | reverse complement strand
CGAACAGGGCGAGGCGCCCGAGGTCTTCTTCTGGTTTGTGGACCGGCTGGCCGAGGACATGATCCGTAACGCCGGCCTGGCGGGCCTGGTGCGGAACGTTCGGTCGCCCGACGCGCTTACGCCCTTGCGGCAAAGCTTGATGGAGGCGGGCGCCGCCCCTCTGCGACGCGCCCAGGCGGCCGGCCTGGTGCGAAAGGATCTGCGGCCGATGGATATTCGCCTGATCGCCACCCTGCTCGGCGCCGGCTTCCAGGGCGCCGACGAAGCCGAGCGTCAGGCTGTGTCCCAACGCACCCGCGCCATCCTTCTGGACGGCCTGCGCCCCCGGGCCGAGGCCTCCTGATGGCCCGTCGCGCCGATCACAACTGGCATCTGCCGTGGGACCAGTACCTGGCCACGCTGAAACCCCACGAGCGCCCCACCCTGCCCGGCTCGCCCGCCACGCCCGACCACACGGCCTGGCTGAGGTTTCAGTACGCCCTGACCGGCGTCCTGGTGGCCCTGGTCGGCAGTCTGGGCAATGCGGCTGTGACCGCCAATCTGACGAGTCTTCAGGGCTCTCTGGGAATCACCCCCAGTGAAGCCGCCTGGCTGCCGGTCGTCTTCGTCATGACCAACGCCTGTATGAACCTGATCCTGTTCAAGTTCAGACAGCAGTACGGCCTGCGCCTGTTCACCCAGATCTGCCTGACCGCCTTCGTTGTCACCTGCGCCGCCCACCTGGCGGTCGACAACTATGAGTCCACCCTGTTCGTCCGCGCCGTGGCCGGCACGGCGGCGGCGGGCCTGTCCAGCCTGGGCTTCCTCTATATGATCCAGGCCTTCCCGGCCCGGCACCGGTTGAAGGGCCTGGTGATCGGCATCGGCCTGTCCAGCTTCGCCGTCCCCATCGCTCGCCTGATCATGCCCAGCCTGCTTCAGCTGGACGACTGGCGCGCCTTCTATACCTTCGAACTGGGCATGGCGCTGCTGGCCTGGGCCGCCGTCCAGGTGTTGCGACTGCCCCCGTCCGAGCGGCTGAAACTGTTCGAGCCGCTGGACTTCGTCACCTTCGCCCTGTTCGCGCCCGGCGTGGCCCTGCTGGCCGCTGTTCTGGGTCTGGGCCGGATCGTCTGGTGGACCGAGGCCGCCTGGATCGGCTGGGCTTTGGCGGGGGCGATCCTCCTGCTGACCGCCGCCCTGATGATCGAATACGACCGCAAGAACCCGCTGATCAACGTCCGCTGGCTGACGGGCCCCGACATCCTGCGCCTGTTCGGCGCCATCCTGCTGATCCGCATCACCCTGTCCGAACAGACCTCGGGCGCCGTAGGCTTCCTGACCGTGGTCGGCCTGGGCCCCGATCAGCTCCACGGCCTCTTCCTGGTCATCCTGCTGGCCATGATGGCCGGGACGGCGGTCGCCGCCCTGACGCTGGACATGACACGGCTGAACCTGCCCATCGCCATTGCGCTCGGCCTGATCGCCGTCGGCGCCTATATGGACAGTCACGCCACCGTCCTGACCCGTCCGGCCCAGCTCTATGTCAGCCAGGCCCTGGTCGCCTTCGCCTCGGCCCTGTTCGTCGGCCCGGCCCTGCTGATCGGGGTGGGCAAGGTGCTGCAACAGGGCGCCCGCAACATCATCAGCTTCATCGTCATGTTCAGCGTGCTGCAGAACCTGGGCGGCCTCGCCGGCTCGGCCCTGATCGGCACCATCCAGGTGGTGCGCGAGAAGTTCCATTCGAACCAGCTGGCCGCCGACATCACCAGCCTGGACCCCCAGGTGGTTCTACGCCTGCGCCAGCTGTCGGGCGCCTATTCGTCCACCATCACCGACCCCGCCCTGCTGAACGCCGAGGGGGCGGCCCTGCTGACGCGCCAGGTGACGCAGCAGGCCAATGTCCTGGCCTATAACGACGTCTTCCTGATCATCGCCGTGGTCGCCGCCCTGGGCTGCGCCTGGGTGACGGCCGTCCATCTGCGCCCCCGCCTCAAGGCGCGCCGTCAGGCGAAACGGGAGGCCCGAAACACGCCCACGCCCGACGCCGCAGCTGTCGCCGCCGCCGACTGATCTCCGAAAGCCCCCCATCCGATGACCGACACAGCCCCCGCTCCCTCCGCTCCGCCCGCCTCTGCCGCCCCTGCCGCGCCGGAACCCCGCAAGCGCGTCCTCTGGGCCGTGGTGGCGGCCATCGTCGCCGTCTTCACCGTCGGCCTGGTCCTCTACGCCTGGCGGCTGCCGCCCTTCACCGGCCATGTCCAGCGCACCGACAACGCCTATGTGCGCGGCCAGGTGACGATCATCAGCCCCCAGGTCAGCGGCTATGTGACGGCCGTGCCGGTCCAGGACTTCCAGAGGGTCCAGCAGGGCCAGCTTCTGGCCCAGGTCGACGACCGTATCTACCGCCAGAAGCTGGAACAGGCCGAGGCCGCCCTGCACTCCGCAGAGGCGGCCCTGTCCAACTCGACCCAAAGCCAGGCGTCCGCGCGCGGCGCCGTGGCCCAGCAACGCGCCTCGATCGCCGCCGCCCAGGCCGCCCTGACCAAGGCCCAGGCCGACGCCGACCGCGCCCGCACCCTGAAGGCCGGCGGCTGGGTGTCGCAATCCAATGTGGACATCGCCGTCGCCGCCCTGCGCAGCGCCCAGGCCCAGCTGGCCCAGGCCCAGGCCGCCGAGGGCGTGGCCCAGACCGGCGTCACCTCGGCCGTCGTCAACCGCGACAGCCTGGCCGCCGCCGTCGAGAACGCCCGCGCCGCCGTCCGCCTGGCCCAGATCGACCTGGCCAACACCCGCATCATCGCCCCCCGCTCCGGCCGCCTGGGCGAGATCGGCGTGCGCCAGGGCCAGTATGTCACCGCCGGAACCCAGCTGATGGGTCTGGTGCCCGACGTGGTCTGGGTCACGGCCAATATGAAGGAGACCCAGATGCGCGACATCCGGGTCGGTCAGCCGGTCGAGATCGCGGTCGATGCTCTGGGCGGGCAGACCCTGCGCGGTCGCGTCGAACGCATCGCCCCCGCCGCCGGCAGCGAGTTCAGCGTCATCCGCCCCGACAACGCCACCGGCAACTTCACCAAGGTCGCCCAGCGCATCCCGGTGCGGATCCGGATCGAGCCGGGGCAGACGGGCGCCGACCGCTTGTCGCCCGGCATGTCCGTGGTGGCGAAGGTGGATACCGGTCGCTGACGGAACCCGTCCTTCGCCCCTGCGCTCCCTTTCCAGCAAGGGAGATTTCCATGGATCGCAACCAGACCGAGGGCCGTGAGAAGAACGGCGCCGAGCCTCTCGGCAAGCCGGACGCTCTGACGCCGGAAGCCGACGTGAAAAAGGTCGGCGAGCAGGAGCGACGCAGCGCGGGACCGGACGGGCCGGACGCGACCGAGGTGGGCGACACCTTCAAACGCCAACCCTAAAGCCGCCGCACGTAGCTGACCGGCCGCCGACGCGCCTAATTCCCGCAACAAACTCCAGTCTTGTCCAAGACTTGAAGATAAAAATCGCCATCAGCATGGCGCCGCTTGGAACGGGCTTATAATCCACGCCCGGTCTTTGACATCGCCAACCAGACGCGTTCGTCCGAGGGTTCTTCGGTCGCCTCGTCCCGACATCGCCTCTTCTTGCACAGTGCAATTTGCATGGCGAAAATAAGCTCGCAAAAGCCGTAGCTTACGTCAAATTGCACATTGCACTCGTTTTCCGCTGCGGCGTCGGTCCAATGCGGCGAGCCGGCGGCGCCCCCGATCACCCCCGCCGAGGCGACAGCCGCGCCGCCAGCAGATGTGCGTCGTGCGCCCGCATCCGTTCGAAATTGCCTAGGCCCAGGGCCAGGGCCCGCATCACCTCGGTCTGCCGGGTCTGTTCGGGGTGTTCCGGCAAGGACGCCTCCGCCCGCGCCAGCTCAGCATCCAGTTCGGCCATCATATCGGCCAGCACGCCGTCGTTCATCTCATCCTCCACAACACCGCCGACCGCCCCGCCTTAAACCATGGAACGAACAAAACGGGAACAGCGTCCAGGATTTCAGCTGTGGACGCCTTCGGCCCGCTGCGCCGCACAACGGCCCGCTTCGTTTCAACCCTGTAGCAAACCGGCCTTCACCGCGACGCAAGGCCCCGCTTTGCTGCAATGGTCGAAGCCCGGCTGTTTCGTCTGAGTCGATACGGGGCGCCACAGTGAAGGTCAGGGGATGGCGGACAGTCCGAAACCGGTTCGCGAGGCTGGTCGCACCAAGGACAGGTTTCGCCTGCCGCCGATGCCGATCGCCGGTCATGTCATGGGTCTGGTTGTCGGGGTTCTGATCGTCGCCCAGGGCGCCACCCTGCTCCTGACGCTGGCCTTCCCGCCCCAACCGCCGGCCCAACACAGTCTGGAGGACATCGCCAAGACCCTGCGCGGCCAGGCGGTCGAGGCCGGGGACGCCCGTCCCCTGGTTCGCCAGATCGCCGACCAGGCGCCTCGCGCCGAAGGTCCGGGCTGGCTCAGCGCAGAAGGCCCGCGCGATCGCCTGGCCGACCTGCTGAAGGCCGACCCGTCCGACGTCGTCCTGATGTTCTACGTCCCCTTGCCCACCGGCGCCCAGCCGATGGCGCCGCACGCCGCCGCGCCGTCGACCGATCCCGACTCCCCCCGCACCCCCCGCACCCCCCGTGTCGCCGCCGTGTTTCTGCCCGTCTTCAGCGGCGGTCCCATGCTGATCCGGGATCGTCAGACCGTCGCCCAGACCGCGCCCTTCCTGGGCGGCGCGGGCGCGGCGCGCCTGCCCGGGGGCTTTGCCCGCAGCGGCGGGTTCGAGACTACCGCACGACCTCAGGCCTGGAAGGATCAGGGGGCCCGGCTGGCCCAAGCCCAGGCGGCGCGCCGCGCGCCCTGGGCCGGGAGCGACAACCGGCTGATCCGTCCGACCGCCTCTCGCATCGGCCTGCCTTCAACCGGCGACGGCTTGGGCCTTCCCGGGCGTCCGGGCGACGGCACCTCGCCGACGCCGGGCGGCGTGGGCATGGGGCGGGCCCTGGCTGCGGCGCTCGTCGCCCGCCGGAACGCCTCCGCCGCCCTTCCCGCCTACGGCTTCATGACCACGGTCTCGGCCACGACCGCCTCCGGCGCCTCGGCGGCCGCCGACAAGACCTCGCCACCGGCCGACACGCCTCCGCTGGTCCAGCCCGCTTCGGCCCCGACGCCGTCTCCAGCGCTGATGCACGCCGGCCCTGTCGTGTCCGCCCCCGTCGCCGACAGCCTGCCGTCTCCGGCGACGACCGCGTCGCCGGCCGCCTCTCGCCCGGCCGGGCTCCAGGCCGAGCCCGCGAACCTGATCGCCGCCCAGGTCTCCGCCCCCGCCCCCGTCAGACGCGGCCTCTTCGCCCCGACGCCGGCCGGCTATGTCGAGGGCGACTTCATCGCGGCCCAGCGGGTCGGCGACCGCTGGATCGTGGTCAAGCCGAGGCCCGAAGGCTTCCCCACCGCCTGGCAGAGCCGTGTCATGCTGTGGTTCCTGCTGTCCTTCGTCATGGTCGGCCCGCTCGGCTGGCTGTTCGCGCGACGCCTGACCGCCCCCTTGCGCAGTTTCGCCGACGCCGCCGAACGTCTGGGCCGCGATCCTTCGGCCCCGGCCACGGTCCAGGGCGGCTCGGCCGAGATCGACCGCGCCGCCGCCGCCTTCAACCTGATGCAGGCCCGGCTGAAACGCTATGTCGAGGACCGCACCGCCATGATCGGCGCCATCTCCCACGACCTGCGCACCCCGCTGACCCGGATGCGCTTTCGGCTGGAGGCCGCGCCCGACAAGCTGAAGGCGGGCCTCGAGACGGACATGGACCAGATGGAGGCCATGATCAGCTCCGTCCTGGCCTTCATGCGCGATCAGGCCGAGGGCGGCTCCCGCGAGCGTCTGGATCTCCGTACCCTCCTGGACGAAGCCGTGAAGAACGCCGTCGCAGGCGGCGCGGACGTCGCCCTGGAGCCCGGCGAACCGGTCGAGGTTCAGGCCGACCCCCTGGCCCTGAACCGGGTCTTCGCAAACCTGCTGGACAACGCCGTCAAATACGGCGGCCGGGCGGTGGTGCGGCTGGACAAGGCCGACGGCGAGGCGGTCGCGACCGTGCGCGACTTCGGACCGGGCCTGCCCGACAGCGAATTGGAGCGGGTGTTCAAGCCCTTCTACCGGGCGCCCCACGCGGTCGCCAGCGACGCGACCGGCATGGGTCTGGGCCTGGCCAACTCCCGCTCCATCATCCTGGCCCACGGCGGCGCCATTCGGCTGAAGTCCCAGGACGGCCTGACCGCCGAGGTCCGCCTGCCCGCGGCGGCCTGACGCCCCCGTCCTGCTCTCAGGCGGCTTCGGCCGTGATCAACGGCAGGGACAGGGTGGCGATCAGTCCGCCTTCGGGCGCGTTGGCCAGGGTCAGATCGCCGCCGTGGGCGCGCACGGCGTGCCGCGCGATGGACAGCCCCAGGCCCGCCCCGCCCGTCTTGCGGCTGCGCGAGGCCTCCAGCCGGAAGAAGGGATCGAACACCCGTTCCAGCTGATCCTCCGGTATGCCCGGCCCCTGATCCTGAATCCGCGCCACCGCCCGCCCGGCCTCCGCCTCGACCTGGACCGACACCGACCCCGCATGGCCGATGGCGTTGTCCATCAGGTTCGACAGACCGCGGCGGATCACGCCCGGGTCGCCGCGCACCTCCAGACCGGGCTCGGCCTCGACCACGATGTCCGCTCCCGTGTCGGCGTAACGCTCGACCATGTCCTGCACCAGGTCGCCGAAGTCCAACGTCTCGGCCTGGCCGACGTCGAACTGGCCTTTGACGAACTGCATCGCCTGGGCGACCAGTTGGTCCATCTCGTCGATGTCGCGGATGGCCTGCTTCTGCTGCGCCGGCGGCATCATCTCGATCCGGAACCGCAGCCGCGTCAGCGGCGTGCGCAAGTCATGGGCGATCGCCGCCACCGTATGGGTGCGCCGTTCGATATGCTCGCGCAGCTTGGCCTGCATATCGTTGAACGCCGCAATCGCCAGACGAACCTCGTTCGGGCCTTCCGGCTTAAGCGGCGGAGCATCGGGGTCCGCGCCTAAACGATCGGCGGCGTGGGAGAAGCGGCGAATGGGCCGCGCCAGCCTCTGCGACATCCACCAGATCAGCGGCGACAGCAGAAGCAGGCTGAGCACCATGCTCAGCAGCAAGGTCATCTGCCACGGCGCCAACCATCCCCGCGGCGGCTTGATGACGGCCCATCGACCGTCTTCCATCCGCACCGTCGCCAGGAAGGGAGGAAAGGCGATCTGGTTCGACACGACGCCCAACCTCAGCCCGCCCATCCAGCCGCCCGGCCCCTGCGGACCGCCTTGACCCTGGGGTTCTCGCCGATGGGGCGGCCGCGCCCACAAGGGGCGACCGGCGCGGTCCATCCGCACCCGCACCTCCGAACCGTCGCGGCCCATTTCAGCAGCGAGGCCCCGCGCCAGGGCTTCGGCCAGGGGATCTCGTTCCTGCGGGAAGGGCGGCTCCGCCTCGACGGCGCGCCGGAGCGGTCGTCCGTCCTCGCTCTTGGCCGCCTGGCCCCGAAGGGCGGCCGAGGCGGACGCAAGCGTATAGCCGGCCGGCTGAGGCGCCGGCGCCAGAGCGACGATCGTCAGCGTCGTCAGCTGTGTGGCGATGACCGCCACCACGGCGATCAGGGCCACCTGCAGCAGAACGGTCGGCGGCCGAATGTCCCTCATGAGGTCAGTGTTCGTTTTCGACCACGGCGTCGAACAGATAGCCTTCGCCCCGGACGGTGACGATCAGCTCCTTGCTCTCGTCCTCGTTCAGCTTCCGGCGCAGACGGCTGATCTGGACGTCCATGGCGCGCTCGTTGACGTCTCGGCCAGCGGCGCGGGCATGGGCCAGCAGATGCTCGCGGCGCACGATCCGGCCGGCGTTCTCGACCAGCATCTCCAACATGACGAACTCGCTGCGCGACAGGGCGACCTCCTGCCCGCTCGGCGTGGTGATCTCCCGGCGCACCCGGTCCAGGCGCCAGCCCATGAAGGTCACCACCGTGCCCGACATCGGCGACTGCGCCGTCTCCTGGCGCCTCAGAACGGCCCGCACCCGGGCGAGCAGTTCGCGGGGATTGCAGGGCTTGCCGATATAGTCGGCGGCTCCCAGCTCCAGCCCGACAATCCGGTCGGTCTCCTCGCTCATGGCGCTGAGCATCAGGATCGGGGCGCCCTTACCCGACATGCGGCGGCAGACGGACAGGCCGTCCTCGCCGGGCATCATCATGTCCAGGACGATCAGATCGACCGGGTTGCTCGCCAGGACCTCGTCCATCTCGCTGGCCGAACCGGCCTGATAGGCGATGAAACCGTGTTGCGACAGGTAGTCGCCGAGAACGTCGCGGATCCCCGCGTCGTCGTCCACGACCAAGATCCGGGAGGCGCTGCTTTCCAACATCAATGACCCTCGTTCGAACGGCCGTTTGTTTCAAAGCGGAAACAGAACTGCCTCACAAACCCATTAATACCGGTCACTGAGAGCGAATTTATGTTCCGCACCGGTCAAAACGCACGCATTCGTGCTGCGGAGACATGGCCAGAACGGCGCAACGCTCTATCGCAGATAGTCCGACAGCTTGACGGACATCAGGATGTTCAGGGTCGAATAGGAGGTCTGAAGCAGGGTCTCGTATTGGGTGGCGAGGACCGAGGCCTCGGCGAGGTCGGCTTCCTTCAGCGTGCTGACGACGGTCGTCAGAGAGTCGCTGCGGGCCGTCGCCTGTTCCGAGATCCGTTCCAGCCGGGAGGCGTTGGAGGACAGGGAGGCGCGCAGAACCCCGATGTCTGAAGCCGCGGCTTGGACGGCGTCCAGAGCATCTTCGCTGGACGTGGTTCCCGCCGATAGGCCCTTCAGCGTATCGATCAGGGCGCTCAGGGCCGGGTCGGAGGCGGTCGCCGACAGGGAGAGAACCTGACCGTCCGCCGTGGTGTAGGCGCGCGCCGTCGAGGCCCCCTTGTAGTAGGCGTCCGGATCGGCGGCGTCCCAGGCGTCGAGGTCGACCGCGTCGACATCGAGGGCGTCTCCGGCGAACAGGGCCTGATCGCCATAGGTGCTGTTCAGAAGGCTCTCGAGATCGTCGAGCCAGCCGTCGGCCAGAGACGCCAGGGTCGTGCTGTCCTCGCCATAGGTCGAGAGGGACGACAGGATGGTCTCGGCAAGATCCGAAATGGAGCCGAGCGCCGAATAGGCCTGTTCGACCACGTTAAGCGCGCTGGCGGCGCTGGCGGCCTCTACATCCGCCGCCGAAATATCGGCCTCGTAGCGAGCGATCGCGCTGGTCGCCGCGCCATAGCCGCCGAAGGTGTCGCTCTTCAGCCCGGACGCCGTCTGGGCCTGAACATCGGCCAGCCTGGCCTGACTCGCCAGACTCCGGTCCAGGACATAGAGCGTCTGACTGAAGGTGGAGACCCGGCCGATCACGACGCCACCATGCTGATCAGGGCGTCGTACATGTCCTGGATGGCGGACATCAGCTGGGCGGAGATTTCGTACTGCTGCTGATACAGGCTGACCAAGGCGGTTTGTTCGTCCAGGTTCACGCCCGTCGCATTGCTCAGGCTATTGGCGTAGCCGTCGCGCAGCGCGGTGGCGCTGGTCGCCGTGCTGGACGCCGTCGAGATCGTCGTCGCCGCGCTGGACAGAATGTCCGTCGCATAGTCGGCCAGGCTTCGATTGCGTGCGGACAGGTTGCCGGACGCTCCAAAGTCGCGGTCTTCATTGAGCGCGTCGAGCAAGGCCGTGGCCCCGCCAACCCCGCCCGAGGCGACGGCGGTCTGACCCACGGCGGCCGATGTGTCGAGGCTGGACGTGGCCAGGAGACTGGGATCCGCCGCCAAGGCGGCTGTGACGCGAATATTGGCGGCGCTGTCGCCTGAGAAGATGTCGTTGAAGCCCATCCAGTCCGACAGGCTTTCTCCCGTATCGGTCAGGGCGGCCGAGGAGTCGAGAACCACGCCGCCGGAGCTGCTCGAGATCGTCAGCTTGCCGTCGGTGATGCTGGCGGTGATTCCGCTGACGCCGTTCAGGGCATCGACCAGTTCGCCCACAGTCGTGATGGAGGACAGGTCGATCTCATCGATCGCCGTGGCGACGCCGGCCGTAGTCGTCTGCACCACGTCGAGCGTGCCGGTCAGCGAGAGCGGGGTGCTCGCCGTCACGGCGGTCGTCGAGGTCAGGCTGCCGGGGGTGGACGCGGCGCCGGTGGAGGCCGCCGTATTGAGCGCCGAGATCAGGGTCGTCGCTAGGCTGTCCAGCGCATCCTGCTCGGCGGGCAGTATCTCATCGCGCAGCGCGATCAGAGCGCCCAGTTCGCCGCCGGTCAGGCTGGAGGTGACATCCCGCCCGTTGATGGAGATCCCCGACAGGCTGTCCGGATAGGTCGAGTCGGCCGACACCGTGCCAGAAGCCGTGAAAGACAGGGTGCTGACTGTCGTGCCGACCAGCATCTGGCCGCCGGTATAGAGGTTCAGCCGGCCCGAGGAATCCGTATAGCTGGTCACGCTGATGAGGCCGGACAGGGACTGCAGCGCCGTGTCGCGCGCGTCCTGTAGACTAGTCACGTCTCCCTGCCCGGCCACGATCTGATCGTTCAGACTGTCGATCTCCTGCAGCAGCGTATTGATCTCGTCGACCGTGGTCGCAATGGCGGCGTCGGCGTCGGTTCTCAGGTCCTGGATGCCGGAGGACAAGGCGCGCAGCCCGTCGGCCAGTTCGCTCGCGGCGCTGACCACGGCGGCCGCGTCAGTATCGCCCGTTCCCGAGGCTAAGCTGGTGATGTCGGTGACCAGGGCCGAGGTCAGGCTGGCGATGTCGCCGTCGCTGGAGGTGTCCCCCAGGAGGGTGTCGTAGCGCGACATATAGCTGTCGACGGTTTCGGCATAGCCGGCCGAGGCGCTGCTGACGATCAGGGATTTCTGCAGATAGGCGTCGGTCACACGCGACAGTTCGCCGGTGCTGAGCGCCAGAACCGAGGTTTGCGACGTCGCCGAATAGGTCTTGGTGGTGTAGCCGTCAGTATCGGCGTTGGCGACGTTCGTCGTGCTGAGCGCGACCTGATACTGGGACGTCGTCAGCGCGGCGGATGCGTTGGCGAGGGCCCCGGTCAGGCTCATGTCCGCCTCCGTGCGCCCAGCCGCCCGCCGGCGGCGTAGGCGCCGGTTGCGCCCGTCCCGCGGTTCAGCCGCACGATCTCGGCCGAGGTGTCGGTCATCCCCGCCCGCAGCGTATCAGCCCGCCGCTTCAGGGCCGTTTCCAGGAGCCGGACATCGCTGATCAGCACAGCCTTGTCGGACCAGGGCAGGGTCGCCAGCTTTGCGGCCAGATCGCGCGCGATCGCCGCCGCCTGCTCGTAGCTCTCCACGATTGGGCGGTCAAAACCGGTGCGGCGCGAACGACCCGCGCGCTCCACGATACGGTCGATCTCATCCATCAGCGCACCACGGAGATCAGGGTGTCGAACATGTCCTTGACGCTGCTGACGACCTGCGAGGCTGCCGAATAGGCCTGCTGGGCCACGATCATCTTGTTGAACTCGGTCGCCGTATCGGTGGTGGAGCCTTCAAGAGCGCTGGCGACGATGCTGCCGGACGCGCCGACGCCCGACAGATTGATGGTCGCGGACCCGCTGAGGTTGGTCGCCTTGAACGTCGTACCCGAAATCTGCGTCAGGCCTTCGGAGTTGGCGAAGGTTGCGACCGGGACCTGATAGATCACCTTGGTGAGGCCGTTGCTGAAGGTGGCTTCGACCTGGCCCCCGTCATTGATGGTAACGCTGGTCAGCGATCCCGCGACGATGCCGTCGTTGGAGATGCTGTTGATCGTGATGCTGGGCTCATTGGAGCCGGAGTCCGACTGTGTAACGCCCGAGGACGAACCGATCTCGCCTAGGTCCATCGTCACCGTGGCGTCTGCGGCGCCGTTGGTGAAGGAGAAGGTGACGTCCGCCGGGTCCGGAGTGATGCTGGCGGGAAGGCCGCCGCTATCAAAGGTGATCGTGATCGTCGTCGCGCTGGCCGTGCCCGAAGTCTCGCCCGTGGTCGAGGAGTAAGGATTGCTGGTGGTCAGGGTCCAGGTGTTTGTGTCGGTCTTGGTCCAGGTCTGGTCGATGATATGGGTCGCGCCGAGACTGTCGACGATCGAGGCCGTAGAGGTGAAGGTGTCGCCGTCCTCCGCGTCGGCGGGAAGGATCGCCGAAACACTGACTGTCGTGGTGGCCTCGGCCGGACTGGTCAGGTTCGACAGATTGATGGTCTCGAGGCCCGAAACACCGCCGCCGATGACGTTTCCGTCCTCGTCCGTGGGATAGCCCTGAAGATAATAGCCCTCGGAGTTGACCAGATAGCCGGACGCGTCGGTCGAGAAGCTGCCGTTGCGGGTATAGGCCAGATCCGAGGTCATGCCGGTGGTGCTGTCGGCGACGACAAAATAGCCGGAGCCGTTGATCGCCAGATTGGTCGTCACCGCCGTGGTCGAAATCGTACCCTGCACCGACATGGCGCGGCTCAGAGAAGTCGTCACGCCGCCGGCGGCGGCGCTGGAACTCATGCTCGCGCTGACCAGAGCTTCGAACGATGTCTCCTTCGTCTTGTAGCCGGTGGTGGATGAGTTGGCGATGTTCTCGGAGATCGCAGACAAGGCGGCGCTCTGGGCGGTCAGACCCGAGACGGCCGAAGAAAGGGAGGCGGAAAGGCTCATGGGATGTTCCTCAGGCCTGGCCGTAGAAGGCGAGGACGGCGGCGGGATCGATCACGGCGTCTCCGGCCTGGTAGGTCGTCACGCCGTCCTCGAAGACGACGGCGTCCAGGGTCGCGAAGGCGGTGACGGCGTTTGAGACGGAAGCGTTCTCGGCGTCGGTGGACACCGAGGTGAGCGTCAGGATGTCGCCCTCGGCGACGCCGCTCATGTCAGACAGGCTCAGGGACAGGCCGTGCTCGCCGTCGCCGGTTTCGCCCTCGCCGCTCCAGACGACGTCGCCGTCCTGATTGGTGACGACCAGGGTGGTCGAAGCGGCTTCACCGTCGAGCGTGTAGGTCCAGCTGGCGGAGCCGTCCTGAACCGGAGCCATCGCGCCGTCGTACTCGACCTTCTGACCGACATAGGCGGCGCTCTGGGTCGTCAGCATGGAGGTCAGAGACGACGACAGGCTTTCCAGCGTCTCGTTGGTCGAGGTCTGCTGACCCAGTTGCGCATAGCCGACGAGTTGGTTGGTGAACTCGGTGACGTCTGTCGGTTCGAGCGGGTTCTGGTTCTGCAGCTGGGTGACCAGGATGCTCAGGAACTCGTCCATATCGATGGACAGGTCGGTCGATGAAGACGAGGCGGTGGTGGCCGCCGTCGCCGTAGATGTCGTCACATTTACCGAGGTCATGGGTGGTCGCCGAAGCCGGTGGATGTCCCGGCTTCAACGAGGCGACCGCCGCAGATGGGGCGCGAAAAATTTCAGCGCCCCATTTCGCCCGCCCGCCCCGTTTCTCTGTCGAAGGTCACGGCCAGAAAGCGCCGCGCCCTTCCCGTCGAGCATCCGCCCGACGGCGTTCAGTCTGGAGAGAATGAGGAAAGAATGCCCAGTATCTCAACCAATACCGCCGCCAACACCGCCCTGCGTTACCTGAACGCGAACTCCGCAGCCCAGTCCGCCTCACTGGCGAAACTGTCCAGCGGACAACGCATCCAGAGCGCCAAGGACGACGCGGCCGGCCTCGCCACCTCGACCAATATCTCCGCGGACATCGTGGTGATGGAACAGGCCGCCATCAACGCCCAGCAGGGAACCGCCGTGCTTCAGACGGCCGACGGCGCCCTGTCGCAGATCAGCGACATCCTGCAGCGGATGAAGGCCCTGACGGCCCAGTCCCAATCGGGTTCGGTCGATGACGATGGACGGGCGAACATCGATGCGGAGTACCAGCAGCTGATCGAGGAAATCGACGACATCGCGTCGTCGACCAACTTCAACGGCTCCACTCTGCTCGACGGCGCAGGCGACTTCTCCACCGGCGTCTCTTTCCTCCTGGGCACCGCCAGCACCGATACGCTGACGATCACCATCGACGGGGCGACGGCGACGGACCTGGCTGTTGACACC
>MGLN01000031.1:11533-11980 GCA_001796045.1 Caulobacterales bacterium RIFOXYB1_FULL_67_16 | reverse complement strand
GCCTGTCGCGCTTCGAGTATCGGGCGAGCGTCATCGACACTTCGCTCGAGAACCTGGAGGCCTCCAAGTCGGCCATCTCGGACGTCGATCTGGCTGCAGAACAGACCAACTACACGAACCTGTCCACCCTGACGCAGGCTGCCATCGCGGCCCTGGGCCAGGCGAACAGCATGTCGTCGTCGTTGCTCAAACTCCTGCAGTGACAGCGCGGGCGGGGGTTCGCCCCCGCCCGTCCCTTTGATTTCCAGGACCTGGCCCGGACAATCTCATGAGCACCACCTCAACCGCCGGCGTCTCCACAAGCAGCGGCGTCAGCTACATCACCTCGACGGCTTCGGGCCTCGACACGGACGCCCTGATCGAAGCGGCCGTGGAGCAGAAGACCGCGCGCGCCGACACCATCGACGCGAAGGTCACCGCCAACGAAGCCAAGATCGCGGCCTATGA
>MGLN01000031.1:2146-11522 GCA_001796045.1 Caulobacterales bacterium RIFOXYB1_FULL_67_16 | reverse complement strand
CGCTCGTCGCCGCCGTGTCCGACGCGATAGAAGGCCTGGCCCTGCCGGCCTATTCCAGCCTGGGGTCCGAGAATTCGTTCGACTCGCGCAGCGCCTCGCTGAGCAGAAGCTCGGGCGACACCGTCAGCGGCCTTGCCGTCGACGTCACCAGCGAGGCGATAACCGGCGACTACGAAATCGAAGTCGTTCAGCTGGCCCAGGCGATGAAGGTTAGCGCCTCCTCGGGCTCATCAACCGACGCCATCAGCGTGGAAGGCGTTCTGTCGCTGGGCGTCGAGGACGGAGAGGCGGTCGAGATCACCGTGACCTCGACCATGACCCTCAGTGACCTCGCCAAAGCCATCAACGCCCAGAGCGACACGACAGGGGTTCAGGCGTCGCTGATCACCCTGGACTCGTCGACCGTTCAGCTCGTTCTGTCGGCGACCGACACCAATCAGACCATCGTCGTCTCCTCCGTGTCCGGCGACGACGTCGCCCAGACCATCGGCCTGACCGACGAGACCGGCGCCTTCGCCAATACTCTGCGCGAGGCCCAGCCGTCGATCATCACCGTGGACGGGGCGACCGTCACCCGGGACACCAACGAACTGACCGACGTCATCGAGGGCATCAGCCTGTCGCTGTCCGGGATCTCGGACGGAGCGGTCACCCTGACGGTTTCGACCGACTCATCGGAGGTGAAGACGGCCATCACCGACTTCATCGACGCCTATAACGCCCTAAAGCAGTACATACTGGATCAGTCGGCCGTCTCTTCCGACGGCGGGGCGGATGAGGATGCGGTCCTGTTCGCCGACTCCGTCATGCGGATGCTGAACTCGACCCTGCAGACCCTGATCAACTCAGGCAGCGACGCCGCATCCGACGACATCACCATGTTCAGCGACATGGGCATCACCTGGACCTCGGAAGGCCTGCTGGAGCTCAGCGACGAGACCGCGCTGAACGACGCCATCCTGTCCAACCTCGACGCCATCGAGAGCTTCTTCGAGACGGACTTCACGACGTCGGACAGCAATCTCAAAATGCTGGCCAACGACACGACCAGCTCCCTGGAATTCACCCTGACCATCGTCACGGACGAGACGGGCGCAATCACCAGCGCCGCCGCCGATGGGGACGCCAGCGCTTTCACGGTTTCGGGTTCGCGCCTGATCGGCGCGGAGGGGACGATCTACGAAGGCCTGAGTTTCACCCTGTCGCCGGCGACGGCCGGGGATATTTCCGTCTCGATCCAGCAGGGCTTCGCCAACCTGCTGACGCAGACCCTGACGCAGTTCGACGACAGTTCGACCAGCCTAATCCAGGAACGGATCGACTCCCTGACCGACCTCAACACCGACCTGTCGGATCGCGCCGACAAGATCCGGGAAGACGCCGAGACCTACCGAACCAAGCTTGTGGCCAAATACGCCAACATGGAAGCCGAACTGGAGGCCGCCCGTCTGCTGCAAGAGCAGATCGAAGCCATCCTGGGCTCGAGTGACGATGATGAGTAACGCCGCCTATTCCCGCGCGATCGCCAGCTATCGCGCCACCAGTCAGCTGGCGCTCAGCCCGGTCGAGATCGCCCTCGCCCTTCACCAGAAGCTTTACGCGGCCGTCGCCTCGGCAAGAACTGCCGACGAGCAAAATCGGCTGGACGCGATGGTTTTTCACCTCGGCGTCGCGAGCCAGATCCTCAGTGCGTTGAAACTCCACATGGATTTCGCAGCAGCAGGGCCCGACGGCCTGAACCTCCAGCGCTTCTACAGCCGAACCCATCGCGCCGTCCGCCGCATCGGAATGCTGCCAAAGCGCAATAGAGATTGGTCAAACGTGACAGATCCAATTCAAAACATGGTTAGGTCGATTATAAATATATCTTCCTCGCAATAAACAATATCTAACAATACAGTTCAGTAATGATTTGATGTTGGCACAGGCGTTGCTTTGCCTTGATCGACCTAACGCAGGTACTGATCATGCAATTGTCCACGCTTCACGCCTTCAAACATCAAGATATCGCCCCGATGGCCAATCGCGCCGTCGCAAGCGATCAGGAGCTCTATGAAGCCATGCGCGCCGGCGACGATCTTTGCTTGCGAACCCTGATGGAGCGGCATCGAGGAATGGCTCATGCCGTCTGCCGCAACATCCTCGGCGACGAGGTCGAGGCGGACGACGTGGTGCAGGAGGTCTTCTTCTCTCTGTGGAAGCGAGGCGGATGGACCCCGGGCGACGTACGCTTCACCACCTGGCTGCATCGCGTGCTGATCAATCGGTCGATCGACCATCGCAGACGTCGTCGCGACACCCCGACCGAGGCGGACGCCCTCAGCAATGCGGTCGAGGATTTCGGCGACAGCGGGCCGGACGCCGAGGAACTGATCACGCGTCAGGAGACGGCCGATCGTTTGCGCGCGGCGCTGCTTCGTCTGCCGACAGCCCAACAACGCGTGCTGAGCCTACACTATTTCGAGGACGCCGACGTGCCGGAGATCATGGCGCGGCTGGCGGCCACGGAAAACTCGGTGCGTTCCTTGCTTAAAAGAGGCAAGGTAGCGCTGCGGGAAGACCTACGGAAACAGAAGAAGATCTGGACCCATGACCTTGACCGAACTGCACGCCACGCTTGACCGACTGGGCCCCGACATCAGCGCCTGGCCCGCGGCCCTGGCCGAGCCGGCGCTGGATCTGATCGCCGTCTCCGACGCCGCCAAGGACCTTTTCGCCGCCGCGACCGAGGCGTCGCTGCAGGCGGATGTCGCGCCTGCCCCGCGCTGGGAGGCCGCCGTCACGACCGCGCCTTGAACGCCCGGTTGCGTCACCCCTGCAATGCGGGGGCCGGAGTGGAAACGCCGACGCTTCACCCCTGAAACAAGTTCACCGTACAACCGCCACCGGGACCAAGAACTGTGCGGCCCGACAATGTCGTCGTCGGGATTTCAGCTCAACATGCTTTCAAGGTTCGCCACAGCGGCCGCCGTCGCGCCGCTCGTGCTGGCTTCGGCCGCTCACGCCCAGGTCGACATCGGGTCCAAGAAGACCGCCCCCATACTGACCTCGACGGTATCCAGCGGTTCCGCAGCCGACGTGACGGTGTCCGAGGACGGCTCTGTGGTGATGACCGGCGGCGTCGCCATCGCCGGCGATTCCGACAATGACATCGTACTGGAGGAAGGCTCCCTGATCACGATGGACGAGGCCGAGGACGGCGACACCGGCATCCTCCTGGAAGCGGGCAACACCGGCGACCTGACCATGGGCGGCGCCATCTCGATCACCGACGATATCGATAGCTACGAAGACGAGGACGACGACGGCGACTACGACGGCCCCTTCGCGACCGGCAGCGATCGCTACGGCATTCGCGTGGCCGGCGACGGGGTCCGGACCGGCGACATCACGGTCGAGGATACGGGCAGCATCGCCGTACAGGGCGACGACTCGGCCGGCATCTCGATCGAGAGCGCCCTGGACGGCGATCTGACCGTCCTGGGCTCGGTTTCCGTGACCGGCGACAACGGCGTCGGCGTGCGGATCGCGGGCGACGTCGACGGGGACATTCTGCTGAGCGGCAGTTCGATCTCGGTGACCGGCGAGGACTCCGTCGGGGTCTCGGTCGAGAACACGGTCTCCGGGGCCCTGCAGATCCAGTCGAGCGTGACCAGCAACGGCTACCGCTATACCTATCAGCCGACGTCCCTGGCGGACCTGGACGAGGACGATGCGGACGACGTCGATCTGTCGGACGACAGCCTCTATCTGGAAGACCTCGACGCGGACGACCTGCTCCAGGCCGGGTCGGCGGTGAAGGTCACCGCCAGCATCGGGGGCGGCATACTGCTGGGCGCCGCGCCCTCCTATGAGGACTCGGACGGGGAGGACGGCGACGACGACCGCGACGGCGTCGACAACGGCGACGAGGACGACGACGGCGACGGAACCATCAACTCGGACGACGACGACCGGGACGGCGACGGCATACTGGACGAGAACGAGGGCACCTCGTCCATCACCACCTATGGCGCGGCCCCCGCCCTGGCGATCGGCGCCGACACCGGCGACATCGTCGTCAGCGCCTATGGCGACAGCGGCTACGGCCTGATCAACGAGGGGTCCATCACCGCCTCGGGCATCTTCGACGATATCGACGGAACGGCCGTTCTGATCGGCGGCGGGACCGGATCGACCCTGATCGAGGGCGGGATACTGAACGACGGCTCGATCACCGCAGGGTCCAGCGAGGCGAACGCCACCGCCCTGTGGCTGTCGTCGGGCGCCTCCACCCCCGCGCTGGTCAACAGCGGTTCGATCACGGCGACGGCCACGACCGAGGGCCTGTACACGGCGACCGGCGTGCTGATCGACGCGGACGCCGGCCTGACCAGCATCGTCAACAGCGGCTCCATCTCGACCTATATCTACGGCGAGGCGGGGGATGCGGTCGCCATCCGCGACTCCAGCGGCACGGTGACCAGCCTGACCAACACCGGCGGCATCTTCAGCTACATCGTCGCGACCGACAACGACGACGACGACGAGACGGACGACGAGGAGATCACGGGCCACACCATCGCCATCGACTTCTCGGCCAACACCACCGGCGTGACCATCACCCAGTCGGCGGCGGCCAATGACCTGCTGTCCGATTACGACGGGGACGGCCTGTACGACGACGAGGACACGGACGACGACGACGACGGGATCCTCGACGAGGACGACGACGACGACAACGACGACGACAACGACGGGGTGGCGGACGCCTCGGAGCCCTATATCGTGGGCGACATCCTGCTGGGCTCGGGCGCCGATGTGGTCGATATCCAGAACGGCTATGTGATCGGCGACATTTCCTTCGGATCGGGGGCGGACAGCTTCACGATCAGCGGGGGCGCCGTCTATCAGGGCTCCCTGTCGGACGACGACGGCCTCCTGGACATCAACGTCGTCGACGGGGTCCTGCAGGGGTTGCAGGGCGAGACCCTGAACCTGACCAGTCTGACGGTGGGCGAGAGCGGGGAGTTGTACTTCACCGTCGATCCCGAGGCGGGCACGGTGGGCGACTATGTCGTCTCCGGCGCGGCGAGCTTCGCGGACGGGGCGACGATCAGCCTGCACCTGGACTCGCTGGTCGACGACGACGGCCAGACGGTGCGGCTGGTGACGGCGGGATCCCTGTCCTACGGGGATGTCCAGGGCACCGATCTGACCGGCAACTCGCCCTATATGATCGTCTCCACCCTGTCGGCCGACGAGGCGGCGGGGACGATCGACGTGAACCTGCGCAAGCGGACCACGACGGAGATGGAGCTGTCGGGCGTCGAGACCGCCGCCTATGACGCCTTCTACACCGCCCTGAGCCTGGACGAAGACGTGATGGACGCCTTCCTGAACCAGGCGACCCGCGAAGACTTCATGAACCTGTACGAGCAGACCCTGCCGGATCACTCCGGCGGGACCCTGGTCTCGCTGGCCAGCGGCGTGGAGGCGGTGACCCAGGCCCTGGCGAACCGCAACAGCACCGCCGCCGTCGGCGAGGTCAGCGGCTGGGTGCAGGAGATCAACTTCTACGAGGACAAGGACAAGACCGACACCTACGGCTATCGCTCGGAAGGCTTCGGCGTCGCGGGCGGGGTGGAGAAGATGACCCGGGCCGGCGCCGTCGGCGTCTCGGTGGCCCTGGCCTCGTCCGACATCGAGGACCCGGAATCGGAGGCGGAGGAGGAGCTGTCGTCCAACCTGCTGGAGCTGGGCCTGTACTGGCGCGCCCAGGGCCACGGCTGGAGCGGCTGGGCGCGGGGCGCGGTGGGCTACGCCTCGTTCAACAGCACCCGCACCCTGGTGGGCGACGACATCTATCTGAGCACCGACGCCGAATGGGACGGCTACACCCTGTCGGCGGCCGGCGGCGTCTCCTACGAGCACCGGTTCGGGCGGCTGTCGCTGCGGCCCGAGGCCTATGCCGAATACTTCAGCCTGTCGGAAGGCTCGCGCCGCGAGTCGGGCGGCGGCGACGCCTTCGACCTGGAGATCGACGACCGCGACGGCCATATCGCCAGCGCCACCGCCGCCGTGAAGATCGGCTACGCCTTCGGCCGGGACCAGATGTACCAGCCGGAGCTGAAGCTGGGCTGGAAGGAGATCCTGTCGGCCGACTATGGCGAGACCACCGCCCGCTACATCAGCGGCGGCGACAGCTTCACCCTGACCGGCGAACCGATCAGCGGCGGCGGCCCGGTCTTCGGCCTGGGCATGACCCTGGCCAACGGACTGAGCAGCCTGACGGTCTCGGGCGACGCCCAGCTGCTGGAGGACTATGTCCGCTACAGCTTCCTGCTGCGGGCGACCTTCCTGTTCTGATCGGCGACGGGAAAAATCAGTACAATAGAGTGCAACTTTCGCCTATTGTACTGATTTTACACAGGAAATTTTCACCCCCAAACTGCACTGTGCAAGGGTGGGCAGGTTTGCGGATCGGGCGGACCGCCCTCCGGCGGGCTGTGCGCAGGCGGCGGCGATGTCAAAGACCGGAACGACAGTTTAACACAGGTTCGGAAGGAGCCAGGTCAAGGGCGTTGTTCAGCAGCCAACTAGCTGAAAAGACTTCGTTTAATTTTCAGAAATAGGACAGCCTGCGGAACGCTGCGGATAGGCGAGGAGGCGTGAGGAGGCCTGCCCCCTTGGCGGTGCACTGCGTCTGGCGCAGATCGCATCAGACTGTCGCTTCATCTGCCAGGTTTGCGGAACACCGGTTTTAGGTGCAGCGTGAAACCAAGCTGAACCGGCTTGGAAAGTGGCGATGGCCTCAGGTTATACATTGTCTGTGACGAGCATCGAAGACCGCCTGCAGGGATTGGCGCATCGACTCGCGGGGACCGATGACCCTGACGTCGGATTGTTGTCGATGCTGCTTGACGACATTCGCGAGCGCCGCAAAGCCGAGGCGGAGCTAGCGGAATCGCGGCAGTGGTTGGAACTGGCGCACGAGGCTTCAGGCGTTTGTGCCTACAGCTTCGATGTCCCGTCCGGCACGCTCCAATGGTCCTCTTCAACATCCGCTCTTTACTGCTTCGAGCCCAGCCGCGTGCCCACGCTCGACGCTTGGCTGGCGGCAATTCATGTCGAAGACCGCGAGCGCGTCGCGCGTGTAGCGGAAAAGGCCATCGCGGAAGGCGCGGCAATTGATCATGGTTTCCGCGTCGTGCTGCCGGACGGTCGCGTGCGTCATGTTCGGGATCGGGGCCGGGTCCTGACGGATGACGCCGGGCGTCCTACCAAGGTTGTGGGCCTCAACATCGACGTCACGGAACTGGTCGAAGCGCGCGAGGCCGCAGACGACGCACGACGCCTCGAGGTGATTTCAAGCGTGTTCATGGGCCAATCGGTGAGGTCCGGCGACATACAGGCCTTTCTCGACGCCCTGCCCACCGGCGTTATGATCACTGACGCCGCGCGCGGCGCCGCCTACATCAACTCGGCCCTCACAACTATGTGGCGCGGTCGTCAGGTTCTTAAGACGTCCGACGACTGGAACAAATACACCGCTTGGTCGGTGTCGACCGGCCAGCCGATCTCGGACGCCGATTGGCCGCTGGCCAAAGCCGTGACCTCGGGTCTGCCTCAACCGGTGGAAGAGCTCAGGTTCCAGCGGTTTGACGGCTCGACCGGCTATATGCTGGTGTCGGCTACGCCCCTGCTCAACGCCAACGGAGACACCGTTTCTGCTGTCGCCATCGCACAGGACGTCTCCGAGTGGCGGGCGGCCGAACGGCAGGCGCAGTTGGAGACGGCGCTACTGCGCACGCTCGGCGACATTACGCCCGATTATCTGTTCGTGAAGGACCGCGAGGGGCGGCTGATCTACGCCAACAGTGCGGTGGTGGCCTCGATCGGACGGCCCTGGTCCGAAATCCAGGACCGGACCGAATTGGAATGGCACCACGATCCAGGGGAGGCGGCCGCCATTCATGCCAACGACGAGCGGATCATGGCTTCCGGCGTCGCCGAGACCTTGGAAGAAGTCTACACCACCGCCGCCGGCACTTCCGTAGTGCGCGCGACGAAGACGCCGATCACGGACGAGTCGGGACAGGTCATCGGCCTGGTGGGGGTCGGCGTCGACGTCACCCGCGAGCATGAGGCGCAAGCCCATCGGGAGCTGTTGGTCAATGAGTTGAACCACCGCATCAAGAACACGCTGGCCATCGTCCAGTCTATCGCCCACAGCGCCTTTCGAGGCATCGATCCCGCCCGCAGCGCCTACAAAACATTCGAGGAACGGCTCGTAGCGCTTGCCGCCGCCCACGACCTGCTGTCCGAGAGTCATTGGACCGGCGCCCGTCTTGAGGATGTTATCCGGCGAACGTGCGGCCCGCACATGTCCGACCGTTTTGAGATATCGGGCGAGAATGTGCAGGTCTCGTCGCGGGTCGCACTTTCCATCTCGATGGCCGTTCACGAGCTTTGCACCAACGCGACCAAGTACGGCGCGTTGAAAGACGCCGGGCGAATCCACATCGGGTGGGTCGTCAATGGGGAGCAGCTGTCACTTCATTGGGCAGAGCGCGGGGGACCGGCGGTGACGGCGCCGGAGAAAACGGGATTCGGCTCGCGGATGGTGCGACAGGCGATAGGCGCCCTCCCCGATGGCCGCGTCGAGATCGCCTACGAAAGCGGCGGCGTCGAATGTCGCGTTTTCTGCCGCTTGGACTAAGTCCGCCTTCCACGCTTCCAACCAGTTCGGAATGTCAGCTTCCTACCGTCAGAGCGGCGTGTTTGACGAGGGCTGGCGAGATAGAGCTCCGCTCCCCCTCGCGAGGGAGCGGAGCTTTCGATCAGTCTTCGGCCTGCCAGCCGCCGGCGAGGGCGCGGAACAGGGCGATCTGGTAGGTGGTGACCAGAGCGTCCGACTGGGCCAGGGCGGCGTCGGCGGCGGCCTGGGTGCGTTCGGCATCGAGCACCACCAGGAAGCTGTCGGCGCCGGCGTTGAAACGCTGACGCGACAGGTTGGCGGCGCGGGCGGCCTGATCCCGCGCCTCGGTCAGGGCGGCGCGGCGGTCCAGCTCGTTGGCGTAGTTGCTGAGCGCCGTCTCGGTCTCTTGCAGGGCCGTCAGAACCGTCTGGTCGAAGGTCGCCAGGGCGGCGTCCGAGCGGGCGCCGGCGGCCTGGATCTGGGCGCGGGCGGCGAAGACATTGGGGAAGGACCAGCTGATCAGCGGGCCGAAGCTGAAACGGTAGTTCTGGTCGTCGCCCAGTTCGCTCGACTCCAAGGCGGTGGAGCCGAAGGAGCCGCCCAGGCTGATCTGAGGATACAGGTTGGCGGTCGCCACATTCACGCGGGCGGCGGCGGCGGCCAGGTTCGCCTCGGCCTGACGCACGTCGGGACGAC
>MGLN01000031.1:0-2103 GCA_001796045.1 Caulobacterales bacterium RIFOXYB1_FULL_67_16 | reverse complement strand
GAGCTGCGGCGGCCGGACGCAGGCGGCGGCGGCCTGGTCGGCCTCGGCCGGGGTGCGGCCGGTCAGGGTGGCCAGGCGGAACAGGGCCTCGTTGCGCGACGCCCGCAGGGTCGGCAGGGTCGCCGCCGTCTGGGCCAGGGCCGCACGGGCGCTGGCCACGTCCAGACCGGTCCCCGCCCCGCCGTCGAGCAGGGTCTGGGTCAGGTTGGCGGTGTTGCGCTGAAGCTCCAGCGTCCGTTCGGCCACCGCGATCTGGGCGTTGGCCGAGCAGACGTCGGCATAGGCGCGGGTGGTCTCGGCCGCGACCGAGACCTGGACCGTGGCCAGGGCCGCTTCGGCCGCGCGGGCGTCGGCGCGGGCGGCGCGGATTGTGGATTCCACCCGGCCGAACAGATCGACCTCGTAGCTGGCCGACAGACCGACATCATAGGTGTCGACCTCGGGCGCGTCCTCGCCGGCGGGCAGGCCGGTGACGGTGGCGGCCGAGGCGCGGCTGCGCTGGGCCTGAGCGCTGGTGGTCGTGGTTGGGAAGCGGCCGACGCGGGCCTCGGACAGGGACGCCCGAACCGCGCGCAGATTGGCGAAGGCCGCCTCCAGCTCGTTGTTCTCGGCGAAGGCCTGACGGATCAGGCCGTCCAGCGTCGGATCGTCGTACAGGCGCCACCAGTCGTCGCGGGCCGGGGTCGCGGCGGTCACGGCCGGATTGGCCGCGCCGACGAAGCCGCCGGTCCCCGAGGTCGGCAGAGCCGCCTCGGGCGCCTTGGGCCCGACCGCGCAGGCGGCGAGCAAGGCGCCGGCCGCTGCGGCAGTCAGGAAGCTGAGGGTCTTGGTGCGGGTCATCAGATGTCCCCTCCCCGACCCGTGGCCGGAGCCGGCGCATCGGGATCGGTCAGGCTGGAAGTTTGGTCGTAACGGACGGTTTCGGTCCTGGTGGGGGTCGGCTTTTTGCCTTGCGGCAGTTTGGACGACATCCAACGGGTCACGACATAGAAGACCGGCGTGAAGATCAGGCCGAAGAAGGTCACCCCCAGCATGCCGGAGAAGACCGCCGTGCCGAGCGACTGGCGCATTTCGGCGCCGGGCCCGGTCGCCAGCATCAGCGGCACGACGCCGAGGATGAAGGCGAAGGAGGTCATCAGGATCGGGCGCAGACGGGTCCGGGCCGCGGCCACGGCCGCGTCGAACCGGTTCATGCCCTGCTCTTCTTCGGCCTGTTTGGCGAACTCGACGATCAGGATGGCGTTCTTGGCCGCGAGGGCGATCAGGACCACCAGGCCGATCTGGACCAGGATGTTGTTGTCCAGCCCCCGCAGGTTCACCCCGATGATGGCGGCCAGCAGACACATGGGCACGATCAGGATGACCGCCAGCGGAAGCGTGAAGGCTTCATACTGGGCCGCCAGCACCAGGAAGACGAAGACCACGGCCATCAGGAAGATGAGGGTCGCGCCCGAACCGGCCGCCTTCTGCTGGTAGGCCAGCTCGGTCCACTCGTAGGTGAAGCCTTGCGGCAGGGTGCTGGTCGCCATCTGCTCCATGACCTGAAGGGCCTGGCCGGAGGAGACCCCCATGGCCGGATTGCCCTGCAGTTCGGACGCCGGGAACAGGTTGTAGCGGACCACGCGCGACGGGCCGGAGTCATTGACCAGATTGGCCACCGACCCGATCGGCACCATGGCCCCGCTGGAGGAGCGGGTCTTCAGGTTGGCGATGTCGGCGATGTCGTCGCGGTACTGGGGCTCGGCCTGGGCGGTCACCCGGTAGGTGCGGCCCAGAAGGTTGAAGTCGTTGACGTAGGACGAGCCGAGATAGACGCCGAGCGTGTCGAAGACGGCGCTGGGCTGGACCCCCATCATCAGGGCCTTGTCGCGATCGACGTCGGCCGAGATGCGGGGCGAGCCGGTGTTATAGGTCGAGAAGACCTGGCTGACCTGATCCGGGGCCTGGGCGGCGGCGCCCATCATGGCGAAGGTCGCCCCCTCCAGCGCGCGGTAGCCGGCGCCCGAGGTGTCCTGGATCATCATCTTGAAGCCGTTGCCGTTGCCCAGACCCTGGACCGCCGGCGGGGCGATGACGAAGATCTGCGCGTCCTCGATCTGACCC
>MGLN01000030.1:14679-16375 GCA_001796045.1 Caulobacterales bacterium RIFOXYB1_FULL_67_16 | reverse complement strand
CCGCTGTCGGAAGAGAGCGGGATCCTCGGCGCCGTCGGCAGCGTGGATCGCTATTTCGTGGACGGCCGCTATGTCGCGCCTTGGGCGCTCATGCTCGACGACGCCGGCGGTCAGCACAAGCCGGGCCTGGTGCGCGCGGCGACGAGCCCGCGGGGCGGCGTCTCGGTTCGCCCCGTCGATGATCTGGCGCAGGAGAGCGGTCAGCAGTTCACCTTCGCCGGACGCGGTCCGGCCAGTGCGAAAATCTGGGGCATGCCGATCGACGTGACCCGTCACGCCAATGGCGAGATGGCTCTGGGCTTCCGCTACAGGGTCGACGCGGCGCCGACAGGCGCAGTCGGTCTGGCCTTCGGTCAAGCCTCGGTCGATGTGACGCGTCTGTTCACGGAAGCCTCGACCGGGGAGTGGCGGACGGTGAAGATCCGCCTGTCCTGCTTCCGGGACGCCGGCGCTGACCTGTCGGCGGTGGACACGCCGTTCCAGATCGCCACGGACGGCGCCCTGACCCTTTCCGTATCGGAAATTCGCCTGATGTCGAACGAGGGCGACGCAGGCTGCCCGGCAGCCTAAGCCGCGCAGTGGCGGGCGATATAGGCCGCATGGGTCGGCATCGCCTCCGCAGTCTTGCGGATAATGGCGCGAAGGCCCGCCAACTGTTGTCGGACGACAGACGGCGGCAGGGCGTCCGCCAGGGGATCATGGCCCACCGGCTGGATGTTCTGCCCCACAAGGACCGCGATCCAGCTGGCCTCGCTGAACAGCTCGTCACCCTCCTTGAAGACGCGCCCCCCCGATAGGAACAGGTCGATCCGTCGCGCCAGCGAGTCGGGGATCTCCATGCCGGCCACATGACGCCAGAAGGTGCTGTCCGTCCGCTGGGTGGCCTTATAGTGCAGGATGATGAAGTCCCGAATCTGCTCGAACTGCAGCCGGGATTGGCGATTGTACTCGTCGCGCAGCCGGGGATCGAACCCCGCATCGGGGAAAAGACGCATCAGCCGCGATATGCCGCTCTGAATAAGGTGGATGCTCGTCGATTCCAGCGGCTCGAGAAAGCCCGAGGACAGACCCAGGGCGACGCAGTTGCCGATCCACTGACTGCGCCGCCGACCCGTGACGAAGCGCAAGGGCCGCACTTCTCCCAAGGCCGGACCGTCAAGGCCGTCGAGCAGGGCGGCTTCGGCTGCGGCGTCGGTCGTAAAGCTGGAGGCGTAGACGTGGCCGTTGCCGGTTCTGTGCTGCAGCGGAATGCGCCAGCGCCAACCGGCTTCATCGGCCGTGGCGCGAGTATAGGGCGTCAGCGGATCGGTGTTGGCCGAGGGGACGGCCAAGGCGCGATCGCAGGGCAGCCAACGGCTCCAGTCCTCATAGCCGGCGCCGAGCGCGTCTTCGATCAACAGGCCCCGGAACCCGGTGCAATCGATGAAGAGGTCCGCCTCCAGCCTCCGTCCGTCCGCAAGATGAACCGCGCCCACGAAGCCGTCGTCCGGGCGCAGCTCGACGCCCTGGACTCGACCTTCCAGCCTTTCCACCCCGCGAGGTTCCGCGTAGCGGCGCAGAAAGGCGGCGTAGAGGCCGGCGTCGAAATGATAGGCGTGTTTGAGGCTGGACAGGACGGTGCGAGGATCGGTCGATCCGGGCGTGAATCGATTGAGCCGCGCCGCCGTCGCCGACAGACAGTAGTCGGCCAGCGGCG
>MGLN01000030.1:0-14663 GCA_001796045.1 Caulobacterales bacterium RIFOXYB1_FULL_67_16 | reverse complement strand
AACGGATGGATGTATCGGTCGCCCAGCCTCCCCCAGTCGACGAACTCGATGCCCAGCTTGAACGTGCCTTGCGTCGCCCTGAGGAAATCGTGCTCGTCGATGCCCAGCATCGCGTTGAATGTGGCGATCGGGGGAATGGTGGCCTCGCCGACGCCGACGGTCCCGATCTCTTCCGACTCGACCAGACGGACGCGAACCCGTGGCGAAAGCCGGCTGAGCGCGGCGGCCGCCATCCAGCCCGCCGTGCCCCCGCCGACTACGAGCACCTCGCGTATGGCGTTGCTTTGCGGTGGTTTTTGCAGGCCTGGCGTCATGCTCGCGGTCTTCTCCGCAGGGGATTGGGAACGTTCCATTACATTGACCGCCTAAGAGACGCATGCTAGTCGCAAGGATGACAGCGCTGTCACGTTGTCCAAAACATATTCCTCGGGGGAAACATGCGCGACACAATTCACACTCCTACAGGCGATTTGCGCGGTCGCCGTCTGATGCACGGGGTTTCGGCTTTCGCCATCGGCGCGTTTCTGATCGCCGCACCGGCCGCGGCTCAGACCGCCGACGCCGCGCCTCAAAGCCAGGACGACGCCGTCGACACGGCGGACGCGACTGAAGTTCAAGAGGTCGTCGTCACCGGGATTCGCGCCAGCCTCCGCAGCGCGCAAAGGATCAAGGAAAGCTCGGACGTCTTCGTCGACGCCGTCACCGCGGACGATATCGGCGCCCTTCCGGACCGGTCAGTCACAGAGGCGCTTCAGCGCGTGCCCGGCGTCTCGATCAACCGTTTCGCCGGCGCCAATGACCCCGACCACTTCTCGGTCGAAGGCTCCGGCGTCGTGATCCGCGGCCTGAACTTCGTCCGCTCCGAGTTGAATGGCCGGGATACTTTCTCGGCCAACAACGGTCGTGACCTGTCCTTCGCCGACGTGCCGTCCGAACTGCTCGGCAGCGTCGAGGTCTTCAAGAACATGTCGGCCGAAATGATCGAAGGCGGCATCGGCGGCACCGTCAATCTCAACACCCGAAAACCCTTCGATGCGCCGGGCCGGACCTTCGCCTTCACGACCGAGGCGAGTTGGGGCGACATGCGCAACAATATCGCGCCGACCGTCTCCCTGCTGGGCAGCGATCGCTGGGAGACGCGGTATGGAGAGTTCGGTCTCCTGCTCAGCGGCGTCCACTCCGAACTGGATTCGCGCGCCGAAGGTCTGCAGTCGCTCAACTATCGCCTGTCGACGGTGGACGGTCAGGATCGCTGGACGCCGTCCGGCCTGGCCTTCCGCACCCAGGAATTCGACCGTCGCCGTGACGGCATCGCGGCCGCAGGCCAGTGGCGCTCCAATGACCGCAAGATGATTGCGACCCTGCAGTATCTACGGTCGGATTCGCAACAGGCCTGGCTGGAAAGCGCGATCGAATCTGTCGTCGACGACAGCGGCAATCGCACCGCCTTCGCGGGATCGAACTGGACCTATAACGAGGACGGAATCTTCACCGGCGGGGCGATCACGTCCAATGCCGATTGGCGTTCAGCCGACCCCTCCGTGCCGCTCAACGGAATCCAGCACCTGTTCGTGAAACGCGGCGTGGTGCAGGACTATCTGACCAGCGATTACGGCTTCAACTTCAAGTGGGCGCCGACGGATCGCCTTCGGTTCAATTTCGACGCCCAGTATGTCGATTCCACCGTGGACGTGGTCGACTTCCAGCTGACCAATTCCTTCTTCGCCGTCGACGTCCTGGATCTGACCGGCGATCTGCCGTCGCTAAACCTGCTCGCGCCCGACGGCGGCGACATCGACGCCTATCTCTCCGATCCGGGCAACTACTTCTGGCGTAACGCCATGGATCATATCGAGCAGAGCGAGGGCGACGAGACCGCGTTCAAGGCCGACGCCGAATACGATCTCGGCGCGGGCTGGATCGAATCCGTCAAGGGCGGCGTGCGGTTCGCCGAACGCGACCAGACCACGCGCAACTCCGCCTACAACTGGGGGGTCATGTCGGAAATCTGGAACGGGGTGACGGGGCCGGTCTGGCTGGACCAGGGCGATGTGACGACTCCCCGGCTCACCGGCGGCCTGGACCACGCCTCGCCCTACAGCTTCAACGCCATGGGCGTGCCGGTCACGGCTTACGGCTATGCCGGCAATCCGGGCCGTTCCTATGCCGACACGGCGGCCTTCGCTCAACAGATGAACGCCATCTGGGGCGGCAACGGCTGGGTGCCGCTGGCGGCCCGGTCAAACGTGGTCCCCGGCACGCCTTTCACGCCGGGCGAGATCAACACCACGAACGAACAGACCAGCGCCGCCTATCTGATGGTGAAGTTCAACAACGGCGCCGAGCCGGTGTGGGGCCAGAGCGTGGCGATCAGCGGCAATCTGGGCGTCCGCTACGTGGAGACCAAGATCTCCGCCGAAGGCGCCTTGAGCTTCCCGACCCAGGCTCAGGTCTTCACCGGCACCTGCGCGGCGCCCGTCGGCGGCGGCGATCTGCCGGCCTTCTGCCGACTGACCCCGGCCCAGCAGGCAGCCGCATTGGCCTTCGCCACGGGAACCTCCATTCCCGAGACGGCCGAGCACAGCTACGATAACTGGCTGCCCAGCCTGAACGTCAAATTCGGTCTGACCCCTGAGTATCTGATCCGCTTCGGCTATTCGGAAGCCATCCGGCGTTCGGACTTGGGCTTGACCCGCGACCAGGTGCCCATCCAGCCCCGCGTCATCGATAATAATTTCCTGGGCTTCGAGGCTCAGGCCGGCAACACCTTCCTGAACCCGATCAAGTCGCGTCAGTTCGATCTGTCCAGCGAATGGTATTTCGCGCCGACCGGTTCGCTGACGCTGTCGCTGTTCCACAAGACCCTGACGGATGTGATCACCAACGGCTATTATGATCGCACCGTGACCAACAACGGACAGACGTTCGACGTCTATGTTCGGGGCCCGGTCAACAGCACCGAGGAAGGCACGGTTCAGGGGCTGGAGCTGGCCTATCAGCAGTTCTATGACTTCTTGCCCGGTTGGCTGTCCGGCTTCGGGATTCAGGCCAACTACACCTACATAGACAGTTCGGGCGTGCCGCAGGAAAACCTGGACGCCGGCAAGGCCAATCCGGGCGGCAGCGAGACCGCCATCGACACCAGCCTGCTGCCGCTGGAAGGTCTGTCGGAACACAACGCCAACTTCACGGCCATCTACGAGAACGCCAAAATCTCGGCCCGCCTGGCCTATAGCTGGCGCTCGGAGTTCCTGCTGACCACGCGCGACGAGATCGTGCCCTTCGCGCCCATCATGTCGGACGCGACGGGGCAGCTGGACGGCTCTGTCTTCTATTCGGTGAATGACCGGATCAAGGTCGGGGTTCAGGCCGTGAACCTGCTCAACGAAACGACCCAGACCTTCCAGGTTCTCGACGACAGCCTGCTGGAAGCGCCGAGGTCCTGGTTCCGCAACGACCGCCGCTTCTCCTTCGTGGTGCGCGGAACCTTCTAGTCTTTCTCCTCGCTTCCTGAGCGAAACTGGCGCGCCGTTTTCGGACGGCGCGCCCTTCTTTTTCAGTGGTCATCCACAAACGCCGCCGCCCAGACCAGGGGGGCGTTCCAGTTGATCGCCACCTCGTTCAGCGCATAGGCGCTAATGTCGTCGACCCAGCAGGTCTGGGGCGCGCAGCGACCGGCAAGGGTCTTGGCGACGTCATCCGCCATCGCCTGATTGTTCGGCCCTCCGGAGACGACGCCCGGCGGCGGAGCGGGATAGGCCGGATCGGCAGCCTTGGCCCAGAAGCGGTGATGGGGATGGTCCATCGGCCGCGCGCCATAGCCGCTGACGAAGGACTGATCGAGCGGGTTGCGGCCCAGGACATAGTCCAGCGCCTGGATGACGCCGTTGCGATAGACCCAGTCGCCGGTGAAGTCGAAGGCCAGACCCATGACCACGGCGCGGCTCAGGATGGCGCCGTTGGAGCCCCAGGGGTAATCGACGCCGCCGAAAGGCACGCGGTAGCCTGCGGCCCAGCCTTCTTCCACATAGGCGAGGGCGCCGGCCGCGAGATTGCCGCGCACTGTCGCCCGGTCCGTCTCAGGCAGAGACGAGGGAACGAGGGCCAGGCTCATCGAGCCCAGGCTGGCGACGGAGGCCCAACTGGGATCACCGGTCGCCGTGGCGCCCGAACGGGGGCCCCCGAGGTAGTAGGGGGACGTCTTCAGCGCCGCGAGATAGGCGTCCGCTCCGGTCGAGACGTAGAGTTCCGCCGTGGCCCAGTAAAACTCATCCGACAGGTCCTCGTCGCCGTAACCGCCCCCGCCTTCGAACGCGTCTCGCGCATAGATCTCGCGGTTGCGCAGGGCGGCGCGGTAGGCGCGTTGAGACGCGCTGGCGCAGCGGCGCGCGAAGTCGATGTCGATGTCGCGCCATATCCGCGCGCACTGGGCGGTCACCGCAGCCAGGTTGAGGGTGGCGGCGGTGCTTGGCGGATACAGAAGCCGCGTCTCCCGGTCGTCAGCCGGCGCGGTGGGCTGAGGCGTCCATTTGGCGTCGTGCACCTTGTGGTGGGCCATGCCGCCGACGTCTCTCGAGGTCAGAGTCTCCGACTGTCTGCCGACGGGGACGAGCGCCTGAACACCGTCGGGAATCTGCATCTTCAGCAGAAACTCGAGTTCGTACCGCGCCTCATCGAGAAGATCGTCGACGCCGTTCCCCGCCTCGGGAATGTCCGCCGTTCCGTCTGCAAAGGCGCGCGCGCCAGGACCGCCCTTCGCCAAGGCCCGCTCGTAGGCGTTCAACAGCATCCAGACCGAGATGCCGCCATTGACCACGTATTTTCCGTGGTCCCCGGCGTCGTACCATCCGCCCGTGACGTCGAGGGTGTAATCGCAGCCCGGCCACACCACGCCAAATCGATCTGCGCCGGAGAAACAGGTGGCCGACTCACGGGGGTGTCCCGCGGGCCTGGCGAGATCCGGCCGAGACACATGGTCGGCCAGGATCGGAACGCCCGCCCGGTTCTGGTAGAAAAAGGCGAGAGCGTCGCGTTGAAGGGCGCGGTGCGGGTGGTCCAGGACGACGAAGGGACGGCTCTCCTGATCGCCCACGACCAGACGATAGGCCTCCCCCGGCGTGCGGAGCGACGAGAAGTCGACGAGGTGCACATGTTCGCCCGAAGCGGCGTCTTGGCCGAAGACCTCGCTGCGGCCCTGGGCCACGGTCTGGCCGGCGGCGTCGAGCACACGCCAGGCCAAGGGTTGGCGGGCGGAGGAGGGCAGGGTGGCGCCCTTGGGGCCATGGGTCTCGAAGCCGATCTGGCTCATGCGTATGGCGCGCTTGTCGCGATCCGCGGTCTGACTCTCCGCCGTAACCGACAGAAGAGCCCCCGCGAGGATCGTGGCGGCGAACAGACATCTCTTGAACATGGACAGGTCCCTCCCCGGGGCGGTTCATCCGTCCCCTGTTAAGCGCCTCGATTTTATCAAGTGACAGCGCTGTCACAACAGTTCAGTTGTTGGTCTCGCCGCCCTGCGGCATTTCGAACCCTCATGTCGTCGTCGCCCGCACGAGCGGCGAGCTTTTCACGGATCGATCATGTCAGCACAAGCGTCAGGAGAGTGTCGGGTTCGTCGGGTGGTGATCGTCGGCGGCGGGACCGCCGGCTGGATGACCGCCGCCGCCCTGGCCCGGCTGGCGGCGCCTTCGGGCGTGGACGTCTGTCTGGTCGAGTCTGAGGCGATCGGCACCGTCGGGGTCGGGGAATCGACCCTGCCTCATATCCGCGCCTTCAACGAGCGGCTCGGCATTGACGAGGCGACCTTCGTCAAGGCGACCCAGGCGACGTTCAAACTGGGCATTCGGTTCGACGACTGGCGGGCAGTGGGGGGCCGCTATATTCATCCCTTCGGAGACTATGGCGCGCCGGGCGGCGAAGCCCCGTTTCATCACTACTGGCTGCGCGCCGCCAAGCTCGCCGATGTGGGTCCGATCGACGACTACGCCCTGGCCGTGGTGGCGGCGCGCGAGGGCCGTTTTGCGCCGCCCGCCGATGATCCCCGATCCATGATGTCGACCTATGGCTACGCGTACCAGCTGGATGCAACCTTATACGCGCGCTTCCTTCGCGACTACGCTGAAACCAGGGGCGCGAGACGGATAGAGGGGCGGATCGTCGAGGTCGCGCAGGACGGCGAGAGCGGCGCCATCCGGTCGCTGCGTCTGGAGACGGGCGAGACCGTCGAAGGCGATCTCTTTGTCGACTGTTCGGGTTTTCGCGCCCTGCTGATCGAGGGGACGCTGAAGGCCGGTTTCACCGACTGGTCGCACTGGCTGCCGTGCGATCGGGCGATCGCCATTCCGTGCCAGACCGATCAGCCGACCGTACCCTATACGACGGCCCGCGCCTTGGAAGCCGGCTGGCGGTTCCGTATCCCTCTGCAACACCGCGTCGGCAACGGCTACGTCTATTCCAGTCGGTTCATCGACGCCGACACCGCCCTCGAGCGCCTCACAGCAGAGCTTGAGGGGGCGGCGCTGGCCTCGCCCAACCATCTGAAATTCACCGCCGGTCAGAGAACGCGCAACTGGGTCGGCAACTGCGTGTCTGTGGGGCTTTCATCCGGCTTCATCGAGCCGCTGGAATCGACCAGCATCTATCTGATCCAGATCGCCATAACCAAGCTGCTGGAGCTGTGGCCCACCGGCGTCGTCGATCCGGTGTCGGCGGCCGAGTTCAACCGTCAGATGGATCTGGAGTACGAACGGATCCGCGATTTCATCATCCTGCACTATTGCGCGACGGAGCGGAACGACACGCCCTTCTGGGACTATGTGCGCACCATGCCCCTGCCGCAGTCTCTGGCTGAAAAGATCGAGCTGTTCCGCGCGCGGGGCGTCGTTCAGGAATACCGGGAGGGATTGTTCCTCCATCCGAGTTGGGTCGCGGTCTACCTGGGGCAGGGCGTCCTGCCCCGAGCGCATCACCCCCTGGCCGACGCGCCCAGCGACGATCAGTTGCTCGCGAGTCTGGCCCGCTTGCGAACCGTCGTTCAGCAGAGCGCTTCGCGGCTGCCGCCTCAAGACGCCTTCATCGCCCGAATGACGGCGGCTTCGGCTTAACCTTCACGAGCGTCCCAGGCGAAGGGATCCGACGCCGCTTCATTTGGGCGGGCGAAATGACGCCATGGGGCGGCAGCTTTTTGTCCTTCAGCAAAGTCCGAAACCGGTTTTGGAGATAAAAGATCGCCTTGTGCGTAGCTGAAGCTAGCCGCGTGGGCCCTGCGCGCTAGCCTGTGCACCTCAACATAGCGGAAGCCCCGATAGCCGAACTGCGGCGCCCATTCCTCGGGGCCGCCGCTCGTCTCAGCGCCCCTACCACCTGTGCTTCATCCAGCCAGAACCGCATTCGTCGGGCTCATCATCGCGGCATGCGGCGCCGCCGGCCCAGTCGTGGACCGGAAAGCTATGAGCGACAGCGGGCGGCTGAGGGAAGCCGCGAGACAGGGGGTGTTATCTCGGAGCCATACGCGCAAATGGCTGCGGCGGTCTCCTTGACCTGGTTTAGGACCAAGGCGGCGCGGGATATGGAACCTTAGTCGTCGGCGGCGACCCCGAGAACGAGCGCCTCATCCGGCTTGAGATGCTTCCAAGCGAGGGCCGGCGCGCAGATCTGACAGGCGTAGCCGCAGCGGGCGGCGACGCTCAGACGCCCGAGCTCCTCGGGCGGTCTTCAGACCTGCGCCGCGCGCTGAACCAATAGTAAAGCTGCGGGTTGGGTTAGTAGCCACCGGCGGACGAAGGAGGGACCGATGTGTGTGAAATGGGCTGCCGGAACGGGGCGACAGGCCTGCGCCTTGCCGATCGCGCGCTAAGTGGCTTTTCCCGTCACCTATTGCGGCCCTCCGCCGGCTCCGGCGGACCTCGCGTGGAGCTTCAATCTCGACCCGGTCCTGGTGTTGGTCCTTTTCGCCATGGCCGTCGCACTACGAGGCGACAGGGCTGGACTGGCTGCGGTAGGGGTCTTGGCCGTCGCCTTCGTGTCGCCGCTCTGCGCTCTGTCAGCCGCCCTTTTCTCTGCGCGCGTGGTGCACCATATCCTGCTCGTCGCCGTGGCGGCCCCGCTTTTGGCGATGGCCCTGCCGGCGCGCGGTCGCGCCAGCATCGCCGTCCCCTTCGTCGCCTCAACGGTTGTGCTCTGGGCCTGGCATCTGCCGGCGGCCTATGATGCGGCCCTCGCCAATGTGCCCCTCTACTGGGTGATGCAACTGTCTCTGCTCGGCAGCGCCCTGCTGCTTTGGCGCGCGGTGCTGGCCGAGGGGCGGTCTCCGGTGGATCGGCTGGCCTTCGTGGTCGCGGCCTTCGCCCAGATGGGACTGCTGGGTGCGCTGCTGACCTTCGCCCCGGGGCCGCTGTACGCCGCCCACGCCTTCGCTCCCCTGGCCTGGGGTCTGACGCCGCTGCAGGACCAAGCCCTGGGCGGGGTCATCATGTGGGTTCCGGCAGGGCTCCCTTATGCCGTGGTGGCCGTGTGGATCGCGCGGCGGAGCTGGGCGCGGCTGAAGGCGGCCGGCGCATGATCGACTGGCTGACGCCGGCCGTCCCGCTGTTCAAGGCGGCCCACATCATTGCCCTTGTAGTCTGGTGCGGGGGGCTGCTGGCCCTGCCGCTGATGCTGACCCGGCACGACCCGGCGATTTCGGTGCAAGACTACCGGACTATCCGCACCGCCTCGCACCTGACCTACACCCTGTTCGTCACCCCCGCCGCGGTGATTGCAGTGATCGCCGGGACCTGGCTGATCTTCCTGCACGAGGTCTATGCGCCGTGGATGTTCGCCAAGTTGGCCTTCGTCGCCGCCTTGGTCATGGCCCACGCCTGGATCGGCCATATCCTGGCGAAGATCGGCGAGGAGCCCAGCGAGCACAGGCCGCCCTCGGCCTGGCTGCCCATCGGCCTAGCGCTGGCGCCTATGCTGGCCATCCTGACGCTGGTGCTGGCCAAGCCGGTTCTGGACTGGGTCGCCTTCCCGGACTGGCTGACCGAGCCTCGGAGCGGTCAGCTCTTTTTCGACACGCCCAGACGATAATCGAAGACCAGTTTGCCGCCATGCCAGCCCGTCACCGCCACCACCCCGACACACAGCGCCGACAGCAGGATGCCGTACGGAAGAACGGCGGCCTCATAGCCGTACAGGCGATGGCCCCAGTTGGCGCCCAACAGGGCCAGCAGGGTCACGGCGATGATGAAATGGGTCCAGGCCGGCGCCCGGGCGCGGATGCCGGACACCATCAGCAGCTCGGCCGTGCCGGAGAAGCCGGCCAGCATGCCGAACAGGAAGCCGGTCCCTGCGGACCACAGAGCCGCCCGCGCCCAGAAGGCGTCGCCGGTCCACCAGTACAGGGCGTCGGCGCCGAAGGTGCAGAAGGTCAAGGCCACCGGAAAGGCGACGCTCATCGCGTGGATTGGGTGCCCGAGCACGGCGACGCGCGACTCGGTGGCCGAAAAGCCTTCGGTGGCGGCGATCGGGTCGATGAGGGCGTCGGCATCTTGTTCGATGTTGTCAGTCACGGGGCGTCCTTGCGGGCTTCGATGCTCGTCCTCACAACGGGGCTGTTGCTGGCAGGTTGCGAGGGGGCCCTGTCCACGGTGGATCCGGCCGGACCGGCGGCCCGCACTATCGCCCAGATCTGGTGGGTCATGCTGGCCGGTGCGGGGGCTATTTTTGCCCTCGTCATGGCGCTGGTGGCCCTCGCCTTCGTCCGCAAACGCGGGCCAGTCGACGAGATGCGGCATGAGCGGCTGTGGGTGATCAAGCTCGGGATCGTCTTCCCGGCCGTCGTGCTGCTGGCGCTGCTGGCCTATGGACTGGTATCTGGGGAGTCCCTGCTGCCCCGGCGTGGTCCGGACGTCGTCAGCTTCAGCGCGGAAGCCCGCCGGTCCGCCTGGACCTTCAGCTATGGCGACGCCCCCGGGCGGAGCACCGACGATGTGCTGCACATCCCAGCCGGCCGGCCCGTGGATGTCGCCATCACCTCGACCGACGTGATCCACAGCTTCTGGGTGCCGCGTCTCGCCGGCAAGATCGACGCCATCCCCGGTCATGTGAACGTCCTGCGCATCGAGGCCGATGCGCCGGGCGTCTATGCCGGCCGAAGCGCCGAATTCAGCGGCGTCGGCTACGACCAGTTCGCCTTTACCGTGGTCGCGCACGACGCCGCCGCCTGGGAACGCTTCATCGGAGGCGGCACGCCATGAACACGCTCCAGCGTCACCGCAAGCTGTCCGACATCTGGGCGTCCGAGCCCGGCCCGCGCGGCCTGATCTCGACCGTCAATCACACCGACCTGGGCCGGATGTTCCTGGCCGTGTCCTTCTTCTTCTTCCTGGTCGGCGGCGTGCTCGCCATGCTGATCCGGGCCCAGCTGGCGACGCCTCAGTCGGCCTTCGCCGGGCCGGAGATCTACAACCAGATCTTCACCATGCACGGGACCATCATGATGTTCCTGTTTGCCATCCCGACCTTCGAGGGGCTGGCGATGTATCTGCTGCCCAAGATGTTGGGCGCCCGCGATCTCGCCTTCCCGCGCCTCTCGGCCTACGGTTTCTGGTGCTATGTCTTCGGCGGCACGATGATGCTCGCGTCTATGGTGCTGGGTATCGCGCCGGACGGCGGATGGTTCATGTATCCGCCGCTGACCGGGGCCATCTATTCGCCCGGCATCAACACCGACTTCTGGCTGATCGGGATCACCATCGTCGAAATTTCGGCCATTGCGGCGGCGGTCGAGATCACCGTCTCGATCCTGAAGTACCGCGCCCCCGGCATGTCGCTGGACAAGCTGCCGATCTTCGCCTGGTACGCCCTGGTCACCGCCCTGATGATCCTGACGGGATTCCCGCCCCTGATCCTTGGTTCGATCCTGCTGGAGCTGGAGCGGGCCTTCGGTCTGCCCTTCTTCCAGACGGAATTCGGCGGCGACAGCCTGCTGTGGCAGCACCTCTTCTGGCTGTTCGGCCACCCGGAGGTCTACATCATCTTCCTGCCGGCGGCGGGGGTGATCTCGACCATTCTGCCGGTCATGTGTCGAACGACGCTGCTGGGCTATGGGTGGATCGTGGCCTCGGCGACGGGGCTGGCCTTCCTGTCGTTCGGCATCTGGGTCCACCACATGTTCACGACCGGGATCCCGCACATGGGACTGGCCTTTTTCTCGGCGGCCTCGACCCTTGTGGCGGTGCCGACGGGGGTCCAGCTGTTCGCCTGGATCGGCACCATGTGGAAGGGCAGGCCCAGCCTGCGCATGCCGATGCTGCACCTGCTCGGCTTCTTCTTCACCTTCGTCATCGGCGGGCTGACCGGGGTCATGGTCGCGGTCGTGCCGTTCGACTGGCAGGCGCACGACACCGCCTTCGTGACGGCCCACCTCCACTATGTCCTATTCGGCGGCTTCGTCTTTCCGATCATGGCCGCCCTCTACTACTGGATGCCGCACGTCAGCGGGCGCAAGCGGTTCTTCCGGCTGGGCGAGCTGGCTTTCGGCCTTGTGTTCATCGGCTTTCACGTGACCTTCCTGGCCATGCACTGGGTCGGTCTGCTGGGCCAGCGGCGGCGGATCTCGACTTATCTGCCGGAGGACGGCTGGACGACGGTCAACCTGATCTCCTCGATCGGCAGTTTCGTGCTGGCCATCGGCATCGCCATGGTGATCGTCGACCTGGTCCTGCACGCCTTCACCGCCCGCCGCAGTCGCCGCGATCCGTGGAACGCCGGCACGCTGGAATGGGCGATGATGACGCCGCCGCCAGCCTATAATTTCGCCAGTCTGCCGCACGTAACCAGCCGCCAGCCGCTGGCCGATGATTCCGAACTGCCGATCCGTCTGGCGCGGGGGGAGGGTTATCTGTCCGAGCCCGAGCAAGGCTGGCGCGAAAGCCTGACGGTCGAGATCGCGACCGGCAAACCGGATTTCCACATCATCTATCCGACCAACACCCGCCTGCCGATCGTGATGGCGGCGGTCACGGGGGTGTTCTTCGTCTCCCTGCTGCTGAAGTTCTACTGGACCATTCCGCTGGCCGTGGTCGGGGTGACGATCCTGGCCTGGCGCTGGGCATGGTCGCTGGGACACAGGACCGATCTGCCCTTGCGCGCCGTCGGCGGGGGGCTGGACCTGCCCAACGCCACCCAGGTCGCGCGCTCGCCCAGCTGGTGGGGTTCGGTCTTTCTCCTGACGGCCAATGCGACCTTCTTCGGCTCACTGCTGTTTGGGTTCGCCTTCCTCTGGACGGTGGCTCCGGCCTGGCCGCCGCCCGCCTGGTTCGGCGCTTCGCTGCTGGAGTGGGCGGTCGGCATCCTCGCAGCGGGCCTGGCCGTGGTGTCGATCCGTCGGGCCGCGAGAGCCAATGCCCGGGGCGATGACGTCCGGATCTGGCTGGGTCTCACCTTCCTCAGCGCCCTGCTCGTGGCTGGGGCGACGCTCGGGATCGTGGTGCGGGCCCCCACGCCGGCGGGTCATGCCTATGGGGCGACGCTGCTGGTGCTGGGCGGCTATGCGCTGTTCCACGCCGCCCTCGTAGCCCTGATGGTGGCGTTCCTGGCCGCGCGCGTGTTCCGGGGCTTCACCTCGCCCCGCCGCCATGCCGATTTCCCCGTTGTGACCCTGTGGGTCGACTACCTCGCCGCCACCGCTATGCTGATCTTCGCCGTTGCCCATGCGCCAGGGCTTCTGGCGTGAAGGACATCATCCGGATCTTGATCGCCCCCCTGGTCTGGCTGGCCAGCTTCAGCGCGGTCTATGGCCTGCACGGGCTGATCTGCGGACACGGGGTCGACGGGGCTGTGTTCGGCGTCATCGCCGTTCCCCGCTTTCTATTGGTGGGGGCTTACATCCTCGCCATACTGATTCAGGTTGGCCTGGTTTGGGCTCTGCATAGCGCGCGCTTCGGCTCGCCTTCGCCTTTCGTGCGCTTCGTCAGTCGCGCCACCGGCTGGCTCGGTCTGGTCTCCGCTGTCTGGGCGCTGCTGCCGACGGTCACGACGACCTACTGTCTGTAGTTCCGGACGGGCGCCCCTTCCTGTGCCTCGCCAACTTCTCGAATCGGACGGTCCGGCCTGATCGTCCGTCCGGCTTCGAAGGAGCCGGGCGCGACCTGTTGACCGGCGCCGGCGTCCCTGCTTTCGACGGAGCGATCGAACTGGCGCCCTACGGGGTCTGCTGGTGGGTGAAGGAGGTTTGACGATGTACGCAGGCGTCGAGATCGGCGGCACGAAGACCCTGGTCGGTTTCGGCCATTCGCCGGAAGACCTTTCCGACATCGTCCGTATCGAGACGCGCGGACCCGAAGAAACCCTCGCTGCGGTGGCGAACGCCATCAAGGATCAGGCCGCCGGGCAGAGATTGCGCGGGATCGGGGTGGCCAGTTTCGGCCCCGTTCGCCTCGACCGGAAAGCCGCAGACTACGGAAGAATTCTGAAGACGCCCAAGCCGGGTTGGTCAGGCGCGGACATTCTGGCGCCGCTGCGCGAGTTCGCGGTCCCGGTCGGGCTGGCGACAGACGTCGGCGGCGCCGCTCTGGCCGAGGGGGAGTGGGGCGCCTGCGCCGGCCTGGCTCACCACCTCTATGTCACGGTGGGGACGGGCGTGGGGGTCGGCGTGGTCGCCGACGGTCGACTGATCCACGGCGTCCTGCACCCCGAGGCGGGGCATCTTCTGGTGCGGCGGGCGGAGGCGGACGAGGGCTTCGCCGGCGTCTGCCCCTTCCACGGCGACTGTCTGGAAGGCTTGGTCAGCGGCCCGGCCATCGCGGCTCGACTCGGGCGTCCGGGAGAGACGGTCGCGGCGGACGACCCTGTCTGGACGACGATCGCGGACTATCTCGCCCAGATGGCCGCCGCCTTCACGCTCGTTCTGGCGCCGCAGCGGATCGTGATCGGCGGCGGGGTCGGCGGCCAGCCTCATCTGCTGGCGGGCGTGAAATCCGGCCTCAGGGCCCGTCTCGGCGGTTATCTGCCCCATCTCGACGACGACGGCGCCCTCGAAGCCTATGTGGCCGGTCCCGCCCTCGGCGGCCGTTCGGGCGTTCTGGGCGCGCTGATCCTGGGCCGAGAGGCCGCCTTGGCGGCCGGCGCATAGACGGCGAGCCTCTCGACGCCCCGGGTGCGGGGCGAGGCGACGGACCCTGGACTTCGGGGCAACCGCCGCTGGACGAAGCGTGCGACTGTTTCTATGATCCGCGCCAGCCGTCGGGTCTTTTCTGCGGCGATTTTCGCGTGGGTTTTGACGACGTGCTGAACAAGATTTTCGCCTGGTGGAACGGGGCCACGATCGGCACCCTCTTTACGATCGCCAAGCGTGGCCGCTTTGTCGGGACCGACGTGTTCGGCAACAAGTATTACGAGGCCAAGGACAACTCGAGCTACGACGGCCGCAAGCGGCGCTGGGTCGTGTACGAGGGCTATGCCGACGCCTCCAAGGTGCCGGCCGAATGGCACGGCTGGCTGCGTTACACGATCGACCTGCCGCCGACCGAGGCGCCCCTGCCGCGTCGCGCCTGGGAAAAGGATCACCTGCCCAACTTCACCGGCACCCCCATGGCCTGGCGGCCGCAAGGCTCGCTGGCCGCCGAGGCCAAGCGCCCCGCCGCGACCGGCGACTATCAGGCCTGGACGCCCGAGTGAGA
>MGLN01000029.1:352-21292 GCA_001796045.1 Caulobacterales bacterium RIFOXYB1_FULL_67_16 | reverse complement strand
TCGGCCGCTGCGCGCCCCCCTCCCCGGATGGGGAAGGAGAGGGTCAGCCCCGTTCCTTCAGCACTCGCAGCGCCGCCTTCAGCACCCGCTCCCAGGGCAGGTCCATCATGTGCTGGATCGCTTGGTTCAGCCGGGGGTCAAGCGCTTTGAACTCCTCGAACGAACGCGGGCCGCGCACCGAGACGCCTTTCCAGGGGCCGCGCGTCGTCTCGTCCGACGGGCCGAACACCGCCACGACCGGCGCGCCCGAGGCGGTCGCCAGATGGGTCCAAATCGAATCCGCGCCGATGTAGAGCGCCGCCTTGGACAGGGCGGCGACCGTCTGGAGCCGCGTCAATTTGCCCTGGAGCTCGATGACCCGCGCGCGCGGCACGGCGTAGCGGATGGTGTGGGCCGCCTCGCGGTCGATCTCCTCGCCGACGATCATCAGCCGCCCCCCCGCCAGGGGGCCGTCGTCGGCCAGCAGCTTGGTCGCCACCTTGGCGTAGCGTTCGGCGGGCCAGCGCCGGCCCATCCACTCGACGCCGGGGCCGATGGCCAGGATCGGGCCATCGCCGCCGCTGGTCGGGATCAAGGCCTCGACCTGGGCCATCGTCAGATCCGAGACATGGATGCGCGGCGCCGGGGCCTCGTGGGGCTCCATCTGCAGAACGGCGGCGGCGGCCTCCACCGCATGCAGGCCCGGCGCATCCTTGCCCCGCACGGCCCGCTTCTGTCGCCTCAGTCGGCCGGACAGGGTCGAGCCGCGCATGTCGACGACTAGGCCCCACTTTGTCCCTCGCACCTGGTTCCACAGGGCGATCCAGTCGAAATGCCCCTCTCGCTCCAGCACCAGCAGTCGCTCCAGGCGCGGCGTATCGGCGAACAGGGGGGCGCTGGCGGCCGAGCCGACGATGGTGAAGACGGCGTTCGGCAGGCTTTCGACCAGATGGGCCAGGACGCCCGAAGACAGCACGGAGTCCTCGGCGTCGGCCTCGGCGATATAGAGGATGGGAAAGCGCCCGATCATCCGTGAGCGTCATACAGGGATTCTATCCGCGATTCACGGTGAAACGCCCGTATCCACAGGCCGGTTTCCCCCAAGGGCGCGATGGGATAGAGCCTCGGCCATGACCCAAGCCCCCCATCCGGCGCCCGATCCCGCCGCCCAGGCCGCTCTCGAGCGGTTCAAGGCCCAGCGCGTCACGGCCATCTACCGCCTCGACCTGATCGCCCAGGGGGCGACCATCGCCTATGAGGACGGCACGCCGGTGGACATGGCGTCGGAGAAGGCGCGACTGGAAGCTGTTGTCGCGGACATGGATCGCCGCATCGCCCGGCTGGAGCGGGCGGGCGGTTGAGCCTGCCCCTGCTGCCGGACCGGACCTGCGGGGGCTGCGTCGAATGCTGCCGCGTCATACCCCTGGACCTGCCGGAACTGGCCAAGCCGACCGGCGAGCTGTGCGCCTATTGCGTGCCGGACGCGGGCTGTTCGGTTCATGCGGTTCGACCCCAGACCTGCCGTATCTGGTTCTGCCTGTGGCGGGTTGTGGAGCTGTCGGATGACTGGCGGCCGGACCGCAGCGGGGTGGTCGTGCGTCCCGACGGGATCGAGGACGGGGTCATCACCCTCTATGTGGTGAGGCCTTCCGACTTTCTGGCGTCCGAAGACTTCTTCACCACCGTCGCTGGTTGGATCGCCGAGGGCATCGAAGTCGCCCTCAGCGTGCCGGGACCGGTGGGAACCTATCCGGCCCGCGCCGTCGTCACCAACTGGCTGCGGCCTGCCGTCGAGGCCGGCGATCAGGCCGGCTTCCTGGAGCGTGTCCTTCGGTCGCTGGACCGTCTGAGCGAACATGAGTTCCAGCCCGACGGGGTCGTTCCGCGATACGCCGTGCTGTGACGGAAAGAAGCCCGTGGAGGTGCGGATAAGCGCCTTCCCCTAGCGACGGCTTAGCCGATCATTAGCCCTTTTCCTGATACCGCAACCGTATTGATCGACGTCCAGAAGGGACGCGCCGTGCCGATGCATGCCTGGGACGACCTGCGTCGTCCGATATGGTTGTTCGACCCCGCCAGCCGGCGCGGCGTCTACGCCAATCCGGCGGCTCTGGAACTGTGGGAGGCGGACAGCCTGGAGGCGCTTCAGGCGCGCGGGTTCGGCCAACTGTCGCCTGCGGCGGAGGCCCGGGTTCAGCGCCTGGTGCGGGAAACCGCCGGCGGCGCCGCCGTTTGCGAGCAGTGGACCTTCTACCCCAACGGCCATCCTGTGTCGGTTTCCGCAGTGATCTCGACCTATCATCTGCAGGACGGCACCCCTGTCCTGTTGCTGGAGGCCTCGCCCCTGGTGGCCGACGGGGAACAGAATCGGGCCACGGAGGCCCTGCGCCACACCTCCACTCTGATCAGTCTGTTCGACACGGAAGGTCAGCCGATCTTTTCCAATCCCGCGGCATTCGCCGCCTACGGAAAGAGCGACGGTTTCGCCGCCCGTTTCGCGGACCCCGACCGCGCCCGGCCCTTGCTGGAGGCCGCACTGGAGGGGCGGCCCGTCAGCGACGTCTGTCAGGTGATCACCCGGGAGGGGCTGCGTTGGCATCAGCTGGATGTGCGCCAGACGACCGATCCCGCGACCGGCCAGATCGCCATCCTGCTGGACGAGCACGACGTCACCGCCCGGATCCAGGCCGAACAGGACCGGGCGGCCGCCGAGCAGAAGGCGGCCATGGCCGAGGCGCGTCAGGCCTTCCTGACCGACATGTCGCACGAACTTCGGACCCCGCTGAATACGGTTATCGGCTTTTCGGATCTGCTTGCGGCGACCGCCTTGGACGAGGGGCAGGCCGCGCGGGTGGCCAGCATCAATGAGGCCGGGCAGCGGCTGTTGTCGGTGGTGAACGGCATGATCGAACACTCGGCCAAGGACGAGACCGCGATTCAAGCCCCGCCCGCGTCCGAAACGCCCAAGGTCCAGCGTCCCGCAGCTCCAGACAGTGAGGCGAACGCCACCGCGCCTCAGGGCGTCGCAGGACGTCTGGGCGGTCCGCGGGTGCTCTATGTCGACGATCACGATTGCAACCGCGCACTGGTGGTCGCCGTCCTGGAAGCTCAGGGCATCGCCTGTTCTACGGCGGAGGACGGGGCGCAGGGTCTGGACGCTGCGCGTACGGGCGACTGGGACCTGATCCTGATGGACATCCAGATGCCGGTGATGGACGGGGTGGCGGCCACCCGCGCAATCCGCGCCCTGCCGGGACATCGGGGCGCCGTCCCCATCGTCGCCCTGACCGCCAACACCCTGGCCGAACAGAAGGCGGAGTACGCCGCCGCCGGTATGGACGGCTGTATGGCCAAGCCGATCAACATCGTCGAACTGACCCATATGGTCCTGAGCTGGATCGGCAGCGACTGGCGCCGCACCGAGGCGCCCCTGATTTCCGCCGTCGCCTGAGGCGGGCCGGCCTGACGAGGGTCAGGCGGCCAGCACCGTCTGAATCCCGGCTAGCAGGCTGGCCGCGGTGATGGGCTTGGGCACATGGATGTCTGCGCCCGCCTCCAGAGCCTGGTCACGGTGCTGGGACATGGCGTTGGCGCTGAGCATGATGATGGGGGTATGGGCGTTGGCGGCGCGGGCGGCCTCCAGATCGCGAATCCTGCGGGTCGCCGTCAGCCCGTCCATGCCGGGCATCTGCATGTCCATCAGGACCACATCGAAACTGTCGCGCTCGAAGGCGGCGACGGCCTGGGCGCCGTCCTCGACCGTGATCAGTTCGACGGGGTGTCCGGCCAGGATCAGCTGGACGACGCGCTGGTTGGTCGGGTGGTCCTCCGCCAGCAAGATTCGAATGGTGGGCATGGGCCGCGCCACCTCCGCCGCCTTCGCGCGCTCGCTGGCGACATAGTCGGACAGCGAGGCGTTTCTGGGCAGGGGAATCTCGACCCGGAACCGACTTCCGACGCCCGGAGTGGAGTCAGCCGTGATCCGACCCCCCATCATCTCCACCAGAGCGCGACAGATGGACAGGCCCAGGCCCGTGCCGCCGAACCGGCGCGTTATGCTGGCGTCCGCCTGGCTGAAACGATCGAAAAGGCGGGCGGCGTGGGCGGCGTCGAAGCCCACTCCCGTGTCTTCGATCGTCACGACCAGATGGTTCAGTCCGTCCTGGTCTTCATCCAGCGCGATGCGGACGGTGACGCCGCCCCGATGGGTGAATTTGACGGCATTAGACAGCAGATTGCCGATCACCTGGCGGATACGGGTGCTGTCGCCGAGGAAGAGACCGCGGGCTTCCGTGTCGCGGATGACGTCAAACGTCAGACCCTTTTCGTCGGCCCGGACCCGCATGACTTCCAGCGGCGCCTCCAGGGCTTCGTCCAGGTCGAAGGGCCGGGTTTCCAGCGTCAGTTCACCCGCCTCGATCTTCGAGACGTCGAGAATGTCAGAGACCAGCCGCTCCAGGGTCACGCCGGACGACCGGATCAGATTGACCATCTCGGCCTGGGCCGGGTCCAGGGCGGTGCGGGACAGGGCGTCGACGATGCCGATCACCCCGTTCAGGGGGGTGCGGATCTCGTGGCTCATATTGGCGAGGAAGTCCGACTTGGCGCGATTGGCCGCCTCGGCGGCGGCCTTGGCCTCCAGCAGTGCGAGTTCGTCGGCGACCTTCTGGGTCACGTCCCGGGCCACGGCGTAGATGCGGTCGCCGAACCGGCGGGCGCGCCATTCGAGGGTGACGTAATGACCGTCCTTGTGGCGGTAGCGGTTGACCTGGCCCAGCACCGGGTCGCCTGGGCGCCGGTGCGTGACCTCGAGTATGGCCTTTCGGGTGGCTTCCTGATCGTCGGGATGGATCAAGGTCGGCAGCAGGATGCCTACGAGTTCCTCCGGCCTGTAGCCGAGCACGGTGAACCACGAGCTGCTGGCCTTGAGCACAGGGCCCTGGATGTCGCGGACGATCAACAGGTCCAGCGAGACGTCGAAGAAGGTGTCCAGATCCACCTCAGGCGAGGCGCAGGGCGTCGAGAGTTCTGCGAACGAGGGATTGATCATGGGGAGGCGATCCTTATGGGACTCACCCTAGACAAGGCGAGTTAAGGACGCCTTGTCTTCAGTAGGCGAAGTCGGCGTAAATACGCTTCACATCGCCGCACCAGGAGCCGTGGTACAGGTCCAGCAAGCGCTCGGCCGGAGTGATCCCGCTGTCGGCGATGTCCTCCAGCTCGGACAGATAGCCGCGCTCGTCCACCATGCCGCCGGAAAACTTGGCGCGGTTCTTCAGTCCCTGTTTGGCGATGGTCACCAGGTCCACGGCGACGTCGCGGACGCTGCGGCCCGCCACCTCGGCCTTCAGGCCCAGGCGGGTCACGTCGCGACGCAGGCGTTCGTGGTCGGCGATGTCCCAGTCCTTGACCAGGTCCCAGGCCGCCGCCAGCGATGGGGCGTCGTAAAGGACGCCGGCCCACAGGGCGGGCAGGGCGCAGATCCGGCTCCACGGCCCGCCGTCGGCGCCGCGCATCTCCAGATAGGCCTTCAGCCGCACCTCGGGGAAGAGGGTGGTGAGGTGGTCGTTCCAGTCCTTGATCGTCGGATATTGGCCGGGCAGGGCGGGCAGTTTTCCGGCCTGGAAGTCGCGGAACGACTGGCCCGAGGCGTCGATGTATTTGCCGTCGCGCTTGGCGAAATACATCGGGGTGTCCAACGCATAGTCGGCGTAGCGTTCGAAGCCGAAGCCGTCCTCGAACACAAAGCCCAGCATGCCGGTGCGGTCGGCGTCGGTGTCGGTCCAGACATTGGCCCGCGCCGACAGGAAGCCGTTCGGCCGACCCTCGGTGAAGGGCGAACAGGCGAACAGGGCGGTGGCGATCGGCTGCAGCGCCAGGGAGGTGCGGAACTTGGCCACCATGTCCGCCTCGCTGTCGAAGTCGAGGTTGGCCTGGATGGTGCAGGTGCGCAGCATCATGTCCAGGCCCAGGTTCCCGACTTTCGGCATATAGGCGCGCATGATGTCGTAGCGGCCCTTGGGCATGACCGGGACCTGTTCACGCGTCCACAGCGGGTCGAAGCCGGCGCCCAGGAAGCCCACGCCCAGCTGGTCGGCCACCTGCTTGACCTCCATCAGGTGCTGGCCGGTCTCGGAACAGATGTCGTGGATGGTCTTCAGCGGGGCGCCCGACAGTTCGAACTGGCCGCCCGGCTCCAGGCTGACCGAGGCGGTGAAGCCTTCGTCATTCTTCCGTTCCAGACCGATCAGATAGCCGTTTTCCTCGACCGGCGACCAGCCAAACCTTTGCAGACCCTCCAGCATGGCTTTGATGCCGCTCGGCCCCTCGTAGGCAGGACGGGCCAGGGTGGTCTTGTCGAAACCGAACTTCTCGTGCTCGGCGCCGATCCGCCACTGGTCCTTGGGCTTGGCGCCCTTGGCCATGGCTTCGATCAGGGCGTCCCGGCTCAGCGGCGCGTTTTCGGTCATGCGTCAGTCCCCCGCGGCGCATCAGCGACCGTCTGTCGCGGCTAGATGGGCGAGGTTGAGGTCCGGCTCAAGAGCGTCCGTCTCACTTATCGTTCCCAATCCCCGACCCCCGCCTGCCACAGGGTCATGGCGGCGATGGCGGCGGTGTCGGCGCGCAGGATGCGCGGACCCAGTGAAACTGCGGTGGTGAAGGGCAGGGACCGCAGGCGTTCGCGCTCTTCCGGCGAGAAACCGCCCTCCGGCCCGATCAAGATGGACCAGGGGCCGGGGCCGGCTGCTGTCAGGGCGGAGACTGCCGGCGCCCCGCCCGTCTCGTCGCAGAACATCAGCCGGCGTCCGGCTTCCCAGCCGTCCAGCACGGCGTCCAGCTTCACCGGATCCTCGACCGCCGGCACGTCCAGCCGTCCGGTCTGTTCGGCGGCTTCTTCGGCGATGGCGTCCAGCCGATCCAGGCGGATCCGGTCGGCGTTGGTGCGCTTTGTCAGGACCAGCCTCACCCGCCGCGCGCCCAGTTCGGCGGCCTTCTCCACGATGGTCTCGACCCGCGCCTTCTTCACCACGGCGATGATCAGCTCCAGATCGGGGCCGAAGGTCTGAGGCCGCACCTGTTCCTCAGCCCGCAGGATGACGCCCTTCTTGAGCACGTCAGTTACGACGCAGCGCCATTCGCCGTCGCAGCCGTTGAACACCAGGAGGTCGTCGCCCGCCTTCAGCCGCATGACCTGGGTCAGATAGCGCGACTGGTCCAGGGTGGGGGCGACGGGAGCTGCTGCGGCGAGCGGCGAGGTGACGTGGAGGCGGATCATCGGTCGTAGTAGTAGCGGCATTGGGCGATCAAAAGCACATCGTCTGTCACGCGATAGACGAGGCGATGTTCCTGGTCGATGCGCCGCGACCACCATCCCGCCAAATCGCCCTTCAGCGGTTCAGGCTTTCCAGTGCCGGAAAAGGGGTTGCGTTGGCATTCCATGATCAGGCGATTGAGCTTTCGCAGCATCTTCCGATCATGCTCTTGCCAGTGAAGGTAATCCTCCCACCCGTAGGTCTGGAAGGTCAGCTTCATTCTTCGATCAGTTCGCGAACCTGACCGCCGCCCACATCGAGTTCAGAGATCGCCTCACGCAACCGCGCGGCGTTCGCCGGGCTGCGCAGCAGATATTCCGTCTCCTGCCAGGAAGCGAAGTCCTCCAACGACATCAGCACCGCAGCCGGCTTTCCGCCCTCGCGCGTGATGATGGTGTAGTCATGATCCGCCGTAACCCGGTCGATGGCCGAGGCGAGGTTCTTGCGGAGTTCGGTGACAGACATCGCGTTCATGACGGGAATGTACATATTTCCGTACATTCCCGCAAGCGTGCTGTCAGAGTGTCCGCGCGATCAGCAGCTTCATAATCTCGTTGGTGCCGCCGTAAATCCGCTGCACCCGCGCGTCCTTGTACAGCTGGGCGATGGCGTATTCGTTCATGTAGCCGTAGCCGCCGTGCAGCTGCAGCATCTCGTCGATGGTCTCGCCCTGGATGTCGGTGACCCAGTATTTGGCCATGGAGGCGGTGGCGGCGTCGAGCTGGCCCTTCAGGTGCAGGCCGATGCAATGGTCGACGAAGACCTTCGCAACAGTGAGCTTCGTCTTGACCTCGGCCAGTTTGAACTGGGTGTTCTGGAAGTCGATAACCCGTTTGCCGAATGCCTTGCGCTCCTTGACGTAGGCCAGGGTCGCCTCCAGGCCGCGCTCGGCGGCCGCGACGCCCTGGACGGCGATGTTCAGCCGTTCCTGGGGCAGTTGCTGCATCAGCTGGACGAAGCCCTGACCCTCGACCCCGCCGATGATGTTGTCGCCGGGGACTTTCACCTCATTGAAGAACAGTTCGGAGGTGTCGTTCCCCTCCATGCCGATCTTGTGCAGGTTTCGGCCGCGCTCGAAGCCTTCCGCCCCATCGGTCTCGACCACGATCAGGGAGGTGCCCTTGGCGCCCTCGGCCGGGTCGGTCTTGGCGACCACGATGATGAAGTTGGCCAGCTGGCCGTTTGTGATGAAGGTCTTGGAGCCGTTGACGACATAGCCGTTGCCGCTCTTGACCGCCGTGGTCTTGACCCCTTGCAGGTCCGAGCCCGCGCCGGGTTCGGTCATGGCGATGGCGCCGACCAGCTCGCCCGAGGCCAGCCGCGGCAGCCAGCGCCTCTTCTGCTCCTCGGTGCCGTAGTGCCAGATGTAGGGGGCGACGATGGCGTTGTGCAGGCTGATGCCGAAATGGTCCGCGCCCTTCCAGCCCAGCTGGCGCATCAGCACCACCTCGTGCCGATAGTCGCCGCCCATGCCGCCGTCCTCCTCGGGCATGGACAGGCCCAGCAGACCGTCCGCGCCGGCCTGGCTCCACAGGGCGCGCGGCACGCTGGACTCGGCGATCCACTGCTGGACCTTCTCCGGCGGCGCGTGCTCGTCGATCCATTTGCCGACGCTGTCGGAGAAGAGGGTGATCTCTTCTTCACGCATGAAATCGGGGTCGGGGCTGCCCAGCACGTTCATCGGTTTCGTCCCTGTGGTCCGAGGGCTTCGCGCCCTTCTGGTCTAAAGAAAAACGGGCCGGCGAAGTCAGCCGGCCCGTTCCATCGTCAGTCTAGCGTCAGAACGCCTCGACCGGCATGGCCATCAGCACGTCCGCGCCGGTCTTCATCTTCTTCAGGTGGGCCTCGGCGTCAGGCAGGATACGCTCGACGAAATAGCGGCCGGTTTGCAGCTTGGTGGCGTAGTAGGGGTCGGTCGAACCGGCCTCCACCTGGGCCTGGGCGACCTTGGCCATCTGGGCCCACATATAGGCGAGCGCCGTCAGGCCGAAGACGTTCAGATAGTCGGTCGAGGCGGCGCCGGCGTTGTCCGGATTGGCCATGCCGTTCTGCATCAGCCACATGGTGCCTTCCTGCAGCTTCTTCTTGGCGTCGGCCAGACCGTCGACGAAGGGCTTGATCGCCTCATTGCCGCTGTTCTCGGCCACGAAGGCGTCGATCTCGCCGAACCAGGTCATGATGGCGCGCCCGCCGTTGGCCGGCAGCTTGCGGCCGACCAAATCCAGCGCCTGGATGCCGTTGGCGCCCTCGTAGATCATGGTGATCCGCGCATCCCGCAGATACTGCGACGCCGGGAAGTGTTCGGTGTAGCCCGAACCCCCGTGCACCTGCATCGCCAGGGACGCGACATGGAAGCCCTTGTCGGTCAGATAGGCCTTCAGCACGGGCGTCAGCAGGCCCATGTAATCCTTGGCCTTAGTCGCCACGGCCTCGTCTTCCGACTTCTCCAGATCGGCGTGCAGGGCGGTCCACAGGATGAAGGCCTGGCCGCCTTCGACGAAGGCGCGGGCCTCCAGCAGCATGCGGCGCACGTCCGGGTGGACGATGATCGGGTCGGCGGGGCCTTCGGGGTTCTTCGGCCCGGTCAGGCTGCGGCCCTGCAGGCGATCCTTGGCGAACTCGACGGCGGCCTGATAGGCGGCGGTGCCGATGGCCAGGCCTTGCAGGCCGGTGCCCAGACGGGCCTCGTTCATGACCACGAACATATTGTTCATGCCCCGGCCTTCCTCGCCCAGCAGCCAGCCCTTGGCGCCGTCATACTGCATGACGCAGGTGGCGTTGCCGTGGATGCCCATCTTGTGCTCGAGGCCCGCGCACTCGAGCGAGTTCCGCTCGCCCAGCGAACCGTCGTCATTGACCAGATACTTGGGCACGACGAACAGGGACAGGCCCTTGATGCCCGGAACCGCGCCTTCGACGCGGGCCAGGACGGTGTGGATGATGTTCTCCGAGAAGTCGTGCTCGCCCGCCGAGATCCAGATCTTCTGGCCGGTGATGGAGAAGCTGCCGTCGTCGTTGCGCACGGCCTTGGTGCGCACCATGCCCAGGTCCGTGCCGCACTGGGGCTCGGTCAGGTTCATGGTGCCGGACCATTCGCCCGAGACCATCTTGGGCAGATACTTGGCCTTGATCTCGTCCGACGCGCTGGCGTGGATGCCGGCGTAGGCCGAGGCCGTCAGGCCGGGATACATCGAAAAGGCCGCCGAGGCGCCGGCCGTCATCTGGCCGAAGGCCGAGGCGACGATGCTGGGCATGCCCTGACCGCCGTATTCCGGGTCAGCCGCCAGCGCCATCCAGCCGGCTTCCGACATGGCCTTGTAGGCTTCCTTCCAGCCCTTCGGACCGGTCACCACGCCGCCTTCGGACCAGTGGCAGCCTTCCTTGTCGCCGGGATTGTTGATCGGGGCGATGACCTCGTCGGCGAACTTGGCGCCTTCCTCCAGGATCTGGTTGACCAGGTCCGAAGACACGTCCTGGAAGCCGGGCTGGTTGGTGTAGCGGTCGATCTCCAGCACCTCGTTCAGGATGAAGGTGAAATCGCGGACGGGCGACTTGTAGGCCATGGGGGTCAGGCTCTCGCTTTGAAGGGGTGGTGGTGGTCGTGGTTGAGACGCGCGCGCAGCAGCTTCTCGTAGTCTTCGGCGCCGGGCAGCAGGTCCGGACGGTGCTCGCCCAGCTTGGACTCCATCCAGGCGCAGGCCTCTTCCGCCGTCTGGATGGCGCCCTCGATGTCCTCCAGCTGCTGCTTCAGCGTCTCGATCTGGGCGCGGTGACGCCGCAGGGCCACGGCCATCTGGTGGACGTTGTGATCCTTGCGGTCGTACAGATCCAGCATTTCCTGGATCTCCTGCAGGGTGAAGCCGATGCGGCGGCCTCTCAGGATCAGTTTAAGCCGGGCGCGGTCGCGGGCGTCATAGACGCGCGTCTGTCCCTTGCGGGCGGGTGTCAGCAGCCCCTTGTCCTCATAGAATCGGAGGGCGCGGGCCGTGGCGTCGAACTCGCGGCACAGCTGGCGAATGGAATAGGTGCGATGATCGTCGGCGGTGGCCATGGCGACATCATAACTTTACGTGCGCGTAAAGGAAAGTCTTTACGTGCGCGTAAGGGTAAGCTTTTGCGCCGCATCATTCGGAAAAGAAAAGCCCGGAGCCTTGGGGAAGGACTCCGGGCGCGACGGCCGGGGCGGGTGAGGGGGAGAGACCCCGGCGATCGAACTGGGGCGGCCTGGAGCGGCCGCGAAACCTAAGCGGCGCGGCGACCCAGGAAGACCGGAACGGTCAGGGCCAGCAGCACCAGATTGACCACAGCCAAGCCTACGTCCTGGCTCACGGCGTGGATCACCAGCATGGTGGATTCCATCACGATCAGGCCGGCGGCCGCGGTCAGCAGCAAGGGACGGCCGAAGCGCCACGACGCCAGCGGAGCCAGCACGCCGAGGGCTAGGACCAGTTCGACCAGGCCGAGGCCACGCACCATGTTCTCGGGCGCGACAGCCGGCCAGCCCATCAGGGTGATGAGGTTGGTCATGGGCTCGGTCAGCTTGGCGTAGCCGGCCGCGATGAAGAACATCGCGATCCATCCCTGCAGGGTCCACAGGCTGATGTTCTTGTACACGGCCCGCGTGCGGGCCTGGGCGACGGGGAGGTTAGAGGTGGTCATCGGAAGCGCCTAATTCGTAACAGCAGCTATGTCGGATTGCCCTGCTGCGTTCGCAAGAGGTCACTTAGCAATAACCACACCGATTGTCATCGGCCGATGACATCGATTGATGACATCAGCTGATGACTTTGTGTTTCGTGTGGCGCGAACGCCACTATTGTCCTCGGGCTTGGGGCGTGCCTCAGGCGTCTTCAGGCTGCGGGCCGGGCGTCTGAACGATGAGATCGCCTGGCTGACAATCCAACTCCCGGCACAGGGCGTCCAGGGTGGAGAAACGGACGGCGCGGGCCTTGCCGGTCTTGAGAATCGACAGATTGGCCAGGGTCACGCCGACGCGGTCGGACAGTTCAGTCAGGGACATGCGCCGTTCGAGCAGCAGCCGGTCCAGTTGGATCATGATCATGGCGCGCCCTCAGACCGTGTTAAGCTGTTCGTCGCGCATCGCGGAGCCTTGGCGGAAGACTTCAGCGAGGATGAAGACCACCAGGATCCCCAGCCATGAGCCGAGGCTGAAGTCATAGTCCGTAACCGATTGGCCGATGGCCTGGGGCGCGACGATCGCCAGCAGGATCGCGGTCAGCTGGATGCCTAGAAGGCCGAAACCGACAGACTGGAGCCGTTTGACATTGGCGAACTCGAAGGCGTCGCCCTGGTTCACAGACAACAAAATCCGCCGCAGCCGGTTGATGATCCACCAGGTGAAGCCGCAGGCCAGGAAGGCGCCGAGCAGGGTCAGTCGGCCGGTCAATTCGAAATTGGAGTGCGGATCGACGTCTGCACCCTTAAGGCCGTCCATCAATCCGGCTCCGAAGCTGGGAACCGCGACGCTGGCAACAAGAGCCGCTCCAACCGCAATCGCCCCGATCATGACGAAGACGTTAGCAAAGCCCAGGACCAGACGCACTGCGCTGGCGATGGACCGCCTGCCGATCATTTTCATGTCTATTTGCCCTTCACCGCGTCGCCCTTGCGACATCATTAGTGATTATCGATATGGATTTATCGAAAAGCGGGCAAGATAATTATCGATAAACGAGATGAAGCTTTCGTAAGGTTCGGCTCAGGCCATGAAGCCCCAGGCGAGCCGGGCGGCCTCCAGACGCGCCAGCTTGGCGTAGAGGGGCGCCCAGTCATCGGCGGTGTCGATGGCGGCCCAGATCGTCTCGACCTCCTCGACCAGCATCTCCTCTGGCTCGCGGGCGGCGAACATCGGGTGTTCCAGCCGTTCGATTCGGTCGGGTTCGTGCTCCATCAGAGCGAAGCGGAAGGCGTCGAAAGCCTCGCCCTGATACAGTTTGGCGCGCGGTCCAGACAGGGCGCGGGCGGCGGAGGCGAAGCCGCCGAACCAGTCGAAGAAAAGCGGCTCCCATCGCAGGCCCTCGCCGCCTTCGCGCAACAGGGCCAGGGCTGTATCCACCAGCCTCTGGTCCGCCGCCTCGCCCCGGCTGAGCACGCCCAGCCGCATCAGGAAGGCGGCGCGCAGTTCGCGGATATAGGCGGGGCCGAACCCATTCAGGGCGTCGGTCAGGGGCTCGGCCTCGGCGACCAGCTTCAGGCAGCCGGCCAGTTGCGTCAGGTTCCAGAACACCGCCTCGGGCTGGCGGGCGAAGGCGTAGAGGCCTGTCTGGTCGAAATAGGCGGCGGTGAAGCCCGGCTGATAGGCGGGTAGGAAGCGCCAGGGGCCGTAGTCGAAACTCTCGCCCGTGACATTGAGGTTGTCGGTGTTCAGCACCCCGTGGACAAAGCCCCCGGCGATCCAGCGCGCCGTCAGTTTGGCCGAGGCCTCGACGACGGCGCGCAATAGACCGGGCGCGTCCCCGGCGGCGACGGTGGGGTGATACAAGGTGCGCACATGTTCGATCAGCGCCTCGATCTGATCCACTCGCCCCAGATAGGCCGCCCGCTGGAAGGTTCCGAACCGGATGTGGCTGTGCGACAGGCGCACCAGGACGGCCGAACGCGTCGGCGACGGCTCGTCGCCGCGCTCCAGAGCCTCGCCGGTCTCGATCAGGGAAAAGGCCCGGCTGGTTGGAACGCCCTGGGCTTCCAGCATCGCAGCCGCCAGCACCTCCCGCACCCCGCCCTTCAGCGTCAGCCGACCGTCGCCGCCGCGCGACCAGGGCGTCTGGCCCGACCCCTTGGTCCCCAGATCCAGCAATCGGCCGGAGGCGTCGCGCATCTGCGCCGCCAGGAAGCCCCGTCCGTCGCCCAGATCGGGATTGTACTGGCGGAACTGATGTCCGTGGTAGCGCATGGCCAGAGGGCCGGGCTGGCCGGGCAGGGGCGCGAACCGGCCGAAGGCCTCGATCCATTCCGCCTCGGTCAGGGTGTCCAGCCCAACCTCGGCGGCGGCGCGATCATTGCGGAACCGCAGCAGGGTCTGTGGAAAATCGGCCGCCGTGACGGCGTCGGCGAACTCGGCGCCCAGATCGAAGACATGGGGTTCCGGGCGGTAGGCAGGGGAGGGAGGCATTCTGGCTAGGTGCGGTCCCCGGACGGGTTTCGCAACCGGCTTTTCGCGGCCTCTATGGTTACGGTTTCGATTGAACCTCTCGTCGCCGGCCGTATTATTGACCGCAGACATCAGGTCGCAGTTCGCGGCCAGGCTGGCGTCGTCTTCGTTCCGAGGCGGCGAATCCGGTCCGACGCCCGTCGATAACCTGGCGTCACGACAGCTCATCCTTTCGACTGGAGGCCGCCGTGGCGCGCAGATTTACGCTTGATTTCCTCAAGACCGAGGCCGCGTCCGGCTCGGCCCTGGCCTTGTCGGCCATCGCCGCCGTGATCGTCGCCAACTCGCCCTGGTCGGCGGACTATTTCGCCTGGCTGAAGAGCTATCATGTGCTTCAGATCGGCCCGATCCGGCTGGAGGAGTCGATCTCCGACTGGATCAAGGAAGGTCTGATGGCGATCTTCTTCCTCGTCGTGGGGTTGGAGATCAAATACGAGATCGTGCGCGGAGAACTCAGCGACCCGCGCAAGCTGGCGACCCCGGTGCTAGCGGCCATCGGCGGCATGGCAGGGCCGGCGGCGGTCTATCTGCTGCTGTCCGGGACCATCGGCGCGCCGCACGCCGGCTGGCCCATCCCGCTGGCCACGGACATCGCCTTCGCCCTGGCCATCTTCGGCTTCGTCGGCAAGGGGCTGCCGTCGTCGCTCCGTGTTTTTCTTCTGACCCTAGCCATCGTGGATGATCTGGGCGCCATCGCCTTGATCGCCGTCTTGTTCAGCGAGGGCGCGAACTGGACGCCCCTGTTCTGGGCTCTGGGTCTGCTGGCGGCAGGCGGCTTTGTCGCGCATCAGATGCGCATCCCCACTCCCTTCTGGGTGCTGGGTTTCGGGGCGGTCTGGTACCTGACGGTCCTTTCGGGCCTCAGCACCTCGCTAACCGCCGTGGCCTTCGCCATGATCGTGCCCATCAAGGCCCGCAAACACGACCATCAGAGCCCGCTGAAGGAGGCCATCCATGACCTTCATCCGTGGAACGCCTATCTGGTCCTGCCCCTGTTCGCCTTCGCCAAGGCCGGGGTGTCGTTCGCTGGCTTGACGATGGACCAGGCCTTCGCGCCCCTAGTTATCGCCATCGCGCTCGGCCTGTTCTTCGGCAAGCAGGTGGGGGTCTTCGGCATGGCTTGGCTGGCGTCGGCCCTGAAGGTGGGCGCGCGGCCGACGGGCGCCACCTGGCTGCAGGTCTATGGGATTTCCCTGCTGTGCGGCGTCGGCTTCACCATGAGCCTGTTCATCGGCGTCCTGGCCTTCCCCGGCGCGGTGGACTCGCCCGAGCAGATCGAGGTGAAGCTGGGCGTCATCGGCGGATCGATTCTTTCCGCGATCGGGGCGGCGGTTGTGCTCGGCGTCGCGGGCCGTCGTCGGGAAGTGGACCAAGCCGCCAAGCGGCCGGAAGTCGAGCCGATGGGGTCAAGTCAGGGTGAAAACTGACGCAGCGTCAGCCTTTTATGTCGCTTCCTTGTCACAGGACGGACGAACTGCGGCGAAAAATCGTCGCGGCGAACAACGCTCGCTTGTCCCCCGGCCCGAAGCGGGCTTAGCCTCTGCCGTATTGAGCGCGCCTCCACGCAGGGGCGGGCCGAATGGGAACAAGGAAACGCCGCGGTCGCCCCGCGCGACCGGGCCTCAGAGCCGGGAGGACGCCTCGTGCGCCACACTAACCGCTATCTCAGGACCACCGTGTCCGCCGCCGTGGTCGGGGCCGCTGTTTTCGGCTTCGCAGGGATCGCCGCCGCCCAAGAGGCGCCGACCACCATCGACGACATCATCGTCACCGCCCAGAAACGCGAACAGAGCCTGCAGGACGTGCCGATCGTGGTCACCACCCTGTCCCAGGAAGTGCTGGACGGCGCCGGGGTGCAGGACATCAAGGATCTGCAGATCCTGACGCCCGGCATGACCGTCACCTCGACCCAGTCGGAAGCCTCGACCACGGTGCGTATCCGCGGCGCCGGCACGGTCGGCGACAACCCCGGCCTGGAATCCTCGGTCGGCGTCGTGATCGACGGCGTCTATCGTTCGCGCAACTCGGTCGGCTTCGGCGACCTCGGCGAACTGAGCCGCATCGAGGTGCTGAAGGGTCCGCAGGGCACCCTGTTCGGCAAGAACACCTCGGCCGGCGTCATCAACATCATCACCGAACGCCCGTCCTTCGATCCGTCGATCTCGGCCGAACTGACCGGCGGCAACTACGGCGCCATGGGCGGATCGGTCTCGGTCACGGGTCCGCTCAGCGACCAGATCGCCGGCCGCCTGTTCGTGGCGCACCGGGAGCGCGACGGCTTCTATGACGTCAACACCGGCGACGGCCCGCGCACCCAGACTGAGGACAACAACCAGGATTACTGGACCGGCCGCGGCCAGCTGCTGATCCTGCCCAGCGACGAGGTGTCGATCCGCCTGATCGCCGACTACACCAAGCGCGACGAATACTGCTGCTCGGCGGTCCAGACCCGGGTCGGCCCGACCCAGGCCTTCATCGCCGCCCTGACCGCGCCCAACGGCTCCGGTCAGGCCGCGCCGGTCGCCGGCTACGGCACGGTGCCCTTCAGCCGCACCGCATATTCCAACCGCGAGACCCCGCAAGAGATCGAGGACATGGGTCTGTCGGCCGAGGCCACCATCGACCTGCCCAGCCTCAACGCCACCCTGACGTCCCAGACCTCATGGCGCGACTGGTCGTTCCAGCAGGGCATGGACCTGGACTACACGGGCGCCGACATCCTCTATCGCGAGAACGACGGCTCCAACGGCTACGGCGTAGACAACCTGACCCAGGAGATCCGCCTGGCGGGCACGACCGACAAGTTCGACTGGCTGGTCGGCCTGTTCGCCACCAAGGAGGGCGTATACCGCGACGACTCCTACTCCTATGGCGCGGACTACAACGGCTTCGTCTCCTTCCTGCTGACCGCCTCGGTGCCGGCGACCTTCGGCGGACCGAACCCGGGCCGCACCGGATGTTTCACCAATCCGCGCGGTTTCGCGGTCGGGACCAGCGGGCCCCTGCTGGGGCAGCCGCTCTGTGTCCTGGGTCTGACGGCGCCCAGCGCCACGGCCCCCCTGTTCGGCGTCGGCAAGGCGTACGAGGATCACTACAGCCAGGAATCCGAGTCGGTGGCCCTGTTCACCAACAACACCTGGCGGGTGACCGAGGCCTTCGATCTGAACCTGGGCCTGCGCTACACCTATGACAGCAAGCGTCTGCTGGGCCTTCAGGATAACCTGGGGACCAATGGCGCGGCCTGCGGCGGCGCCCTGGCCAACCAGAACCCGGCCAACCGCCTGCCGGGCACGGTGGCGACCCCGGCGGCGGCGCTCGGCCTGCTCTGCCTGCCCTGGTCCAACCCCCTCTATGACAATCGCCGGATCCAGGAAGAGTTCGACGACACCGACATCAGCGGCACCTTCAAGGCGTCCTACCGCTTCAACGACTCCGTCATGGCCTATGCCTCCTACGCCCGGGGCTACAAGGGCGCCGGCTACAATATGGACCGGGTGCAGACGGGTGTGACCCCGGACGCCTCGCTCTTCTTCGACGCCGAGACGGTGGACAGCTACGAGCTGGGTCTGAAGACGACCCTGTTCGACCGCACCATGCTGCTGAACCTCACCTACTTCGACCAGAAGTTCGAGAACTTCCAGCTGAACACCTTCCTCGGCACCGCCTTCGTGGTGGAGTCGATCCCCGAGCTGACCTCGCGCGGCGTCGACGCCGACATGGTCTGGTTCACCCCGGTCGAGGGTCTGTCCTTCCAGGGCGGCGTCACCTACACCGACGCCAAATACGGCGACTTCACCGCCAACGACCTGTCTAACCCGGCGCGCTTCGCCCAGCTGTCGCTGCTGCCGGGCGCTCGCGCCTCCTTCGCTCCGGAATGGTCGGTGACCGGCGCCCTGGCCTTCGACCGCTCGCTGGGCGGCGGCCTGCGCGGCGGCTTCAACCTGTCGGCCAAGTACTCGACCGAGTACAACACCGGCTCGGACCTGCTGCCGTACAAGAACCAGGAGGCCTTCACCGTCGTCAACGGTCGTATCTCGATCGGTTCGGAAGACGAACGCTGGACCGTGGATGTCTGGGCCCAGAACCTGCTGCAGGAAGAATACACCCAGGTGGGCTTCGCCGCGCCGCTGCAGGGCACGGCCTTCACCAACACCACCACGCCCCAGGCGGACGGCACCTACTACAACATCGCCACCGACACCGCGACCTACAACGCCTACCTGGGCGCCCCGCGCACCTGGGGCGTGACGCTGAAGGTCAAATACTAATCGTCTGAACCGCCGCGGCCCCTGGGCTGACAGGGCGGAACGACGAAGGCCCGACCGGGAAACCGGTCGGGCCTTTTTCGTGGGTTCGGTTGGGGGAGTGTCCTCATTCAGGCGTACTCGACGGTTCGCAACCCGACCCAGTAGACATCAGCCCGCCTGCGTCTGCGCCCACTCGGGGAAGTCATCGACGATGGTAAAGCAGAGCAGGGACAGGAAGGTGGAGGAGATTAGGCCGCCCAGAGCCCCGATGGCCATGGGCGAATGGAACTCTACCGAGGGGCCCACCCTTGGCCGAACCTCAAGGCGTCGGCTTACAGCTCCGTTGTCGAAAGTCGCCCCCAGGCGGGACAATGGATTTCCAAAACCGATGCTTTCCGAAGCTGGGCGCCTGCAATAGGTTCAGGCGCGTTTCCGGAGGCTCCTCATGCGTCGACTTGCCCTCGCCCTTCTGTGCCTTCCGACCGTCGCCCTGGCCCAGGACGGGTTTGGGCCAAGCGGTCTCTATGTCTTCGTTACGAATGCGCGAGCGAACGGACAGCCGGTCTGTTCGGAACTGTGGGATTTCGACGCCGACGGCCGCACGCTGCGGATCGAGAGCGGCGCTGAACGGGTGACGAAGACCTACCGGATTGAGGCGGATCGAAGCGACTTCATCCTGGTCGGTCGTATCGAGGCCACCAACGGACAGGCCGACTGCACTGGAAACGTCAACGCCGCGCCCTCGCACGACGAGCAGCGGATTCATCTTCTGCCGATGACCAACGGCACGGTGCTGACCTGTCCCGTGCCGGAACGAACGACGGACGGCGTGCCCTTCGTTAGCGGCTGCTACGGCCGGCTGATCCCTGCCGATCAGGTCGGCTGAAGCTTCACCCGCCGGCCGCAGGAGGCGTCTGCATCCCCTTGGCGGAACCTTCGAAGGTCCGCCAAGGGCTCCAGCCTATTCGACCAATGGCCCCTGCTGCGGCTTCGCCAGCTCCCGCTGCCCCGCCGTCGAGCGGCGCAGGATGCGGCGCGCCTTTTGGGCCACGTCGTCGACGATGGTGAAGATGGCGGGGATGTAGAGCAGGGACAGGAAGGTCGAGGAGATCAGACCTCCCAGCACGGCGATGGCCATGGGCGAGCGGAACTCGACGTCGGCGCCCCAGCCGATGGCGATGGGCACCATGCCCGCGCCCATGGCGAAGGTGGTCATCAGGATCGGCCGGGCCCGCTTGTGGGCGGCGTCCATGATGGCCTCGAACCGGCTCATCCCCTCCTTCTCGGCGATGATCACATAGTCGACCAGCAGGATCGAGTTTTTCGCCGCGATCCCCATCAGCATCAGCACCCCGATCAGGGCCGACATCGAGAAGTTCCGGTCGGCCACCACCAGGGCGATGAAGGCGCCGCCGATGGCCAGGGGCAGGGCGGCCATGATGGTGATCGGATAGGCGAAGCTTTTGAACAGCAGGGTCAGAACCGCGTACATCAGCAGAATGCCCGAGGCGAAGGCGATGCCGAAACCGGTCAGCATCTCCTGGATGAACTCGGTGTCGCCCGCAGGCACCTGGCGCACGCCGGCCGGCAGGTTCTGGACCGCCGGCAGACGCTGCACCGCCTGGGAGGCGGCGCCGCTGGCGATGCCGTCCAGTTCGGCCGTGATCGAGGCGACCCGGCTGCGGTCCTGGCGGCTGACGGTGGCGGGACCGGCGCCGAACTCGACGTCGGCGACCGCGCTCAGCGGCACGGTGGCGCCCGAGGCGGTCGGCACGCGCAGGTTCTGAATGACGTCCAAGTCCTCGCGGGCCTCCTCGGTCAGCTGCAGGCGGATCGGGATCTGCCGGTCGCCCAGATTATATTTGGGCAGGTTCTGATCGACGTCGCCGATGGTGGCGACCCGGACGGCCTGGGAGATGCTGCCGGCCGAAACCCCGGCCAGGGCGGCCTCGTCCGGGCGCGGGGTCACGACGATCTCGGGCCGGGCGATGGCGGCGGTGTTGACCACGTTCGCCAGGCCGGGAACGCCGCGCATCTGTTCCTCCACCGCGCGAGCGGCGGCTTCCAGAGTGGCCGGATTATCGCCCAGGATCGAGAAGGTGTAGGTGGTGCCGTCGCTGGGGCCGCCGCCGGACTGGGCGATGCCGGCGCGGATCCGGGCGCCGGGAATCTGTTTCAGCTCGTCCACCATGACGCGGGCGAACTCCTGCTGGCTCAGCTCACGCTCGCC
>MGLN01000029.1:0-259 GCA_001796045.1 Caulobacterales bacterium RIFOXYB1_FULL_67_16 | reverse complement strand
CTCGCGGGTGACGCGCTGCACCACCGCATCGGTCTGGCGCAGGGTGGAGCCCGGCGGCAGCTCGACCTGGAAGGCCGCGCGGCCCTCGTCGGCCGGCGACATGAATTCGAACGACATCTGGGTCACGGCCGCCAGCACGAAGGACGACACCAGGAAGGCTCCGCCGGCGATCCACACCTTCCAGCGGTTGGCCAGGGTCCACTTCAGCGCCCTCAGATAGCTGGCCATCCACGGCGGATCGCGATCCTCGTGTTTGGTG
>MGLN01000028.1:23451-28825 GCA_001796045.1 Caulobacterales bacterium RIFOXYB1_FULL_67_16 | reverse complement strand
ACCCTGGTCGGCGTGGACGGGGGCGGGGAGAGCGGTCTGATCGGCGAGGACGGCGCCATCGAACTGCGCCGCGCGGGCCCCAGCATCGAACCCTTCGTCGTCGATAACGGCCGGCTGATCACTTGGGCCGACGTCAATATCGAACAGGGGCTGAAGGACGGCGATCTGCCCATTCCCTCGGTAACCTGGATCGCCGACGACTGGACGCTGAAGATCACCAGCTTCGCCGATGGTTCACCGGACCAGGCGCGTCTGTGGGGCCGCTATGACCTGACCAACACCTCCAACCGGCCGCGCAGCCTGACCCTGGCCCTGACGGCGCGGCCGTTCCAGGTGAATGGGCCGGTGCAATTCCTGGCCATTCCGGGCGGGGTGGCGCCGGTCGAGCGGATCGCCTGGGACGGCGAGAGCCTGACGCTGAACGACGACGTCCGGGTCCAGCCCCTGACCGCGCCGGACGCTGTGGCGGCTTCGAGCTTCGACGCAGGGGCCGATCCTCAATCATTGATTTTGCCGACGGCGCGACGGCCCGCGGGCGAGCCGGTCGCTGTCTCCGACGCCACGGACCTGCCGGCCGGCGCCCTGCTGTACGAGGTGACGCTTCAGCCCGGCGAGACGCGTACCTTCGGCTTCCTGTCGCCCTTGGCGGGCGAGACGCCCCAGCCGCAGGCCGGGCAGGGCGTCGCCGCTCTGGATCAGGCCGAGCAGGCTTTGGCCGCCGAATGGCGTGAGAAGCTGGACCGGGTGGACCTGACCCTGCCGCCCGCCGCCCAGCGGATCGAGGACGCTTTGAAATCCTCACTGGCCCATATGCTGATGTCGCGTCAGGGGCCGATCCTGCAGCCCGGCACCCGCAGCTACAACCGTTCCTGGATCCGCGACGGGGCCATGATGGCCGAGGGGCTGAACCGGCTGGGCATGGCCGAGCACTCCGCCGACTATCTGCGCTGGTACGCCCCCTATGTGTTCGACAACGGCAAGGTCCCTTGCTGCGTCGATGCGCGGGGCGCCGATCCGGTGCCCGAGAACGACAGCCACGGCGAGTTCGTCTTCCTGGCCGCTGAGACCTATCGCTACACCGGCGACGAGGCCCTGCTGCGCCAGGTCTGGCCCCAGGTGCAGAAGGCCATCGCCTATATGGACGAACTGCGCGCCTCCACCCGCACCGCCGCCTTCCAGGCCCCCGGCCAGCGCCACCTGTACGGCCTCTTGCCCCCGACGATCAGTCATGAGGGCTATTCGGACAAGGCGGCCTATTCCTACTGGGACGATTTCTGGGGCCTGCTGGGCTACAAGGACGCCGTCTTCATCGCCCAGACCCTGGGCGACGCCGAGCCCGCCGCCCGCTACGCCGCGGCGCGCGATCAGTTCGCCGCCGACATCCGCGCCTCCATCGTCGCGACGGCCGCACACCACGACATCGACTGGATCGCCGGCGCCGCCGACCGGGGCGATTTCGACGCCACCTCGACCACCATCGCCCTGTCGCCGTCGGGCGAGCAGGATAATCTTCCGCCCGAACTGATGACGCGAACCTTCGATCTCTATTGGGAAAACTTCCAGAACCGCCTGACCAACCGCACGGCGTGGAAGGACTATACCCCCTACGAATGGCGGCTGGTCGGCGCCTATGTGCGGCTGGGCCAGAAGGACCGGGCCCTGGCGGTGCTGGACTTCCTGATGGCCGACCGCCGGCCCGAGGCCTGGAACGGCTGGGCCGAGGTGGTGGGACGCGACAAGCGCGAGCCCCGCTTCATCGGCGACATGCCGCACGCCTGGATCAGCTCCGACTATATCCGCTCAGCCCTGGACCTGTTCGCCTACGAGCGGGACCGCGATCACGCCCTGGTGCTGGCCGCCGGCGTGCCTGAGGCCTGGCTGGACACGGCCGAGGGCGTGGGGGTGAAGGATCTTCGTACAGCCTATGGGGCGCTGACCTACGCCTATCGCAAACAGGGGGCGGCCTATGTGCTGACCTTGGGCGAGGGCGCGACGCCGCCGGGCGGCTATGTGCTGCAATGGCCGGCGGGCGAGGGGCGGCCGGAGCGGGTCCGCATCGACGGGCGGGCCGCGCAATGGTCTGGCGACGAGCTTGCGATCCCAGTGGGCGCGCGGCGGATCACCCTCAACTGATCCTTCTCCCGCAAGGGGAGAAGGACGTCAGCCTTCCGCCTTCGCCTTGGCCTTCTTCGCCGGCGCCTTCTTGGCGGCGGACTTCTTCGCAGCCGCAGCCTTCTTCGGTGCAGCCGCCTTCTTCGCCGCCGGGGCCTTCTTCTTCGGCGCCGCGCCGGCCTTGGCGGCCAGAAGCGGCAGGGCGGCTTCCAGGGTCAGGTCTTCGGGCGCCGTGCCCTTGGGCAGGGTGGCGTTGATCTTGCCCGACTTCACATAGGGGCCGAAGCGGCCGGCCATGACGTGGATCGGCTCGCCCGTCTCCGGGTGGGCGCCCAGGTCCTTCAGCGGCGCCGCAGCCGCGCCGCGACCGGGACGACCCGCGCGCTTCTCGGCCAGCAGGGCGACGGCGCGGTTCAGACCGACCTCGAACACCTCGTCGATGTCCGAGACATTGGCGTAGGTGCCGGCGTGCAGGACGAAGGGACCGTAACGGCCCAGGCCCGCCGTGATCATCTTGCCGTCCTCGGGGTGAACCCCGACCTCGCGCGGCAGGGCCAGCAGGCGCAGAGCCTGGTCCAGCGTCAGGGACGCCGGCGACCAGCCCTTGGGCAGGGACGAGCGTTTCGGCTTCTCGCCGTCCGGCGGCGCGATTTCGACATAGGGGCCGAAGCGGCCGATCTTCAGCTGCACGGGGTGTCCGGTCGCCGGATCGACCCCCAGTTCGCGATCGCCGCTCTCGGCCGACCCGTCCTCGGCCGAAGGACTGGCGACGGGGCGAGTGTATTTGCAGTCAGGATAGCGCGAGCAGCCGATGAAGGCGCCGAACCGGCTGGTCTTCAGGCTCAGTTGGCCCTGGTGGCACAGGGGGCATTCGCGCGGGTCGGACCCGTCGCCCTTGTCGGGGAAGATATGGGCGCCCAGGCTCTCGTTCAGGGCGTCCAGAATGGCTGTGGTGCGCAGTTCCCCCGCGGCTTGGGTCGCGGCGTGGAAGTCCTGCCAGAACTCGCGCAGCAGCACCTTCCAGTTCAGATCGCCGGCCGATACCTCGTCCAGACGCGTCTCAAGGGCGGCGGTGAAGTCGTACTCGACCCATTTGCTGAAGAACTGCTCCAGGAAGGCCGTGACCAGCCGCCCCTTGTCCTCGGGATAGAAGCGGTTCTTGTCCACCCGCACATATTCCCGGTCGCGCAGGGTCGACAGGGTCGAGGCGTAGGTCGACGGGCGGCCGATGCCCAGTTCTTCCAGCTTCTTGACCAGGGTGGCTTCCGAATAGCGCGGGGGCGGTTCGGTGAAGTGCTGATCGGTGCGGATGGCGTCGACCTTGGCCTTGGCGCCCTCCTTCAGGGCGGGCAGGCGGCTGGTGTCGTCTTCGCCCTCGTCGCCTTCCGCGCCCTTCTGCTTCTCGTCGCGGCCTTCCTCATAGACGGCCAGGAAGCCGTCGAAGGTCACCACTTGGCCGGTGGCGCGCAGGCCGGTCTGGCCGTCGGAGGTCTCGATCTCGACCGTGGTGCGGTCCAGGCGCGCGGCCTCCATCTGCGAGGCGACCATCCTTTTCCAGATCAGCTCATAGAGGCGCTGAAGATCGGAATCGAGGCGTAGGCTGTCGGGATGGCGGGCGATGTTGGTCGGCCGGATCGCTTCGTGCGCTTCCTGAGCATTCTTCGCCTTCACCTTGTAATGGCGAGGTTCGGCCGGGACATAGGCGGGGCCGTACTCCTTGCCGATCACCTCGCGCGCCTGGGCCAGACCCTCGGGGCTGACGGACACGCCGTCGGTCCGCATATAGGTGATCAGGCCGCCGGTCTCGTCCACGCCCTCATACAGTTTTTGCGCCGCCTGCATGGTGCGCTGGGCGGTGAAGCCCAGCTTGCGTGCGGCCTCCTGCTGCAAGGTGGAGGTGGTGAAGGGCGGCGCCGGGTTGCGACGGACCGGCTTCTTCTCGACCGAATTGATGGTGAAGTCGCCGGCCTGGATGGCGGCGCGGGCGGCTGTGGCGGTCGCTTCGTCCTTGATGTCCAGACGCTGCACCCGCTTGCCGGCGTGCTTGACCAAACGGGCGGTGAAGGGCGGGCTGTCGGCGTTCAGGTCGGCCTCGATGGACCAGTATTCCTGAGGCTTGAACTTCTCGATCTCCATCTCGCGATCGACGACGATGCGCAGCGCCACCGACTGGACGCGACCGGCCGAGCGCGCGCCCGGCAGCTTGCGCCACAGCACGGGCGACAGGGTGAAGCCGACCAGATAGTCCAGCGCGCGGCGCGCCAGATAGGCCTCGACCAGCTCCATATCCAGCTGGCGCGGATTGGCCATGGCCTCGAGGACGGCGGACTTGGTGATGGCGTTGAAGGTGACGCGTTCGACGTGGGTGTCTTTCAGCGCCTTCTTCTTGTTCAGCACTTCCAGCACGTGCCAGCTGATGGCTTCCCCTTCGCGGTCGGGGTCGGTCGCCAGGATGACGCGGTCGGCGCGCTTGGCGGCCTCAGCGATTTCGGACAGGCGCTTTGCGCCCTTGGCGTCGGCCTCCCAGTGCATGGAGAAGTCGTCGTCGGGCAGGACCGATCCGTCCTTGGACGGCAGGTCGCGGACGTGGCCGTAGGAGGCCAGAACCTCGTAGCCGGAGCCGAGGTATTTATTGATGGTCTTGGCCTTTGCGGGGCTCTCGACGATGACGAGGTTCATGCGTGTTCGGTCTCGGGAAGGGGCGCGAACGTGGTTGGAGCGGAGCCATGTGTCAATGCACCGGCCCCCGGACGCCCGTAAACTTGCGGAATATCGGGTGACTATCACGGATCGAAGACGAATCCGGAAGAGACTTCACTATATGGACGCCAGACCGCCCGGCAGCAGCTCGGCGCGGCCCGCCAGGCTCAGCTCCAGCAGTGCGGCCGCCACCTGGCCCATCGGGGCGTTCAGGGCGCGAGCGATCTCGTCGCGCGGCGTCGGGGTGGGGGAGAGCAGGGCGGCGACGCGATCCAGGAAGGCGTCGTCCACCTCGCCATAGTCCATGGGATCCGTCGGCGGCGCGCGCAGGCTGCGCAGGGTGTTGAAGGCGCGCTCGATGTCCTCGATCCCCTCGCAGAGGATGGCGCCCTGGCGCAGCAGTTCGTTCGGCCCCCTGGCGCGCGGGTCCAGCGGCGAGCCCGGCACGGCGAAGACGTCGCGCCCCTGTTCGGCCGCCAGTCGGGCGGTGATCAGGGATCCCGACTTGATCTCCGCCTCCACCACCACGACGCCGCGCGACAGGCCCGAGATGATGCGGTTG
>MGLN01000028.1:15788-23402 GCA_001796045.1 Caulobacterales bacterium RIFOXYB1_FULL_67_16 | reverse complement strand
ACACGACGCAGCCCTGGTCGATCAGCCGCGCGTAAAGATCCGCGTGTTCGGGCGGATAGACGTCGTCCACCCCGCCGCCCAGGACCGCGACGGTCCCCGTCGCCAGGGCGCCTTCGTGGGCGGCGGCGTCGATGCCGCGCGCCATGCCCGAGACGACCACATGCCCCGCCTGACCCAGTTGCAGCGCCAGGCCGCGCGCGATTCTCTGCCCGCCCGCCGAGGCGATCCGGGCGCCGACGATGGCGACGCTGGGCATGTTCAACAGATCGACCCGACCCCGCGCCCACAGAATCGGCGGCGGCGGGTCCAGGTTCGCCAACATCTCAGGATAGTCAGGATCGCCCAGCACCAGCAGGCGCGCGCCGATCTGCTCGCCGTCAGCCAGTTCGTGCTCAATGCTTGCGACGGGCGGCGGAATGGAGGCCGCGCCGGACTTGCGGACCAGGTCGGGCAGGACCTCCAGCACGCGGACAGCTGACCCATAACGGCCCAGCAGCTGGGAAAAGGCGACGGGACCGATGCGGTCGGTGCGGGCGAGCCGCAGCCGGGCGAACCGTTCGTCCGCCGCCGGGGTCACGCCTTCTTGGCCCCGATGCGCGGCTCCTCGCCCTTCAGCAGCCGGGCGATGTTCTGATGATGGCGGATCCAGATCAGCACGGCGGCGAAGACCGTCAGGGCCAGGATCGGCATGTCCACCGGCAGGCCGACGGCGGCCAGCGGCAGCAGGGCCAGCAGGGGCGCAGTCGCCGAGGAGATCAGGGCCGCCAGCGACGAATAGCGGAAGGCGAAGGCGCTGATCAGCCAGACCGCGCCGGCCATCAGGCCCAGGGGCCAGGCGGCGGCCAGCAGCAGGCCGTAGAAGGTGGCCACGCCCTTGCCGCCCTTGAACTTCAGCCAGACGGGAAACAGGTGGCCCAGGAAGGCCGCGCCGCCGGCGATGGCGCCCGCAGCCTGGCTGTCGAACAGGGCGCGGGCGATCAACAGGGCGACCGCCCCCTTGCCGGCGTCCAGCAGCAGTGTGGCCAGGGCCAGGTCCTTGCGCCCGGTGCGCAGCACATTGGTCGCGCCGATATTGCCGGAGCCGATGTTGCGCACGTCGCCGGCGCCGGCGGCGCGGGTGATCACCACGCCGAACGGAATCGAGCCGAGCAGATATCCGCCCAGCGCGACCAGCGCCAAGGTCCCGACCGCGGGCCCCACCAGATCCTGCACTTTGATTCTCTCCCCGCGAATTGTTGCGGCAAAATGCGTCGGCGCGCCTTACGGAGCAAGGGCGATCCGACCTCTTGACCCGATGAATGACGCAGGGTCAGGTCCGCCCGCCTTTCCGGAGACTCTCATGAGCCGATATTCCACCGCCGTCGCCGCCTCGATCCTGCTGATATCGGCTTCGGCCTGCGTCGGCGCCCCGACCGGCGGAGAGGGGCCCGTGTCCCGCCCGGCCATGGCCGCCTATTTCGACTGTGTCCGCGACGGCGGCGTGGCCATCTCCGCCCATAGGGCGGTCTCGGCGCCGGATCAGCCCGAGAACTCCATCGCCGCCATCGAGGCGACCGGACGGGCCATTCCCGGCGCCGTCCTCGAACTGGACGCGGTTCTGACCAGGGACGGCCATCTGGTGCTTATGCACGACGAGACGATGGACCGGACCACGACCGGGCGGGGCCGGGTCGCCGACCTGACCCTGGCCCAGGTCAAGGCCGCCCGGCTGAAGGCCTCCAACGGCGCCCTGACCGAAGCCGCACCCCCGACCCTGGCCGAGGCCCTGGACGCCGCCGGCCGCGTCGGCGCCATCGCCAGCCTGGATCTGAAACCGGCCGACGGCGCGACCACGGTCGATCTGGCGCGCGCCGTCATCGATCAGGTGCGCCGCTCGGGCGCGCAGAACCGGGTCATCCTGATCACCTATAATGACGCCGACGCCCGCGCCGTCGCGGCCCTGGCGCAGGAGATGATGATCTCGGCCGGCCTGGACGGCGTGGAGGATCTGGAGGGTCTGAACCCGGCCCAGATCCTGGCCTGGACCGGCACGCGCGAGGAACGGCCCGCCCTGTGGTCGGCCCTGCGTCAGGCCGGCGTCGAGGTTCAGTTCGGCACCCTGGGGGCGGAGGGGCGTCGCCGCGACGACCGCTACGCCGCCGACGGCGACGTCTCCGAATACCGCGACCTGTTCCGCGAGGGCGTGACCGTCATCGCCACCGACACCCCTCTGGCGGTCCAGTCGGTGCTGGGCGCCGAGGTCGCCAAGGCCGCTGCGTGCCGCCGCCCGCGCTGACGCGACGATTTGCGCTCGATCAAGGAGCGGACGAACAGGCTAGGGCAGGGGGAATATCAGGAGTTCAGCATGCGCGATGATCTGATGTTCGACGTGGCCGTGGTCGGGGCCGGACCCGCGGGTCTGGCCTTCACCCGGTCCCTGGCCGGAACCGGACTGAGCGTCGCCCTGATCGAGGGCCAGGATCAGGCCGCCCTGCGCGACCCGGCCTTCGACGGGCGCGAGATCGCCCTGACACACAACTCCATCCGCCTGTTGAAGTCCCTCGGCGCCTGGGACCGGGTTCCGGCGGAAGAGATTTCGGACCTGCGCGAGGCGCGGGTGCTGGACGGCGGCTCGCCCTTCGCCCTGACCTTCGACGCCGGCGGCGCCGACCGGCTGGGCGTCCTGATCCCCAACCACCTGATCCGCCGCGCCTTGTTCGAGGTCGTCGAGGGGCAGGCGGGCGTGGCCCTGATGGCCGGGCGGCGGGTGGCCAGCTGCGCCGTCCAGGGCGCCGCCCCGCGCGGCCGGGTCGTGCTGGACGATGGGACGACGATCCGGGCCAGGCTGATCGTGGCGGCGGATTCCCGCTTTTCCGGCGTGCGCGACCAACTCGGCGTCGGGGTAGAGATGAACCGGCTGGGCCGGTCGATGATGGTCTGCCGGATGCGCCACGACCAGGCGCACGGCCATGTCGCCACCGAATGGTTCGACCACCGCCAGACCGTCGCCCTGCTGCCTGTCGCGGACGTTGATGAGCGGGTCTCCTCCGTCGTCCTGACCCTGGCCGCCCCGGCCATCGCCGACCTGATGCGCCTGTCGCCCGACGCCTTCGCGGTCGAGATGGAACGGCGGCTGAAGGGCCGGCTGACCGGGCCGGAACTGGTCAGCGAACGCTGCGCCTATCCCCTGGCCACCACCTGGAGCCGCCGGTTCGCGGGCGAGAGCGTCGCCCTGATCGAGGGCCAGGATCAGGCCGCCCTGCGCGACCCGGCCTTCGACGGGCGCGAGATCGCCCTGACACACAACTCCATCCGCCTGTTGAAGTCCCTCGGCGCCTGGGACCGGGTTCCGGCGGAAGAGATTTCGGACCTGCGCGAGGCGCGGGTGCTGGACGGCGGCTCGCCCTTCGCCCTGACCTTCGACGCCGGCGGCGCCGACCGGCTGGGCGTCCTGATCCCCAACCACCTGATCCGCCGCGCCTTGTTCGAGGTCGTCGAGGGGCAGGCGGGCGTGGCCCTGATGGCCGGGCGGCGGGTGGCCAGCTGCGCCGTCCAGGGCGCCGCCCCGCGCGGCCGGGTCGTGCTGGACGATGGGACGACGATCCGGGCCAGGCTGATCGTGGCGGCGGATTCCCGCTTTTCCGGCGTGCGCGACCAACTCGGCGTCGGGGTAGAGATGAACCGGCTGGGCCGGTCGATGATGGTCTGCCGGATGCGCCACGACCAGGCGCACGGCCATGTCGCCACCGAATGGTTCGACCACCGCCAGACCGTCGCCCTGCTGCCTGTCGCGGACGTTGATGAGCGGGTCTCCTCCGTCGTCCTGACCCTGGCCGCCCCGGCCATCGCCGACCTGATGCGCCTGTCGCCCGACGCCTTCGCGGTCGAGATGGAACGGCGGCTGAAGGGCCGGCTGACCGGGCCGGAACTGGTCAGCGAACGCTGCGCCTATCCCCTGGCCACCACCTGGAGCCGCCGGTTCGCGGGCGAGGGTTTCGCCCTGATCGGCGACGCGGCCGTAGGCATGCACCCGGTCACCGCCCACGGCTTCAACCTGGGTCTGCGCGGGCAGGACACGCTGGCCAAGGTCTTGAAGTCGGCGCGGGCCGGGGACATCGGGTCGGAACGTCTGCTGGCCCGCTATGAACGCGACCATCGCCTCGCCAGCTGGCCCCTGTACCAGGGCACCAACGCCCTGGTCCGCCTGTTCACCCAGGAAACGCCCCCTGCCCGTCTGGCGCGCGGCGCCGCCCTGCGCGCCGGCCAGGCCACGGCGCCGTTCAAACGGGTGGTGAAGCGAATGCTGACGGCGTGATCGATCCTTCTCCCTTCTCCCGTGGGGAGAAGGTGGCCCGCAGGGCCGGATGAGGGACCGCCGGTGGGCCAGTTCGCACCACCTGACCCCTCACCTTTGGCTGCTTCGCGCTGCCCTTCGGGTCGCGCAAGGACAATCGCTTCGCTCTCGTGCGCTCAAGCCCTCTCCCGTTGGGAGAGGGAAGGGTGCATTCAGAAAACCTTCCGGCCGCCCACCCAGGTCCCGATCACCTTGCCCTGCAGTCTGCGTCCGTCGAACGGCGAGTTCTTCGACTTGGAGCGCAGCGCATCCGCATCCACGATCACCGGCGCCCCGGGGTCGAACAGCACCAGGTCCGCCGGCGCGCCTTCGGCCAGCACCCCGGCGTCGAGCCCCAGCAGCGCCGCCGGTCCCTGGGTCAGGGGCCGCAGCACGTCCAGCAGGTCCAGACCGTCCTCGTGGTGCAGGGTCAGGGCGGCCGGCAGCAGGGTCTCCAGACCCACGGCGCCGGGCGCGGCCTCGGCGAAGGGGCGGCGCTTATCCTCAGCGGGGGCCGGGGCGTGGGCTGAGGTGATCACGTCGATCAGGCCTTCGCGCACGGCTTCGATCAGGGCCTGACGATCGGCCTCGGACCGCAGCGGCGGGTCCAGCCGGTAGAAGGTGCGATAGTCGCCGATGTCCACCTCGTTGAAGCACAGGTGGTTGATCGAGACGCTGACCGCGACCTCCAGCCCCTTGGCCCGCGCCCGCGCCAGGGTCTCCAGCGCGCCTTCGGTCGAGATCTGATCCACCAGGAACCGGGCGCCCGTCTGTTCGACCAGGGCCAGGTCGCGCTCCAGCCCGATCCGCTCGGCGATGGCCGGGCTGCCCGACAGGCCCAGCCGCGTGGCCAGTTCGCCCGAGGCGGCCACGGCCCCCTCGGTCAGCCAGGGGTCGGACGGGCGGCAGGCGATCAGGGCGTTGAAGGCGGCGGCGTAGCTCATCACCCGCTGCAGGGTGCGGCTGTTGACGATCACCTTGTCGCCGTCGGTGAAATACAGGGCGCCGGCCTCGTCCATCAGGCCGATCTCGGCCATCCGCTGGCCGTCCAGGGCCTTGGTCGCGGCGCCGGCCGCCCGGACATTGACCAGGTTCAGGGCCGCGCCGCGACGCTGGATGAAGTCGATCATCGCCGGGTCGTCGACGGCGGGATCGGTGTCGGGCTGGACCACGATGGTCGTCACGCCCCCGGCCGCGGCGGCCAGGCTGGCGGACTTCAGCGTCTCTTTCGGTTCAGCGCCGGGTTCGCCGGTCTTGACCCGAATGTCGATCAGGCCCGGCGCGAGGCAAAGGCCGTCGGCGTCGATCACCTGATCGGCGTCGATGGGCGATGCACCGTGAACGACGCGCACGATGCGGCCATTCTCGATCAGGACGCCGCCGGGGCCGTCATAGTCGCTGGCGGGGTCCAGCAGCCGGGCGTTGAGGATGGCGAGGGTGGTCATCACTTGCCCCCCCAGCGGGCCGACAGGGAGGCCAGCACGGCCATGCGGGCGGCGACGCCCATCTCGACCTGATCCTGGATCAGGGAGACGTCCAGGTCGTCGGCCACGTCGGAATCGATCTCGACCCCCCGGTTCATCGGCCCGGGGTGCATGACCCGGGCGCCCGGCTTGGCCCAGGCCAGCTTCTCGCGGTCCAGGCCCCAGAAGCGGAAATATTCGCGGGTCGAGGGCACCAGGGCGCCGGCCATCCGCTCCAGCTGAAGCCGCAGCATCATCACCACGTCGCAGCCCGCCAATCCCTCGCGCATGTCGTGGAAGACCTCGCAGCCCCAGCGGTCGGCGTCGCCGGGCACCAGGGTCGGCGGCCCGATCAGGCGCACCCGCGCCCCCATCATCTGCAACAGGGCGACGTTCGAGCGCGCCACCCGGCTGTGGGTGATGTCGCCGCAGATGGCGACGGTCAGGCTGGTCACGTCGCCGAAGGCGCGGCGCATCGACAGCAGGTCCAGCAGGGCCTGGGTCGGGTGCTCATGCCGGCCGTCCCCGGCGTTGACGACGGCGCACCCCACCTTCTGGCTCAGCAGCTCCGCCGCGCCCGAGGCCGAGTGGCGGATCACCAGAATATCCGGCTTCATCGCATTCAGCGTCACCGCCGTATCGATCAGGGTCTCGCCCTTCTTCACCGATGAAGAGGCCACCGGCATGGTCACCACGTCGGCCCCCAGCCGCTTGGCGGCGATCTCGAACGAGGAGCTGGTGCGGGTCGAGTTCTCGAAGAACAGGTTCACGACCGTGCGCCCGTGCAGCAGATCCAGGGCCTTGGACGACTGGCGATTGAAGTCGACGAAGGCGTCGCCCAGGTCCAGCAGCTGCGGGGTGACGAAGGGGTTCAGATCCGAGGCGGCCAGGAAATGGGCCTTGGGGAACGGAATCAGCCGCTCTCGAATGGTCTGGTCGGTGACGTCGTGGGGCTGGGTCATCGAGACGCGCCTATAGGCGGGAGTCGCCGCAAACGCCAGACCGGGGGCCGGCCGGGCCGCGGATCAAACGAAGTGGAACAGGGCCAGAAGCATCGGAATCACCACCGCGCTGCCGACGGTGGTCGAGGCGATGATCCCCGCGATCAGGGGCGCGTCCCCGCCCATCTGCCGCGCCAGCATATAGGAGGCGGCCGATCCCGGCGCCGCCCCGCAGATCAGGGCCACCCCCTGGGTCAGGCTGTCGCCGCTCAGGGCCCAGGCGATCAGCCACATCAGCGGCGGCATGACCCCCAGCTTGACCAGGGTCACGGCGGCGATGGTCCCCTGGCGGCGCCTGACCTCGGCGAAGGACAGGCCGGCCCCGGCGACGATCAGCCCCAGGGGCAGGGCGGCCGCGCCCAGCAGGTCCATCGCATCCGACAGGCCGGGGATCAGCGGGACCCGCAGCAGGTTCAGCCCCAGACCGATCAGACAGGCCAGCAGGATCGGATTGGCGATCATCGACTTCGCCAGACCCGGCACCGAGGGCTCGCGCTTCAGCGCTCCCCATTTGGCCAGAACCGCCACACAGGTGATATTGGTCACCGGAATGATGAAGGCGATGGCCACCGCCGCCATGGCCGTCCCGGTCGAGCCATAGACCGACTGGATCACCGGCACGAAGACGAAACTGTTCCAGCGGATCACCCCCTGGAACACGCTGGTGTAGGCCGGCCCGTCCAGCGGGATCAGGGGCTTGGCCGCATAGGTCGCCGCCGCCACGATCAGGGTCGCCCCGACCGCCGCCGCCCCCGCCACCGTCGCCCCGCCGCCGGCCAGGTCCGCGTGCCAGATCGCCGGGATCAGGAAGCTGGGGTAGAAGATGTTGATCGACAGC
>MGLN01000028.1:626-15716 GCA_001796045.1 Caulobacterales bacterium RIFOXYB1_FULL_67_16 | reverse complement strand
AGAAAGACCGGCAGGACGCCGGCGATCAGCCCGTTCAAATCCAGCTCGCCTGATCCCGCACCCGGTCCAGCGCGCCCTGCAGGATCCAGGCGGCGGCGGTGCGGTCCACGACCTCGGCCCGGCGCTTGCGGTTCAGGTCCAGGTCCTCGATCAGGAACCGCTCGACCGCGCTGGTGGACAGCCGCTCGTCCCAGAAGGCGACGTTTATGGGTCGCAGCCGCTCCAGATTGCGGGCGAAGGCGCGGCACGACTGGGCGCGCGGCCCCTCGGTTCCGTCCATATTGACCGGCAGGCCGATCACCAGGGCCGAGACCTTGCGATGGGCCATCAGCTTGAACAGCTGTTCGGCTTCATGCGTGAACTTGGACTTGCGGATCAGCTCCAGCGGAGAGGCGATCAGGCGCGTGGCGTCCGACACGGCCACCCCAATGGTCTTCTCGCCCAGATCCAGCCCCATCCACGGGGTCTCGGGCGGGCAGGCGGCGGGCAGGTTAAGGAGGTCGAGAACAGGCACGGCCTGCGGTTAGGACTGGCGCGGGCTTAAGTCAAAGGCGATGGTTCGAGAAATCTCGGGCGGGGAGGGCGTAACAGTCTGATTTGGCCGGAACAGCACCCGCACCTCCTGTCGGCCAAGGTAACGGGGCGGTCGAACCCGATCGTCTGGCGCGCGCCGCGTGCAGAGCCGTTGCCTGACTGCTCCTAAGGCAGCCTCTAGGGCAGGCTTAGCCCTTGTTCTGATTGTGGGGAGACCGGTTGGACGTAGCGAGCGTGCGCTGAACAGCGCGGCAGCCAGCCGACAAAATAATTTGTCGCCCACACCACACTGCGGCTGCGCAAGGGTTTGCGTGCGATTTCGCGTCCCCAACCCATCGGTCTTCCAGGCCGGGTTATAGTCCCGGGTCGTAAACCCGGGAGGCGATCATGAGGTGGATTTGGCAGGTTTGGCACGTTTGGCGCCTTGTCACCCTGTTTTTGCGCCAAGGGCCCTGCGCCACCGGGGTTGAACGCGAACACCGCCTCGTCCTTGTGAATCCCCGCCTGTGCCGCTAATCCCGCCCTTCAACCCCTTTACCGACGTGCATTGGAGGGCCGCATGGCCATCGACGCTGCGACGGTGCGCAAGGTTGCGCATCTCGCCCGCATCAAGACCCCCGAGGATCGGCTGGAGCCGCTGGCCCAGGAGCTGAACGGCATCCTGCAGTGGATCGAGCAGCTGAACGAGGTCGATGTCGACGGCGTCGAGCCCATGACCTCGAATGTCGCCCAGCCCCTGCGCCTGCGCGAGGACGTGGTCACCGACGGCGGCAAGATCGACGCTGTCCTGTCCAACGCCCCGAAGTCCGCCGACGGCTTCTTCGTCGTGCCCAAGGTGGTCGAATAATCATGAGCGACCTGACCAAACTGACCCTGAAGGCCGCCGTCGACGGCCTGAAGGCCAAGGACTTTTCCTCGGCCGAAATCACCCAGGCCTTCCTGACCTCCATCGAGGCCGCCAATCCGACGCTAAACGCCTATGTCGAGGTGACGGCGGACAAGGCCATGGACATGGCCCGCGCCTCCGACGCCCGCATCGCCTCGGGCGAGGGCGGGGTGCTGGAAGGCGCGCCGCTGGGGATCAAGGACCTGTTCTGCACCGAGGGCGTCCAGACCACGGCCGGGTCCAACATGCTGCGCGGCTTCGTGCCGCCGTATGAATCGACCGTCACCGCCAATCTGTGGCGCGACGGGGCGGTCATGCTGGGCAAGCTGAACATGGACGAGTTCGCCATGGGCTCGTCCAACGAGACATCGGCCTTCGGTCCGGTCAAGAACCCGTGGAAATCGACCGGCTCCAACGCCGATCTGACGCCGGGCGGATCCTCGGGCGGTTCGGCCTCGGCCGTGGCCGCCGACCTGTGCCTGGCCGCCACCGCCTCCGACACCGGCGGCTCGATCCGCCAGCCCGCCGCCTTCACCGGCACGGTCGGGATCAAGCCCACCTATGGCCGCGCCAGCCGCTTCGGCATGGTGGCCTTCGCCAGTTCGCTGGACCAGGCGGGACCGATCACCAAGACGGTCGAGGATGCGGCCCTACTGCTGCAGTCCATGTGCTCGTTCGACGCCAAGGACTCCACCAGCCTGGACGTCCCGACGCCCGACTGGAGCGCTTCGGTCGGCCAGTCGGTCAAGGGCCTGCGCATCGGCGTGCCGCGCGAATATGTCGTGGACGGCATGCCCGCCGAAATCCAGGCCCTGTGGGATCAGGGCGTGGCCTGGCTGAAGGACGCCGGCTGCGAGATCGTGGACATCAGCCTGCCGCACACGAAGTACGCCCTGCCGACCTACTATATCGTCGCCCCGGCCGAGGCCTCGTCCAACCTGGCCCGTTATGACGGCATGCGGTTCGGGCACCGGGCGGATCAGTTCAGCTCGCTGGACGACCTCTACGCCGCCTCGCGCGCCGAGGGCTTCGGCAAGGAGGTTCAGCGTCGCCTGACCATCGGCGCCTATGTGCTGTCGGCCGGCTTCTACGACGCCTACTACGTCAAGGCGCTGAAGGTCCGTCGCCGCATAGCCGAGGACTTCGACAATGTCTGGGGCCGCGTGGACGCCATCCTGACCCCCTCGACCCCGTCGGCTGCCTTCGCCATCGGCGACAAGCAGATCGACCCCCTGACCATGTATCTGAACGACGTCTTCACGGTCACGACCAACCTGGCCGGCCTGCCGGGCATTTCGGTCCCCGCCGGCGTCGATTCCAACGGCCTCCCGCTGGGCCTCCAGGTCATCGGCAAGGCCCTGGACGAGGCGACCGTCTTCCAGGTCGGCGCGGCGCTGGAACGGGCGGCGGGCTTTACGGCCAAGCCGGGCCAGTGGTGGTAGTTTAAATGGGAAGGGGCCGGCGAGATCGCCGGCCCCTTATGTCTTCAGGCTTCCGGCAGCGCCTTCAGGTCGGCGTCAATGGCCGCGATCTTCTCGTCGGTGATGGCTCCCTGGGAGTAGGGGGCGACCTGGCGCAGGGTCATGCCCTTGAACTGGCCGTAGGCGGGATGCTTGTCCATGCCGGGCAGGTGCTTCTCCAGCACGGCCTTGGTCGCCGGATCGTTCACCAGGGCCTCGATCGGGCTGTCGATGGTCGGATGGGCGTGATGCTCGGCATGAGCATGGTCTTGAGCCGGGGCCGGAGCCGGCGCGGTCTGCGCCGAGGCGGCGCCGATCAGCAGCAGGGAGGCCGCAGCGGCGGCGAACAGGGTCTTGGACATGGGATTCTCCATTGAGGCGACCGAAGTTGAGCGCGATTTCGCGACACCCTCAAGACAGCCTCTTTCTCGCCGCCGCCTAGGGCGCTAGGACGACCCCATGACCGACACTGTTCCGAACCCGAAAACCATCAAGGGCCGCACCGGCGATTGGGAAATCGTCATGGGGCTGGAGATCCACGCCCAGGTGGCCTCCAAGGCCAAGCTCTTCTCCGGCGCCGCCGTCGGCTTCGGCGCGGGTCCGAACGAACAGGTGTCGCTGGTGGACGCCGGCTTCCCCGGCATGCTGCCGACCCTGAACAAGCACTGCGTCGAGCAGGCGGTGAAGACCGGCCTGGGCCTGCGCGCGCAGATCAACAAGCGCAGCCAGTTCGACCGCAAGAACTACTTCTATCCCGACCTGCCGACCGGCTATCAGATCAGCCAGCTCTATTATCCGATCGTCGGCGAAGGCGTGGTCGAAGTGGAGGCCGAGGACGGCAGCTTCTTCAATGTCGGCATCGAGCGGCTGCACCTTGAGCAGGACGCCGGCAAGCTGATCCATGACCTCTCGCCGACCGAAAGCTATGTCGACCTGAACCGGGCCGGCACGGCCCTGATGGAGATCGTCTCGCGCCCCGACCTGCGCACGCCGGAAGAGGCGGTCGCCTACGTGAAGAAGATCCGGACCATCCTGGTCTATCTGGGCACCTGCGACGGCGACATGGAGAAGGGCAACCTCCGCGCCGACGTGAACGTGTCCGTCTGCCGCGCCGGCGCCTATGAGAAGTTCAAGGCCAGCGGCGACTTCAGCTTCCTGGGCACGCGTTGCGAGATCAAGAACGTCAACTCGTTCCGCTTCATCTCACAGGCGATCCAGTACGAGGCGCGCCGCCAGATCGAGATCCTCGAGGACGGCGGTTCGATCATCCAGGAAACTCGCCTGTTCGATCCGGTGAAGGGCGAGACGCGGTCGATGCGCTCCAAGGAAGAGGCGCAGGACTATCGCTATTTCCCCGATCCCGACCTGCTGCCGCTGGACCTGGAAGAAGCCTGGATCGCCGAGATCAAGGCGTCGCTGCCCGAACTGCCGGACGACAAGCGCAAGCGCCTGATGAGCCAGTACGGCCTGTCCCAGTACGACGCCATCGTGCTGATCTCGGAACAGGCCAAGGCCGATTATTTCGAGGCCGCCGCGAAGGGCCGTGACGCCAAGCTGGTCGCCAACTGGGTGACGAACGAGGTCTCGGCGCGTCTGGCCGCCGACGGCAAGGACTTCAGCGAGAACCCGCTGCCGGCCGCCCATGTGGCCCAGCTGGTCGAACTGATCGAGACCAACGTCATCTCCTCCAAGATCGCCAAGGAGGTGTTCGACCACGTCTGGAACGGCGAGGGCTCGCCGGCCGAGGTGGTCGAGAAGCACGGCCTGAAACAGGTGACCGACACCGGGGCCATCGAAAAGGCGGTCGACGAGATCATAGCCGCCAATCCGGACAAGGCCGCCGCAGTCGCCGAAAAGCCTCAGGCTCTCGGCTGGTTCGTCGGCCAGGTCATGAAGGCCACGGGCGGCAAGGCCAATCCGGCCGCCGTCAACGACATCCTGAAGGCCAAGCTGGGGCTTTGATTTTTGGGGGCTGCGGCCCCCAAACCTCCGGCTGGTCGCTCTGCTTGAGCGCCATTCTGGCAAGAAGGCCCGGAGACTGCTCTCCGGGCCTTCTTTTTGAGACTACCAGCGCCAGGCGTCGCGGATGACGTCGATGATGTAGCCGTCGTACTCGTCGATCAGATAGATCGTATTGTCGACCAGCACCCAGCGCGTACCCTCGGGCGGGAAGCCGAGACCATAGGTGCGCCAGTCGTCCAGCCGATAGCGCCAGAAGATGTCCGGCAGATAGTCGCCCACCGACCAGTAGCGGCCCCAATAGGAACGGGGAACACTGTAGTAGCCCCAGCCCGGTGCGAAATAGAAGCCGATCCGGACGCCGCTATAGCCCCGGAAGCGCCGATCGTTGCGCCACCAGTCCGATCGGTGGTTGCGGTAGAAGTCCCGCCGCCACTGATCGCTGTTGAAGCGCCGCCGGAAGTCCTCGTGCCGGTCGCGGTCTCGGTTCCAGCCCGAGCCGGGACGGTCGGGGCGGTTCGGACGGTTCCAGTTGTCGCTCGGCCGATCCGGGCGGTTCCAGCCTCCGGGGCGATCCGGACGGTTCGCATCATCCCGCGGTCGGTCGGGTCTGTCGGAGCCGGGCCGATCAGGGCGGTCAGGGCGGCCGCCGTTGGAGGGACGATCCGGCCTGTCCGGCCGACCTGCGCCGTCCGCCGGCCTGTCCGGTCGGTTCCAGCCGCCTTCCGGGCGATTGGGACGCTCGGGCCTGTCCTGCCCGTTGGATGGGCGCTCGGGACGGTCGCCCCGGCTCGGACGGTCCGGCCTCTCCGGACGGCCGTCATCTCCTCGGGGCCTGTCCGGGCGGGGGGCGCTGTTCTGCGGACGCTCGGGCCGCGAGGTTTCAGGTCGGGATACGATGGGACGGTTCGGCGCCGGGCGTTCGCCGCGCGAGATCTGCGGGCGGTCCGGCCGATCGGCGTCGCGCCGTTCGCGACGCGGTTGCTCGTCCTGGGCCATCGCCTGGATCGGCGCGGCGAGCGGTCCGGCCAGGGCAGCGGCGGCGGTGAAAGCCGTCAGAAGGCGTTTCATTGGGGTGGTTCCTGCACGCCGGTGCTCCGGCGGCTTGGTTGGAAGTCGCGCCACGGCGATGAGCCCCGCATCGCCCCGCGAGACAAGTCGCGGGGCTTGCCGGTTCACACGTCCGGCGTCGTCAATAGACGTTGGCCAGGACGCTGGCGATCAGGCCCGTCGCGACCGCGACCAGCAGGATGTCGCTGCCGGCGTGGACATAACGATAACCGCGCGGGGCCGGTCTCAGGCCATAGAAGTAGGGATCGCGGACATAGTAGGTCCGGTATTGAGCCGGCAGATACCCGCCTGTCCTCCAGCGATAGCCGTAATAGCGCGGCTCGACCCGGTAATAGCCGTAGCTGGGCGCATACCAATATCCCGAGCGCGGGCCATTATAGCCACGGAAGTCCGAACGGCCCCGCCACCAGTCGCGGTTGTTCCGATCCCAACGGTCGTTCCGATAGTCGCGACGGTCGTCCCGGCGCTCGTCTCGATAGTCCCTGCGGTCGTCGCGGCGGTCCTGGCGATAGTCCTGACGGCTGTCGTACTCGCCCCGCCGCCAGTCGCGGCGGTCGTCACGTCGCTCGTCGCGATAGTCCCGACGGTCGTCACGTCGGTCTTCGCGGTATTCCCGACGGTCGCGGCTCTGGGCCTCGGCCAGCATGGGGACGGCCGTGGTGGACAGGGCGAGGGCGACGACGGCGGCCTTGGTCAGGCGGTTCATCTGCGTGCTCCATTCTGGGCCCGCCGGAAACGACGAACTGGCCCGTTGATGAGGGTGAAGCTCGGATTTCTCGCCTGAACGCCTCCTGAACGACCGTGTCAGGATTGAAACCAGGATTGCGGAGGGGGGCGGATACGCCCAGATGTCGTCTGCTCACTGAGGAGGCCCGCCGTATGACCGCACCGATCCAGCTCTGGTACTGGCCCACGCCAAATGGGTGGAAGGTCTCCATCGCCCTGGAGGAAATGGGTCTGGCCTATGAGGTCAAGCCGGTGAACATCGGCGCCGGCGAGCAGTTCGAGCCGGCCTTCCAGGCCATCAGCCCCAACGGCCGCATGCCCGCCATCGTGGATCCCGACGGGCCGGGCGGGGAACCGATCTCTATCTTCGAGTCCGGCGCCATCCTCCAGTATCTGGGGAACAAGACGGGCCGGTTCTATCCGACCGACGTGCGCGCGCGGGTCGAGGTGGACCAATGGCTGTTCTGGCAGGTGGGCGGGCTGGGCCCGATGGCGGGCCAGACGCATCACTTCCGCCAGTACGCCCCGGCCATGATCCGCGATCAGCGCCAGATCGCCTATGGGGTGCGGCGATATACGAACGAGACCCACAGGCTCTACGGCGTGATGGACCGCCGCCTGCGGGATCGCGAGTATCTGGCCGGCGATTACTCCATCGCCGACATGGCGGCCTGGCCCTGGATCTTGCCGACCCTTCAGGGGCAGAGCTTGACCGAGTTCCCCAATCTTGCCGCCTGGATGGAACGGGTCGGCGCTAGACCGGCGGTCAAAATCGGGCGGGCCCTTCTGGAGGAACAGCGAGGCAATGCCGGGGGCTCCGGCAAGGCCGCCGAGACGGCGCGGGCGATCCTGTTCGGCCAGCGAGCGCAAAAGGCGTAAACGAGGGATTTCCGATAGATTTCAGAATGCTGAATCAGCGTTTCAGTATTCATTTTTGCTTTACTGAAAAGTTCGCTGGCGTGTTTCCGCGTTAACTTTAACTTCAAATCGCCGGTATTTGATGCCGTATCAGAGACGGGCCCAGAACGGCGCCCGATCAGGAGATACGGTGATGAACGCGCAAGAAATGGCGCTAGACCTGCAGGCCGCCTCGGATTTCGACGGCTTGCCTCTGCCGACTGCGGACATGTCGGGCGACGACCTGTTCAAGCTGGGCATGATGTATTCGGCCGGTTCGGGCGGGTGCCCGATGGACCGCGTCTCGGCCCATATGATCTTCAACCTCGCGGCCATGAAGGGGTCCATCGAGGCGCGCGTCTATCGCCGCGAGATGAGCCTGGAGATGGAGCGCGAGGAGATCGCCGAGGCCCAGAAGGCCGCGCGCCGCTACATCGACACGGGCGTGGTCAAGCTGGTCGCCTGACCTGAGACTTAGAAGGTGGCGTAGCCGTTGCCGTTCGATCCGTTGATCGAGTAGCTGAAGCCGATCGGCATGGCGGCGCGCACCTGGGTGAAGAATGCGGCGAGTTCGCCCAGGGTGGTGCGCGGCACGAAGATGATGTCGCCGCGACGCAGGGCCACCACCTCGCCGCGACGCGGGCGAAGATCGATCACACGCATCATGCGCGATCCGCCGGGACCGCGCCGGATCAGGGCCACGCGATCCGGCTTGCCCGAGGGCAGGAAGCCGCCCGCCTGGACGACGGCCTGATAGGCGTCCAGATCGCCGGTCATCTCGATGACGCCCGGGGTCCGGACCTCGCCATCGATCCAGACCCGGATCGGGCCAGCCTGTTTCAAGGTCACCTCCACAACCGGACGCACCAGTTGGGAGGCGTAGGCCGCCGAGGTCTCGCGCTCAAGTTCGGAAAGCGTTCGGTCGGCCGCCATGACCTGACCAATCAGGGGCAGGGCCACCCGGCCGTCAGGCCCGACCTTCAGCGTTCGGGTCAGTTCGGTCGCGGTGGGCATGGCCACCTCAATCTCGTCGCCCGGATAGAGCAGATACTCCGGCTCCTGGTCGGTCCAGTCGGCGAAGGGAATGGCGGGAAAGTCCTCGCGGCTCGCCGTCTGAACCCGGTCGGTCCGGGAGAGGGGGCGCGGCATGCGGGCGGCGTTGCCTCCGCCGCAGGCGGCCAAGGCCGTGGCGGCCGATCCAAGAGCCAGCAGGAACAGTCGGCGATCTGGCGTCATGAAGGCGTAAGGGTCCGACGAAAGCAGGTTGATTGCAGCTTCGCCGCTTATGGGTAACCGATGGTTAACGCCGACGGGTGAAGGGTGAGCTGAGCAAGAGTTTCCCGGATTCGCCCGCCCATGCGTTCGACGGCCTATGTCACGACCCGACCGCGCTATGGCGTGCTGGACGTCGTCGGCCTGCTGTTCCGCGAGCTGGCGCTGATGATCGTCGTCTTTCTGGTCATCTTCGGCCTGGGGACGGCGGCGGTTCTGACCCTGAAGAAGACCTATACGGCCCAGGGCGCGGTCTTCGCGGGTGTCGGCCAGGAATACGTCTATCAGCCGCGTGTCGGGACGGCGGAACGGGGCCAGGCGCCGCAGGGCGACGAGGTGGCCAGTTCGGAAGCGGCCATCCTGAGTTCGGGCCAGGTGCGTCAGCGGGTGGTCGAGGCCCTGGGGCCGGCGGCCATCCTGGGCAAGGCTCCGACCGGTTCGAAGGCCCAGGCCGAGGCGGCGGCCCGAAAGGTGGTCGGCGGCAGCCTGGGCGTCGGCACTGCGCCGGGCAGCGCGGTCATCCGGCTGAGCTATGAGGCCGACGATCCCGAGCGGGCGGCGCGGGTGCTGAACACGGTCATCGAGCAATACCTCGCCTATCGACGGGAGGTCTTCCAGGACAAGACCCCCGCGATCACCAGCCAGAGACTGGCCTTCGAAGGCGATCTGACGGCGGCGGATCAGGCCTATGAGCAGTTCCTGACCAGCAATGACATCGGCGACTTCGCGGCGGCCAAGGCGACCCTGGCGGCGGTGTATCAGACGGTCTTCACCGACCGGATGTCGACCCAGAGCCAGCTGAACCAGGCGAGCCAGAGGCTGGCCACCCTGGTGGCGCAGCAGGCGGCGACGCCGGCGGAGGTGGCCCTGCAGCAGGACCTGAACATCTCGGCCCAGGACCAGGTGCTGCAGCTGCGGACCGAGCGGGAGCAGCTGCTGGCGCGCTATCAGCCCGACGCCCAGCCGGTGAAGGACATAGAGGCGCGGATCGCCCAGCTTCAGGCCTATGTGGGCACGGGGACGGCGGTGGGGGCCAAGGAGGTCCGCACCGGGCCCAACCCCGTCTGGACCGAGCTGGAGACCAACCGGATCAACACCCAGGCCGACCGCGACGCCCTGGCGGCGCGTCTGGCGGTGCTGGATCGTCAGCTGGCGGATATTCGATCACGCCAGGCGCGGCTGACGGCCCTGGAGTCGGAGAACGCGACCCTGGCCGGCAATCGCGAGGTCCTGACCGCCAACATCCGCGAGTTCCAGCAGCGCGAGAGCCAGAGCCGGGCGGACAACGCTCTGGTCGCCGCCGGCGCCGACAATGTCACCGTCATTGAGCGGGCTCAGCCGCCGGCGACGGGCAAGAGCCTGAAGGTTCCGGCCCTGGCCGCCGTCTTCCTGTTCGCCGCCTTCACGGCCCTGTGCCTGGGCCTGCTGCGGATCTTCACGCGGCGGGGGTTTTCGACGCCGGACTCGGTGCGGCGGACCCTGGACATGCCGGTCCTGGCGGTTGCGCCGGCCAAGGCGCACTAGGCGATCTGGGGGCGGGGCCGTGATAGGCTGTGGCCTGATGGAGCGCGCATAGCGATTCGATGGTCGATCTGACGTCCGAAATGGCCGGTCTGTGGGCGGCGCTGGGGCCTGCCCCCGCGCATCGCGCCCGCGTGATCCAGTTCGCCGCCGCCACGACGGGAGAGGGCGTATCGACTGTAGCGCGGGAGTTCGCGCGTCTGGCCGCCGTGCGGGCGAGAAAGCCCGTCTGGCTAGTGGACGGGGACCTAGCCCAGCAGGGCCAGCTGGACGTCATCGCCGCCGAACCGGACCGGTTCGGCCAACTTGGCAAACCGGCCCAGGCCTCGCCCGACGGCTCCAGCTTCTTCGCCGTCACCCCGGCCCCGACCGGTCGGGACGGCAAGCCGGTTCCGCCTGCGCGTCTGCTGACGGCGCGGCCCTGTCTGGGCGGGCGTCTGTGGACGACCCGGTTCCATATGGAATCCCTGCGCTCGGGCCACCGGGTCGAGGCGGTGGGGGAGCCCCGCTACTGGGACGCCCTGCGGCCGCACGCCGACACCATCGTCATCGACAGCCCGGCGGCGGACCGCAACGACATGGCGATCATCCTGGCGCCCTTCGTCGACATGACGGTGCTGGTGGTGGCGGCCGGGGGGGCGACCGCGAGCGGACCGGTGATCCTGCGCGACGAGATCGAGGCCGTCGGCGGCCGTATCGCCGGGGTGGTCATGAACCGCTCGACCTACAAGCCGCCGAAGTTCCTCAGCCGGCTGGCGGGCTGACGTAGAGCCGACGTCGGTGAATGGCGCTCGAGAAAAATGAGTGCAATTCGTGCCATTTGAAGCAAGTAGCTGTTATGTAAAGATAAAAGTTGGCACTCCGGTGGCACTGTGCAAGGATTCCGACCTCAGTGGCGTTCACGCTCGGATCCGATAGTGATGTCAAAGACCAACGCCAGATCATACTTCCGATCCGCAGAGTGGTGGTTTGATCGCCGTTTTTATCTTCAACCGCTTGATAAGACGGCGGTTCGTCTTCGGAATTGTGCGCGCTGGCCCATAGTCCCGGCTCAGGTCGTGCTCCGCCTGACCATCGCCGCGCCATAGAGTTTCGGCTCGAACCCTTTGGTCCAGAAGACCTTTCCCAATCCGCGCGCGGTGCGGTCCAGGGTTTCGGCGCGGGCGGGGCGGCGGAGCAGGGCGAGGGTCAGGGAGACGAGGCCCCAGACGGCGGTCTGGGCAGCGCCGATCAGCATCCAGCGGGCGACGCCGGGCCAGTCTTGGCGGGCGGCGGCCATCTGGCTGGGGCTCTGGCCATAGGCGAAGGCGCGCAGCAGGGCGTAGTTCAGGGTGGCGCGGTCGGGGGGCGCGAACTCGTCCACCCAGGCGTCGGCGGCCCAGCCGAACCGGCCGCCGCGCGCCTGCAGGGCGGTGAAGAGGCGGTCGTCCTCGCCTCCGGTCTCGTTCATGGCCGTGTCGAAAGGAGCGTCGCCGGGCAGAGCCGTGGCGCGGACCATCAGACTGTTGCCGCAGCCGTGGATCTGGTCGGTCAGGCCGGTCTGGGTCGGGCCGTCGCGGCCGAAGAAGCGCTCCAGATAGGCGGTGGTCCAGCCCGTGCCCTGGGGTACGCGGCCCCGGATCGGGCCGAACAGGACGTCGGCGCCGGTCTGGGCCTGGGCCTGCAACAGGGCGGCCAGCCAGCCGGGGGAGGCGGCCTCGTCGTCGTCGAGGAAGGCGATCAGGGGGGCGTCGGTGGCGGCCAGGCCCACGTTTCGGGCCGTGGCGACGCCGGGGACGGGCGCGTGGGCGTAGGTCAGGGGAACCGGCGCCTCGGCCCGCAGGCGGTCGATCAGGGCGGCGGCCGAACCGTCGGGGGCATTGTCGGCGACGACCACGGCGGCGATCCGGTCCAGCGACCCGACCTGGGCGAAGACCGAGCGCAGGGCCCCCTCCAGCATGGCGGGGCGACGCAGGGTGGGAATGAGGACGGCGACGTCCCGCATCAGATCGCGTCCGCATAGACGGCCGCTCGGTACAGGCGAAGGGCGAAGGCGCGGGTGCGGGTCGGCAACAGGGGCGACAGGGCGGCGCCCCTGGCCATGCGCCGGATCAGGGGCAGGGACGGCAGGCGCTTCAGGGCGCGGGCGGCCTTGTAGCTGGGGTAGGTCTGGACGATCTCGGGGTGCAGGGCGACGACGCGGGCGAAGTTGCCGGCGCCCTGGTCGAACTTGCGCGCCAGGTCCGGCACCGTGTCCAGGCCCATATGGGTGGCGGGATTGTCGATGTGGACCACCTGGAACCGGCGGGCGACCCGCATGGCCCATTCGACATCCTCCCACCCCCAGCCGGTGAAGCCGGGGTCGAAGGATTCGACGGCGAAGACATCGCGCCGGACCAGCAGGTTGGAGGTGTAGACGTATTTCTCGGGCGTCTTGGCGCGCTGGGCGGCGCGAACGCATTCGCTGGCGCCGGACAGGGCGCGGTGGACGGCGAAGCGACGGTCGCGCGGCGCCTGTTTCAGCGAGAAGCCGCCGAAGGCCACGGCGGGGTCGTGGCGCGCGATCAGATCCACCCAGGTCTGGAGGAAGCGCGGGCTGTCGGGCTTCATGTCGCTGTCGAGGAACAGCCAGGACCCGGCGCGGGCGGCGATGGTCAGTCGGTTGCGCCCGCGCGCCCGGCCTTCGTTGGCGGACAGGGTGACGAGGCGGGCAGGCAGGGCCAGGGCGTCCAGCGTCGCCTTCAGCCGGGCGGTCAGGGCGGCGTCGCCCGTGCCGTCGTCCAGCAGGATCAGCTCGACCCGGCCGGCCAGGGCGGCGGCTTCGGTATCCAGCCGGCGCAGCAGGGGTTCGGGATCGTCGCCCAGGAAGGGGATCAGGACCGACAGGGCGGGCCGGGCGGCGGCCCAGCCGGGGTTGTCGTGGATATCGGCGCGGGAGCCGCTCATGCCGTCGCGCTCCGTCGGGCCTGGATCAGTCGGGCCAGCACGTCGCGCACCCCTGCGGCGTTCAGGGTGAGCGCCAGGGCCGCATAGACCAGTCCGCCCACGCTCGCGTCCAGCATCAGTTCGATGAAGCCGCCCAGGGGCGGAAGGCGCCAGACCACCAGGGCCATGCCGGTCGAGGCCAGGCCGCAACGGATCAGGGCCTCCCACGGAATGGGCAGAGCGATGGCGCGGCGGCTGATCAGCAGACAGGCGACCAGGCCTATGGCGAAGCTGAGGGCCGTGGCGACGGCGGCGCCCAGCACGCCCAGCCGGGGGATCAGCACCAGGTTCAGGATGATGTTGGCGACGGCGGGGACGGCCATGGTGACCAGCAGCAGGCCGGTCTTCTTGCCCAGGGTGAAGCCGAAGCCGAAATAATAGGCGATCAGGCCGGACAGAAAGGCCGAGGCCGCGATCCAGGGCGTGACCAGGGTTGCGGCGACGCGGAGCTCGGGGCCGATCATCAGCTCGGCCAGGGGGCGGGCGACCAGGGCCAGGCCGACGGCGGCGGGCAGGCCGATCAGGATCAGGGTCGAACCCTGTTCCAGGGCCGTCTGGCGCAGGGCCTCACGGCCGCCGCGCTCCAGCGCCATGACCATGGCAGGGGCCCCGGCCGCGCCCAGCCAGATGAACATCACGTCCAGGGTGCGGTTCGCCAGGCTATAGCTGGCGTGATAGGCGCCGACCGCCGCCGCATCCATGAAGGCCGCCAGCAGGAAACGGTCTGTCGAGGCCAGGACCAGGGCCAGGGTCAGCGACGCCGCGATCGGATAGCCATAGGCGGCGTAGGCCTTCAGCCGCGCCCGGTCCACGGTTCCCCCGGCCGACTGGCGCAGCTCGCCCGGCAGGATAAAGGGCAGGGCGAACAGGGGGGCGATCATCAGGCCCAGCAGGGGCGAGGCCGCGCCGGCGCCGGCCAGGGCGAAGCCGGCCCCGACCAGAAAGCCCAGGACAGCAACGGCCATATCGACCGTGGCGGCCTTGGACACCTCGCCGGCGGCGCGATACCGCTCCTGCGCCAGCTTGGCCAGGTTGCGAATGGGCGCTCCGGCCAGGCCGAAGGCCAGGGCCAGCTTGAAGGCCGGGGTCAGGGGCAGAAGCCAGACGGCGAGGGCGGCGACGGGCGTAAAGACGGCGATGACGGCGAAGGAGGTGCGGTACAGGCTGGCGAAATGGGTCGCCAGGCCGCCCGGCGTGCGCTCGGCGGCCCAGAAGCGGGCCATGGCGGCCTCAAGCCAGCTGAAGCTGACCGTATGGGCCAGGCTGGTGACCGAAAAGGCCAGGGCGTAGCGGCCGAAATCCTCGGGGCTGAGCAGGCGGGTGAAGACGACGATGGTCAGGAAGCCGACCACGCCCTGGACGATCTGGGCCGGCAGATAGCCCCAGACGCCGCGCCAGAACATACGCGTCTCGCTCACCTGACGGCGGCCCGGTCGCCCAGCAGGACGGGCACGGTGATCAGCAGGATCCACAGGTCCAGCCAGAAGGACTGACGCTGGATATAGTCGACGTCCAGCTCGACCCGGCGGCGCACCTCGGCCTCGGTGTGGACCGGGCCGCGCGAACCCTTGACGGCGGCCCAGCCGGTCATGCCGGGCTTGATGCGGTGGCGATGGGCGTATTCGGCCACCAGGAGGGCGGATTCGGTCTCGCCGGTCTTCATGCCGATGGCGTGGGGGCGGGGACCCACCAGAGACATCTCGCCGGTCAGGACGTTGAAGATCTGGGGCAGTTCATCCAGGCTGGTGGCGCGGATGAAGCGCCCGACGCGGGTGACGCGGTCGTCGTCGGCGGTGATCT
>MGLN01000028.1:0-500 GCA_001796045.1 Caulobacterales bacterium RIFOXYB1_FULL_67_16 | reverse complement strand
TAAGCACCGCAATGATGCCGATAACGGGAAGTATTATTATCCCGCCTATAGTGGTAATGACGAGTTCAATTGTCCGTTTAATCAACATGTTCAGCGGTTGGATAAGACGTTGGGTGGTATACAGTCCGAGAATGCCTCCAATATCGCGCACGCTCATCCAGCTACTCGTCATGCCAAAAAAATCGGGTATGAGGACATAATTTCTGAAACTGCGGACAGAGTCGCCAAGTATTGTGGTCAAGCGGAAACGATCGACACCGGGCATGGCGACTATGGCGGCATGAACCTTGAACCGCTCTGAAATAAAAATGCCCAAATTTGTTCCCGTCAGGATGGGTATACCTTTGTATGATCCTTCAAGAGCCGGGTTGTCGTCGAGTATGACAGAAGGCCGGTACCCGATGGCAGGATTCGCAAGCAGTCTATCAACGACGAGAATGCCGGTCTTGCCCCCGCCGAAGATGACCGCCGGCATGCCCCACCAATCGGCTTTCCGAAAA
>MGLN01000027.1:9587-10076 GCA_001796045.1 Caulobacterales bacterium RIFOXYB1_FULL_67_16 | reverse complement strand
CGTTCTGTGAGCGTCTGGATTATCGCGCTCAGAATTCGGAGATCGCCCCCGGCCGGCGCGACCGGCTCTTCAGCCACATGACGCCCAAGAGATCGGCGAAGGCGACCTTCAGCCGGCCCCAGTTGGTGTATTTCGACCGGCCGGTTTCGCGGTGGCGGTGATCGACGTCCAGATACTGGTTTCGGTAACCCTCGCGGATCATCAGGGCCGGCAGATAGCGGTGGATGTGATCGAAATAGGGAAGCCGCAGGAAGACGTCGCGGCGAAAGGCCTTCAGCCCGCAGCCGGTGTCGTCGGCGTCGTCGCCCAGCAGCCGACGACGGATGCGGTTCGCCCAGACCGAGGCCTGGCGTTTGGCGGCGCTGTCCTGGCGCTTGGCCCGTCGCCCGCCGATCAGACCGACGTCTGCGGGGGCCGCAAGCAGGGCGTCCACCAGCCGGGGCGCATCGGCCGGCGGGTTCTGACCGTCGCCGTCCATCGTCACCACCA
>MGLN01000027.1:9343-9518 GCA_001796045.1 Caulobacterales bacterium RIFOXYB1_FULL_67_16 | reverse complement strand
GCGTCCCTGGAGGCGTCGTCGACGAAGATCATTTCATAGGACCGGCCGGCGAAGGCGGCCGCGATTTCACGCGCCAGGGGCACGGCGGCGCCGGCCTCGTCGTGAACGGGAACCACGACGGAGATCTGGGGCGCGTCAGGAGCGATTTGGGCGGTCATGCCGCTCCATAGACGAG
>MGLN01000027.1:7807-9250 GCA_001796045.1 Caulobacterales bacterium RIFOXYB1_FULL_67_16 | reverse complement strand
CTGGAGGGGGCCGCTGTTCGCCGCCCTGCTGACGCTGGTCGCCGGCCTGCCCGGCCTTCTGCTGCTGCCGCCGCTGGATCGGGACGAGAGCCGGTTCGCCCAGGCGACGGTCCAGATGCTGGAGAGCGGCGACTATGTCGACATCCGCTTCCAGGACGACCCGCGCTGGAAGAAACCGATCGGGATCTACTGGCTGCAGGCGGCGGCGGTGGCCCTGACCTCGGACGTCGAGAACCGCGACATCGCCCCCTATCGCATTCCGTCCTTGCTGGGCGCCATGCTGGCGGCCTGGGCCGTGGCCTGGGCGGGATCGGCCTTGCTGGGCGCCCGCGTGGGCTTTTTCGGCGGCGTCGTCATGGGGACGACCTTCCTGCTGTCGACTGAGGCGGGGATCGCCAAGACCGACGCCATGCTGTGCGGGGCCACCACCCTGGCCATGGCCGCCCTGGCGCGGATCTATATGGCCGCCAGGGCCGGCGAACGCCCGATCCGGCCGCACAAGCTGCTGTTCTGGCTCGGCCTGGGCCTGTCCATCCTGATCAAGGGACCGATCGGGCTTCTGGTCGTGGCCCTGGCCGTCATCGCCCTGTCGATCTGGGATCGGGACGTCAAATGGCTGGCGCGGCTGGGCTGGGGCTGGGGCCTGCCCCTAGTCGCCCTGATGGTCGGCCCCTGGGCCATCGCCATCACCATCGCCACCGACGGCGGCTTCTGGCGCGAGGCGATCGGCGGGGATCTGGCGCCCAAGGTGGCCGGGGCGCACGAGAGCCATTCCGGCTTCCCCGGCATGTATCTGTTGCTGGCGCCCCTGCTCTTCTTCCCCTCGACCCTGCTGTTGCCGGCCGCGGTCTCGACGGGCTGGAGCCGCCGGGCCGAGCCCGCCATCCGCTTCCTGGTCTGCTGGCTGGTTCCCGGCTGGCTGATGTTCGAACTGGCCCCGACCAAGCTGTGGCACTACACCCTGCCGACCTTCGGCGGCCTGGCCCTGCTGGCCGCCGCCGCCCTGGCGCGGCCGATCGGCAAGGTCTCGCGCGTCACGGGGGCCGTGCTGGCGATGTTCGCGGCGGTGCTGATCATCGGCATCACCGTCTATGGACTGACGGTCTACGGCACCTCGACGGCCCAGACCTGGGCGGCCCTGACCGTGGGAACCACCTTGGCGGCGGCGGCCATGGGCGCCTTCCTGCTGCTGAACCGGGCGACGGTCTCGGCCCTGGTCGCCTCGCTCGCCTTCGGGATCGTGGCCCACGGCGCCCTGGCCGGGACCATCCGCCAGCTGCGTCCCCTGGCCATCGCGCCCCAGCTGGAGAAGACGCTGGAGGCCGCCGACCTGCATCCGCGCCAGGGCCGCACACCCGGACCGGTGGCCATCACCACCTTCCATGAGCCCAGTTTCGTCTTCCTGACCGGGCGGGACACCGAGCTGACCGACGCCGAGGGCGC
>MGLN01000027.1:7144-7695 GCA_001796045.1 Caulobacterales bacterium RIFOXYB1_FULL_67_16 | reverse complement strand
CGCAGTCGGCGTCGTGCGGGGCTACAACTATTCGGGCGGCGACGAGATGAGCCTGACCGTCTATGCGCCGCCGCCCCGGCCGACGGCCTCGGAGGGCGAGGCGCCTTGAGCCGGTTCATCCAGATCGTCGAGGTCGGTCCCCGCGACGGCCTGCAGAACGAAAAGACGGTGCTGGAGCCGGCCGTCCGCGCCGATCTGGTTCGACGACTGGAAACGGCCGGCGCCCGGCGGATCGAGGCCGTCTCCTTCGTCCATCCCAAATATGTGCCGCAGATGGCCGGCGCCGAAGCGGTGATGGAGGCCCTGCCCGCTGCGGCCGGCCGCAGCCGCATCGGTCTGGTCCTGAACGGCAAGGGGTATGACCGGGCCCTGACGACGGGGGTCGACGAGGTCAATGTCTCCATCGCCGCCACCGACGGCTTCGGCCTGAAGAACCAGGGGCTTTCGGTGAAGGACCAGCTGGCCATGGTGGGCGAGATCGTCGCCCGGCGCCACAATGCCGAGGCTCCCGACGGAGCCCCGTCCCTGTCGGTCATGATCTCCTGCGTCTG
>MGLN01000027.1:5808-7128 GCA_001796045.1 Caulobacterales bacterium RIFOXYB1_FULL_67_16 | reverse complement strand
GCGCCGGGGATCCCTGGGCCGTGACGCGAAAGGTGGAGGCCGCCCGCAAGGCCGCGCCCGAGGCCCGGCTGCGGCTCCATTTCCACGACACCCGCAACACCGGCCTGGCCAACGCCTACGCCGGGGTCGAGGCCGGGGTCGAGGTGCTGGACGCCTCGGTCGGGGGTATAGGCGGCTGTCCCTTCGCGCCGGGCGCCACCGGAAACATCGCCACCGAGGATCTGGTCTATATGCTGACGCGGGCCGGGTTCGAGACCGGCTATGACCTGGATGCCCTGATCGAGACCGCGCGCTGGGTCGGCGACGCCCTGGGCCGTCCGGCCCCGTCCGCCCTCAGCCGCGCCGGTCGCTTCCCGCGCCTGTAGGGGTTTCGTCACACCTCCGTCGTGGCGAAACGAGTCAAAAGGCGGTAATCAGGGTTAACAAGCACGGCCGTAGAGCCCCGGGGGACCGCATGCTGATCGCCATACCTTTGCTGCTGCTTCCCGTCGTTCTGTACAATATCGTCGTCTTGTTCGGGGCTTCCGGCAATATCGGCATGGCTCAGGCCGACGCCCTGCTGCGCGACCCGATCTTCTCCATCCCCATGGCCTCGGGCGCCCAGTGGAACATCGGCTCGGGCGACCTGATCCTGTTCCTGGGCCTGATCCTGCTCTTCTTCGAGCTGATCAAGTCGACCTCGAGCCAGAAGGTCGCCATCGTCAATCACGCCCTGTCGATGATCCTGTTCATCGTCGTCCTGGTCGAATTCCTGCTGATCCGCGGCTTTGCGACCTCGACCTTCTTCCTGATCGTGGTGATGATCCTGCTGGACGTCCTGGCCGGTTTCATCGTCACCATCATCGCGTCCCGCAAGGATTTCGACCTGGGGAACTGACCGGCCTCAAGCAGCCCGACAGGGCGGTAGGCCCCTAGGAAAAAGCCGTGAAGATGAGGGCCACGACGGCGACGTCGAAGACCTTGGCGGCGAGGCTTAGGGCGGCGGGCATGGGCGGGTCCGAAAAAGAGGCGGTCTGCCTCCGGCCCAGCAAGCTCCGTGCCGCCTGGCTTCTGACCCGTCAGATTTCGGTCTTGGCCGTCTTGCCTCTTTGAGGCCGGCGCTCGGCCTCGCCCGAATATTCGGTCCCGAGATAGGCGGACCGGGCCGCATCCAGGACGGGCGGACCGCCGCGCAGGCCCCGCTTCTGTCCCTTCTGTCCGATCTGCTGGGCCACAAAGGCGGCGGCCCCGGCGTCGACCGCCGGGTGGACGGCAGGTCTTGCCGGGGCGGTCTCGGGCTTGAACTCGGCCGCCTCGGCCGGGCCGGGGACCAGGGCGCGC
>MGLN01000027.1:4817-5792 GCA_001796045.1 Caulobacterales bacterium RIFOXYB1_FULL_67_16 | reverse complement strand
CGCGGCGCTCCCGCTCGCGCCTTTCGCTCTCGCGTCGCTCGACCCGCTCGGGGCCGCCGACCGCCCGGACCCGGTCCGTCATTTGGCCTTCGACCCGCCCGCCAGACGATCGATCTGGGCGCGCATCTCGTCCATCTGGCGGCGCATCTCCTCCAGGGCCTCGGGGGCCGCCGCCGACGGCGCCTCGGAAGGCTTCTCGGCCGGCGCCGCCTGGGGCGTGGGTTCGACGCGCGAATAGCCGAAGCCGGGGAACATCTGCAGGGCCCGTTCGAACATGGCCATATTGGCCTTGGCCGCCTCCTCCATCAGGCTGGCGCCCGAGCCGGAGCCGAAGGCGCGGCTCATCTGGCTGGCGAACTGCTCCTGCTGCCGGCTGAAATTGGTCAGCGACATCTCCAGATAGGAAGGGAGGACGCCCTGCATGGCCCCGCCGTAGAAGCCGATCAGCTGGCGCAGGAACTGCACCGGCAGCAGGGCTTCGCCCCGGCTTTCCTCCTCGAAGATGATCTGGGTCAGGATCTGGCGGGTCAGATCGTCGTTGGTCTTGGCGTCATAGACCACGAACTCGGTTCCCTCCCGCACCATGGCGGCCAGGTCCTCCAGCGTCACATAGGCGCTGGTCCGGGTGTTGTAGAGCCTGCGGTTGGCGTACTTCTTGATGACGACCTGCGTACCGTCGCCGTTCTTTCCGCCCTTGGTCTTTTCGTCAGCCACGCTTGTTCTCGCGATGTTGCAACGCGTCACTATCCTCCGTTGCGGCGCGAAGCGCCAGAGGGGCTGACGGCGGCGGCGACGAAGGGTCTCAGTGGGTGAGAACCGGGGCCAGGACCACCCCGACCAGAACCGCCGCCCAGTGGACCGTGGCGCCGGTGACGACGAACCCGTGCCAGATGGCGCGGCGGAAGCGGACCTTGGGGCTGATGAAGACGAAGACCCCGGCCGTGTAGATCAGGCCGCCGATCACCAGAAGGGCCA
>MGLN01000027.1:0-4809 GCA_001796045.1 Caulobacterales bacterium RIFOXYB1_FULL_67_16 | reverse complement strand
CATGGGCTTCAGGGCCGCAACGGCCAGCCAGCCGAAGACCACATAGACGGCGCTCCAGAACCGGTCGGAAATCCGGGGTGCGAACAGCTTTACCGCAGCCCCACCCAGGCCCAGGGCCCAGACGAGGGCGGTGAAACCGATGGACCAGGCGCCCTCGAACCTCTGGGTGGTGAAGGGGGTGTAGCTGCCGGCGATCATCAGGAAGATGGCCGCCTCGTCCAGCCGCCGCAGCACCGGGCGGGCGGCGCAAGGATTGGTCCAGTTGTAGATGGTCGAGGCCGTCAGCATGCCGACCAGGCACAACGCATAGACGGCCGTGGCCAGGACGCCGCCGATCCCGGTGTATACCCCCGCCAGACCCGCCAGGATGACGCCGCCGACCGCCGCCAGCATCAGGCCGACCACATGGACCCACAGATCGGCCAGCTTTTCCGCACGCGTCTGATAATGCTCGACCATGTCCAGCTCGTCCGGCGTGCAGACGTGGGCGGCGAGGCGTTTCAGCGTGAGCAGCATGGCCAATCAATCCAGGAGCGTCCGGAACGTTCCTGCCAAAATAGGTCCTCAGGGTGACGAATGACTGAATCCCGGGCGATGTTTTGACGCCGCAGGTGACGAGGGCGCCGGGATGCGGCAAAACGGCAACTAAATATTCCGCAGCGAGTGAAATCTCCCATGACCGACGTCGTCATCGTCTCCGCCGCCCGCACGCCCGTCGGCTCCTTCCTGGGCGCCCTGTCGTCCCTTCCGGCGTCGAAACTGGGCGAGATCGCCATCAAGGCAGCCCTGGAACGGGCCGGGGTGTCCGGAGACGAGGTGGACGAGGTGATCCTGGGCCATGTGCTTCAGGCCGCCGCCGGCCAGGGTCCGGCGCGCCAGGCCGCCGTCGGCGCCGGGGTGCGCAAGGAGGCCCCGGCCTGGAGCCTGAACCAGATCTGCGGCTCGGGCCTGCGCGCCGTCGCCGTCGCCGCCCAGCAGATCGCCCTGGGCGACGCGAAGATCGTGGTCGCCGGCGGTCAGGAGAGCATGAGCCAGGCGCCCCACGCCCAGCAGCTGCGGGCGGGGCACAAGATGGGCGACGTCGCCCTGGTCGACACCATGATCAAGGACGGGCTGTGGGACGCCTTCAACGGCTATCACATGGGCCAGACCGCCGAGAACATCGCCGACAAATGGTCGATCACCCGCGAGGCCCAAGACGAGTTCGCCCTGGCCAGCCAGCACAAGGCCGAGGCGGCGCAGAAGGCCGGCAGGTTCGCAGACGAGATCGCCCCGGTGGTCATCCCCGGCAAGAAGGGCGACGTGATCCTGGACCAGGACGAATATATCCGCCACGGCGCCACCCTGGAGCTGATGCAGAAGCTGCGTCCGGCCTTCGCCAAGGAGGGCAGCGTCACCGCCGCCAACGCCTCGGGCCTGAACGACGGCGCCGCCGCCCTGGTGCTGATGAGCGCCGAAGAAGCCAAGGCGCGGGGTCTTGAGCCCCTGGCCCGCATCGCCTCTTCCGCCACGGCCGGGGTCGATCCGTCGATCATGGGCACGGGGCCGATCCCCGCCTCGAAGAAGGCGCTGGAAAAGGCGGGCTGGACCGTCGCCGACCTGGACCTGGTCGAGTCCAACGAGGCCTTCGCCGCGCAGAGCCTGTGCGTGGTCAAGGAGCTGGGTCTCGACCCGGCCAAGGTCAACGTCAACGGCGGCGCCATCGCCATCGGCCATCCCATCGGCGCCTCGGGCGCCCGCATCCTGACCACGCTGCTGTTCGAGATGAAGCGGTCGGGCGCCAAGAAGGGCCTCGCCACCCTGTGCATCGGCGGGGGAATGGGCGTGGCCATGTGCGTCGAACGCATTTGACGCGATGAAAAAGGGCGAGGTCTCCCTCGCCCTTAGACTTCTGAAGCTTCAACTCAGTCCGCCGGATATTCGAACGGATCCGTCGGCGTCGGCTGGGTCGGCAGGGGCATGCGCGGCAGGGGCTCGTCGCGGTTGGCGGCGTTCAGCAGGAAGCTGGCCAGGATGATCGCCGCCTGACGCATGTCTTCCGGCTTCAGGTGGTCATAGGAGTCGATGCTGGTGTGGTGCAGGCGGCTGGAATAGTCCAGCGGGTCCTGGATGAACTGATAGCCCGGGATGCCGACGGCCTGCATATAGACGTGATCGGTGCCGCCGGAGGGGCGTAGTGAGACGGTGGTCGCCCCCATGCTGGCGAAGGGCGCCAGCCATTCCTGGAAGATCGGGGCGACGGCGACATTGCCCTCGGCGTTCACGCCCCGGATCTTGCCCGAGCCGTTGTCGATGTTGAAATAGGCGACCAGGTCGCCGTGGCCCTCCCGCGGCTCGACCGGCCAGCGGTTCCGCCAGGTGCGGTTGTTCGGCAGGCGGGCCCAGGTCGGGTCCGTCGCCGGGGCGCGGGTCGCCAGATGGCGGTCGACATAGGCCAGGGAGCCCAGCAGTCCCTGTTCCTCGCCGTTCCACAGGGCGAAGCGGATGGTGCGCTTGGGCCGGACGCCCAGGGTTTTCAGGATACGCGCCGCCTCCATCACCACCGCGCTGCCGGCCGCATTGTCCACGGCGCCGTCCGAGGCGACCCACGAGTCCAGGTGGGCGCCGGCCATGACATATTCACCGGTTCGGTCCGTGCCCGGAATATCGGCCAGGATGTTGTAGGCGTTGACGTCCTCGTCGTGGAATCGGACCTCGCTGTTCAGCTCCAGGATCGGCGGCGTATCGGTCAGGGCCAGGCGGGCCAGGCGGCGGTAATCCTCGGCCGCCAGCTCCATGCCCGCCAGCTTCGGCGTGGCTCCGACCTGATACGTATAGCCGGTGCCGTGCAGCAGACCGCCGTCACGCTGGGAGATCTTCACCCAGGCCAGGGCGCCCTGTTCGACCAGGAAGGCGTCCAGCCTGGCGGTGAAGTCGGCGGTCTCCAGCTGCTTCTGGATGGCGATGGGGGAATATTGCGGCTGGGAATAGGTGTTGCGTTCGGCCAGTTCGGCGCTGGTCCAGCGTTTGAAGGCCGGCTCGGTCGGCTCGGAGCCCGTGCCCGGTTGCGACAGCATGACGATCTTGCCGGACAGCTTGCCGCGCCACTTGTCGAAATCCTCCACCTTGGAGATCGGGGCGACGATCACGCCGCCGCTGATGGTCCCGTTGGTCGACGGGGTCCAGGCCACCGGGATGGCGCGCAGGTCCAGCGGACGCGGCGCCGTCATCCGGGCGCTGGCGCTGACGATGGACCAGCCCCGGCCGAACTCGAAGCCTTCCGCCCGGACATTGGACAAGCCCCAGTCGCGGAACTGCTGCTGGGTCCATTGCTCGGCCTCGCGCATCTGCGGCGAGTTGGTCATCCGCCCGCCGATCCGGTCGGTCAGATAGGCGGCGGTCTGCATCACCTGGCTGTGGTTCAGCCCCTGGTCGATGATGCGGTTGACGGCGACCCGGTCCACCGACTGGGCGGCGACCGGCGTGGCCAGAAGAGCAGCTGCGGAAACAAAGGCAAGCAGACGCGACATGAAACAGAACCCCCTGATTTGGTCAGGGCCGCATCTGAATTGATCCGCCGCCGGAGCGCAAACCCCAAAAGAGGCTGGCGGGCTGCGGCCGTCAGCCCCAGGGCCCGCGAGGCTCGACCGGGGTCGCCGGCACGCCGGTGACGGGCGCCGAAGGGGTGGCGGGGACGGCCAGGGTCGGCGCCGCGGCTGGAGTGCGGGCCGTCGTTCCGAACCCCATCTTCGCGCCCAGCTCCACCAGGGCCCGGACGCGGTTCGTGGTCGAGGGATGGGTCGAGAACAGATTGTCGGCCCCGCGACCGGCCAGGGGGTTGATGATGAACATCTGGCCCGAGGCGGGATTTCGTTCGGCGGTCGGATTGTGGATCCGCTTGGCGTAGGCCTCGATTTTCTGCAGGGCCGAGGCCAGGGCCTGGGGGTCGCCCGCGATCTCGGCGCCGACGCGGTCGGCCTCGTACTCCCGGCCCCGACTGATGGCCATCTGCACCAGGCCGGCGGCCATGGGCGCCAGGATCATCAGGGCCAGGGTTCCGATGAGTCCGCCGGGCCGCTCGCGGTCGTCGCCGCCCTGGAAGAAGAGGGCGAAATTGGCCAGGGCGGCGATGGCGCCGGCGATGGTGGCGGTCACCGTCATGATCAGGGTGTCGCGGTTCTTCACATGGGCCAGTTCGTGGGCCATCACCCCGCGCACCTCTTCGCGCGTCAGCATGTCCAGAAGGCCCGTGGTGGCGCAGACGGCGGCGCGCTCCGGATTCCGTCCGGTGGCGAAGGCGTTGGGCTGGTCGCTGGGGATGATGGCGACCTGCGGCTGGGGCAGGCCCGCGTCGCGGGCCATCTGGCGCACGTCGGCGACATAGTTGCGGACCACCGCATTGGGATGCTGTTCGTCGACCGGCTGGGCCCGGTACATCTTCAGCACGATCTTGTCGGCGTTCCAGTAGCTGAACAGGTTCATCCCCCCGGCGAAAACCAGGGCGATGGCCATGCCGGTCGCGCCGCCGATCAGATAGCCGACGCCGGCGAAGAGGGCGGTCAGGGCGGCCAGAAGAATGAAGGTCTTCAGATGGTTCATCGTCGTTCCGTCCGCGATCGTCCGCTTTCTCTGGCACCACGGGTTCAATGGCCTATTTGAGGCCGCGAGACGTCGCCCTCAAGGGAGCAGACCTGTGACCGAACATCCCACCCCCGACGCGGCCGACGCGACGGCCGAGACCGAGACCGCCCCGGTCTTCAACGCCGACGTCCCTCATGCGACGCCGGAGAAGCCGCTGAGCGAGGCGGCGCGCCGCGCCCTGCTGGAAGC
>MGLN01000026.1:37980-47713 GCA_001796045.1 Caulobacterales bacterium RIFOXYB1_FULL_67_16 | reverse complement strand
GCCAAGCGGCCCCGCCTGCCCCGGATCGAAGCCGAAGCCTTGCGGGGAGTCATAGAACGGCGGATCCGCGTCGAAGACGTTCTGGATCGTCAGGGCCATTTCGACGCCCTCGGCCAATCCGGTCCCGACCCCCGCCCAGCGCAGCTGAAGATCGGCGGTCGTGAAGGCGTCGATGGTCCGCCCCGCCGCGTCACGATAGTCGGAGGCATGGTTGACGCCGATCCGCGTCGACCAGTCCCCACGCGTCCAGGTCGCGGCGGCCTGGGCGCGGAGATCGACGGGGAAGCCGACCAGCCCGAGCACATCCTCGCGAACGGCCACCGGGGTCACCCGACGGCTGTAGTCCAGGAGGTAGGAGGCCGAGAGGGAGAGGCCGAAGCTGTTGTCGCCGACGTCGAAATCGTAGCTGCCTGCCAGATCGATCCCTTCGACGTTCAGTTCGCCGGTGTTGGCCCATCGCCCATCGAGGATCACCGAGTAGGACGAGGCCGGATAGAGGGTCGGCGAGACGAAACGCGGGTCGGCGAGGAAGGCCTGGACGCGGGCCAGATCGGCCGCATTCCCCGGCGTGAGACGGGTGACGAAGGGCGACAGGCTCGGATCGACGAGGATGCTGGTGATGTTCTCCAGCGCCGGTCGACCGATCTTGTTCTCGAAGCGGATGTCGAAATAGCCCGCGCTGAAGCGCATGCCGGGCCGGGGCGCCCATTCGACCCCGAAGGTGAGGCTTTCGGCCGTTTCCGGTTCGAGGTCGGTGTTGCCGCCGGACTGCAGGATCGCCACGCGGCTCACCCCGGAGTCGGACACGGTCAGGGGACCGAGCTGGACCCGATCGAACACTTCGGTGAGGGCGGGGGCGCGAAAGGACGTCCCCCAGCTGGCGCGAACCGTGAACGGGTCCGAGGGCTGCCAGATCAGGCCGATCTTGGGATTGGAAGTCGTGCCGACGTCGTCATAGTCCTCCGCACGCCCGGCCAGGGTGAGCTCCAGACGCTTGATCCCGAGCATGGCATTGGCTTCGCCCACCAGCGGCGCCCGCACCTCCATGAAGACGGCGCCGATGTCGCGGACCTGGGGGTCGCCGATGGTGATGACCGGCGCCACGCCCGAAGCGAAGTTCTGGCTACGACGGTTGAACTCCTCACGCCGGAACGAAGCGCCGACCGCAATCCGCAGGTCGCCGCCCGGCAGGCTCAGGGGCGAGCCGTCCAGCATCAGATTGGCGGAGCTGATACGGCTGCGGTAGCGGGACCAGGTGTAGCCCTGCGAGATGAAATCCAGAACCACGTCGCCGTTGGCCCCGCCCGACCCGAAGGGATTGAAGTATCCGTCCCGGGCCGCGCTGTAGGAGGTCGCCGGATTGTCGACGGCGTTTCCCAGCGCTTCGGCGAGGAAGGTGCTGTTGAGCTGGTTGTTCGTCCCGCCTTCGCTGAGCTCCTCGGCGAAGGCGCCGTAGGCTTCCAGCGTCCAGTCCCTCGGCAGCGCGATCTCGATCCCGGCGGTCCCGCCGAGGCTGCGCGACATGCCGTAGCTCTCGGTCGGACCGACGTCGCCGATGAAGTTGTAGGCGATCAGGTGGGATGCCGAACCGGTCGGGGAGACGAAGAAGGGGTTGCTGCGTCCGACCGTCAGAATGCTCACGGGCGCGAGGTTGGCGTACTCGAACGTCCGCCGGCTGAAGCGGGCGTCGGCGGACACTTCGATGTGCGAACCGAGATCTTGGCGGACGCTCGCATAGGCGCTGTGGCGCTCCTGGAGCGGAAGGATATCGACTTCGGCCCGACGGTTGCCGAGGTTGGCGCCGCCTGCCTCGAAGTCCGATGGCGTGCGCGCCGTGCCGTCGGGACCGGGTCGGATCGCATAGGTGCTGCGATAGGCGCCGCGAGACGCGTCAAACACGACGATGCTGCCGGGCGGGCCGTAGAAGCTGCGGCGATCCGTGCCGCCCCAGGGCGTCAGATCGCCGGAGGCGGTGTAGTCACGGTCCGCCGAGTTGAGCGCCGACTGGTGCTGATACTCGTAGGACAGCAGCGCCGAGCCGGTGTCCCACCGCTTCCCGAAGAGATGGGACGCCAGCAGGTCTTCGCCCCCGCCTTGCGCGGCGGACGCGCGCAGCCGGGTTTCCTGGCCCTCATAGCTCCGTCGCAGGATGACGTTGACCACGCCGGCCACCGCGTCCGATCCATAAAGGGCCGAGGCGCCGTCGAGGAGCACGTCCACGCGCTCGACCGCTCCCCCCGGGATGGCCGAGACATCGGCGAACTCCCCCTTCATCCCGGTCCCTGCGAGGCGACGCCCGTTGACCAGAACGAGGGTCGCGTCCGCCCCGAGCCCCCGGAGGTTCACGCCCGTCGCCGTCGAGGTGTTGCTTCCTAGCGAGTCGGCGCCCAGCAGCAGACTGTTGGGCGTCGCGTTCCCCGAATAGGACTGAGGAAGCCGGACGAGGGCGTCGGCGACCGTGGCGTCACCGCGTCGGTCGAGGTCCGCGCGCGAGATCACGGTGACGGGCGACGGCGATTCCCCCGGCCCTCTCAGCAGCGTCCCGGTGACGATGACTTCATCGATGACTGTGGCGTCGTCGATCGCCGCCTGCTGCGCCGAAGCCCGACGAAGGACGATCACGCCCGGCCGGCTGCGAGACCAGACGACGCCGCTCCCGGCGAGCAGGCGATCCAGCGCCGTGTCCGGCTCATGCCGTCCGCTCAGTCCTGGCGTCCGGAGGCCCGCCACGAGGTCGGCGGTATAGAGCATCTGCACATTGGCCTGGCGGGCGTAGGCGATGAGCGCCGCGTCCAGCGAGCCGCTGGAAATATTGAACTCGCGGGCCTCTTGGGCTTGCACGTCGGTGGCGAAGGCCACGGCGGCGATGGGCACGAGTGCGACGCCGGCAAGCAGGCTTCGGGTGCAGATGGTCATGAGTTAGGTCCCCTCCGACGCAACGGCGCGTCGAACAGGAGACGCAGGGCCGTCACCTCATCTGAGTTGGGACCCGAAATTTTTATCCGCCGACGGATCGCGCGGTGAGGCGCACGCCGCCGTCGGCCTGCGGCTGGGCGCTCAGACCGAAGAGATCCGAGACCGCCGCGACGAAAGCGTCCCGGTCGCCCGTTGCGAAGGAGCCGTTGACCGCGACCTCCGATGCAGGTCCGGCCGCCAGGACGATCTTGTCCGGAAGGTAGCGATTGACCTCGGCGACGGCGTCGCGAAGCGGCGTGCCCCGGAAGACGAGGTGACCCTGAGACCAACTCGTCTCGACGGTCGCATCGACAGCGACCGGCGCTGGGTCGCGACGCGACGTCTGGACTTGCTGCCCCGGGGTCAGACGCCAGTTGCGGGTCTCGGCCTGGACATCGGTGACCGCGACCGATCCCTCGACGAGGGTCACGCGCGCCCCGGTGGATTCGCGACGGACATCGAAGACGGTGCCCAGGGCCGTGACCTCCGTGCCCCCGGCCTCGACTTTGAACGGACGGGTCGCGTCGTGGGCGACGGTGAACAGCGCCTGGCCCTGTTCGAGCACGATCCGCCGTTCGCCCGAGGCGAACCGCACCCTGATCCGCGTGTCCGTATCCAGCCTGACCTGGGTCCCGTCGTCGAGCGCGACGACCCGCTGGCCGCCGATCTCCGTTTCGTAGAGACCTCGCGTGGGCAGCCAGAAGAGCAGCGCCATCGCCACGGCCACGACAGGGACGAGCGCGACCGCGACGGGGAAGAGCCGTCTTGACCAGGCGCGCTTCGTCCCTGGCCTCGAGGTCCGCAACGTGGCCTGGGTCAGATTCTGGATGTCGCCATCCGATGAGAGGGATCCCGTGCTCCGCCAAAGACGCTCGACCTTGTGATAGGCCTCCGCGTTGCCAGCGGTCTCGCGCCAGGTCTTGAACGCATGGAGCGTGTCGGCGGACACGGGGCGCTCCCCGAGTCGGACATGCCACTCGGCCGCTTCACGGTCCGCAACGCCTGTCGCGCTCTGCGGGTCGCTCATGGCGTTCCCCATCGGCTACAGCCGCAACTGGGCTGCGCAGTACTCGAGCGCCTTGATCATCCGCCATTGGACGGTCGTCACGGGGATGTTCAGCCGCTCGCCTATCTCTTGATACTCCAGATGCGCGAAACGGCTCAAGACGAACACGTCTCTCAGGCGGGGCGGCATCGTCATGACGATCTGCTTGAGAAGCACCATGTCGATCTGTGACGCAGGGTCCACCAGCGGATCCGGGTCCAGGCGGTCGCTGGCGGCCAGAGGGACCGGCCCTCGCCGCCTGGCCCTGTCGATGACCAGGTTGTCGACGATCTTCAGAAGAAGCGCCTTGGGGTGTTCGATCAGTCCCTTGCGACTGTATGGCGCGGCCCGGATCCAGGCCTCCTGGACCAGGTCCTCGGTTTCGTCGCCGAAGCGCCGCCTCAGCCGCGCCGTCAGCCAACCGGAATAGGTGCGATAGAGATCGTGAAGGCCGTGATCGGCCTCCTTGTCTCCCACACCTCCAGTTCGATCCGACACGGGCTCGCCTCCAGATGATGAGGCGAGCCCGGCCGAAGCACCGGGTGTTGAGACCATGCTTGAGGCATGCGCCGACGCCTTTAGCCCCCAAGTCGTTGTCCGAGGGGCCTGGACATACGCGCCAGCCACACCGCTGCCGCGGAGCGAAGATGTAGAATGATCGTCTCAAGCGAGGTTCTCACGCCTCGGCGCCGCCCGAAGGCGACGCACCCAAAGCTTGAATCATGGCGGCGGGGTTTGCAAGCGGCCGCACGGTGAACGCTCAGGCCCCCACGACATATCAGTCACCCGAGCATCGCCGCACCTACGGTGTCAGGGCACGAACAACGCAGCCACGAGGCCAAGGCCGAACCCGTACGTGCCGACGGCGCCGAACGCCTTGGGCAGACTCATGCGCTCCAGGGTGGCTCCGGTCAGGAAGCCAATGACCACGAGGAGGCGGGAAACCGTGGCTCCGACCATCAGAGCCTCAGTCCAGGCCGGGCCGCCCAGGAACGCGGCCGTCAGGAACAAAAGCGCCAGGAAAGGCGCGAACTCGGCTGTGTTGCCATGCGCGCGCGACAGCTTCGTCGTGAATGACGTCGGCCCGCCCGCGCCGAAGTAGAAGTCCTTGGTGAAGAACCGCCGGAGCGAGATCGCCAGGCCGAGGCCGAAGAGCAGGCACCCGAGTATGGCGGTGCAGATGAGGGCGACGACCACAGGAACCTCCGAAACCAGCGATGGACCTCGGAATTTCTGGACGACGCGCAGAGGCCGGGATTGTCCGATCTGCCCCCCGATAGTCGCGTTTTTTGCCTCAGGTCGGCGCGCGGGCTCAGCCGCCAGCGGCCGCTTTCAGAGACAGGATCCGTTCCTGGCAGGTCTCGGCCACCAGATCGCGCAAGCGACGGGCGCTTGCCGCGAGAGCGTCGAGGTCCTCAACGGTCACGTCGTACTGGTCTGAGTACCGAGCCTCGACATAGGCTCGCTTGAGGGTTTCGAAGCGGCGCTTATCGATGCGCTGCTCGCGGGGCCAAGCTTCGATTAAGCGCTTGTCGACGTCCTCTGCGAGGGAGCGCAGGAACTTGATGTTGTGAGAGCGCGGGAAATAGAAGGTGTGAACGAGCAAGAAGCAGATGTAGGCGCGCTCCGTCGCTTGATGCAGAAGGAAGGCGGCGTCTTTCCGATTTCCTCTACCGACATAGAACTGCGCCCCTGCAAGTGATTCACTGACCATAGGCAGCCAGCCATCGATGTACTTCTGCGCCATCTCAAAGGCGTCGCGAGGCGTCATCGGCTTGGGCACGGCAAGCGGATGGCCGGGTAGCTCGTAAAGCATCACCCCGTCGCGGACAATGTCGGTCCAGAAGTACTCGCCGCGCCCGAGGGCCTGGTTCACCTCTGCGAGGCTGTGAACGATGATGTTGACGATGCGGCCGACAGAGGGGTCGTGAAGGATTTTGTTCTCGGCCTCCCACCAGTAGTCGGCGATGTCCGTCAGCTTGGGGTGGCTGACGATGACCAGAAGGTCGAAGTCCGAGAGGTAGCCGTTGTCCGGCTCGTCCACCCAGTCGGTGCGGGCGTAACTGCCGAACAGGATGATCTTGAGGACCTTGCCGCCCTTGCGCCAGTCCGACGTCCCACCAGCGCCCTTGCGCAACGCAGCCTCAAACTCGGTCAGCAGTGTCGCGCGCACATACGCGAGCTCTTGCTGCTGACGGTCCGGTAGGTGGTCGAGTGTGGAGTTCATCGACGCGAGTCTAGCCGGAATTCTCCAACCTGATCGAAAGAATTTGACGGCTGAAGCTCAAGCGGAAGTTCTCAGTTACGGCATTCGAAGGCGAGAATGCTTTTACCCACTGGGCACGGCGCGAGTGCGCCAAGAGCAGACATGGCGCTCACCCCAGACAACAGACAGTGACCTCCCGAGCGAACGAACTATTTCCAAGACGACCTTGATAATCTTTCGAAACTGCACTGCACCAGCGTAGCGGATGTCTGAAGTCCATAGGCGGAGGCTGTATTCAGGGATTTAGATAGGCATCAGCAACGGATCGAAGCCTGACCTCCATCTCAGAGGGCGCCGATGTCATGACGTCGAGCGGCTCCCAGCTCGACAGGTCGAGGCCTGTATCTTCGGCCAGAGATACGATGCTCACCTGCGTGTCGTCGAAATCGCCAAAAATAAAACGCGACTTCGATGGTTTGGGCAGGAACGACGCTTGAGTTCGACGATAGGCGATCGCAGCCGGAGCCTTTGTGGCGGGATGTGTGAAGGCCACGATCTTCCAGAAGCTGATGGGCACCTTCACGCCACGATAAATCGGGTCGTCCTGGTCAAAGATTGGTCCAGTTAGCACGGATGCCCGGATATTCTCGTCGTCGGTGTTGTCGAGAATATAGCTCTCGAGATCCAGCCAGAGGCCGGCGTTGAAGCCCTGCTGCTGCGGCGATGCATTCGTGACGTGGAAGGTGTCCGCGTCGGCCTGTTTGATGAGGTCCATGGACGCGCCCCAGTTGGGGTCTTCGCGGCGCGTCATGTGCCCGCGGCTGAACAGCCCGTCTTCCTTTCGTCCGTAGCATTCCTTGATGATCTGGGCGTCGATCGGAATTCGGGGGTCGTACTTCCAGATGTTGGTCCGCTCTACACCACGCGCCGACTGCCGCCCGTCGATGTTGACCGCGCTGTAGAAGGGTTGCCGACGTGATCGGCACATTTTCACCGAGAAATTCTGGTACTTCAGCTCGTGCGGGTCGGCTCCGTCCTCAAACAGCGCTTCATCGTGAAGCGGTGTTGCGTCGGGGGTGTTTTCACCAAGCCCAGGCAGAGCGAGTTCGACGCCTGGGATGAAATTCGGATCATAACCATTCCGACCGATGTAGTCGGTGATCGGACCCGGCTTTAGTCGGAGCCCTTTGAGTTCGCCCCCGTCATCCCCATCGACCGGCGTGAACGATTTCCAAGGCGTCGCGATCATTCTTCGTTCCCCCTTCTCAGCCACCCTCGAGCGGGCGGCATGTCTTTCAACGCGCCTTCGCGGGCGACCTTCCAATCAGGGAGATCCTCCACGGCCGCCCTGACCGTCTGCTCGTCGCTCTCAACGGCCAAGACGCCTGGCGTTACCTCTTCGACGGGAGACGGCTCTAAGCGGTGCTGAATGAGCTCGACGATCTCCGGCAACGGATCGTCGGGTTCGTCGAACGTGATCAAAAATCGGGACATCAGCTCAACGCTCCCTGTCCTTCCAACTGGGCGCCAAAGCCGATGGGACGAGCGGCTTGCGCCGTCAGCTTGGCGATCTCGTCTGATCGAGCCTGGTCCCTGTCCATGGTCTTGATCTTATCACTCGCCGCCACGAGGCGCGCCATCATTCCAACAACCGCCGGGCAGGCCATTGACGTCCCGCTCATGACGCCGCGTTTGTCCGGAGCGACCCAGGCCACCACGCCAGCTCCGGGCATCGCGAAATCGATTTCCTGTCCTCGATTGCTGAACCCGGCATAGAAGACGCCGCCGATCGCAGGGACGCCTTCATCGACGTCTAGCTCGCGCGCGGTCTTGTCGGGCCAACCGCCCATGTGGCCGAGCGCGGCGACGGCGTGCACATAGTTCGATCTTGCGGGGTAGTTCACGCTGCCGCCGAAGTCATTGCCGGCAGCAGCGACGCAAACAGCGCCAAATGCCCGCGTGCGGCGGACTTCACGAATGATCGCGATGGGTTCCGTTATCTGGCCGAGGCTGAGATTGATCAGGTCGCATTCACTATCTACCGCGTGGCGGATCGCGCGAGCGATCGCGGCTTCGCGCGCGGTGTCGGCGTCGTCGATAAAGACACGATAGTTGTAGATCTCAACGCCCGGTGCGAGCCGGTGGATGATCGACGCGACATGCGTTCCGTGGCCCGATCCGTTGTCTCCAACCTTGTCGGCTGGTTCCTGCTCCGTGGTGTTGAGGCTGAACGCGATATTGAGGTCCGCCGGCCCGGAGATGCCCCCGTCGATCACGGCCACACGCACGCCGGCTCCGGCCTGTGGGGCAGCCTTCGACGTCATCAAGGACAAAGCATCTTCGAACTTTTCATCGATCGGCACGGCCTCGAGCCGGATTGTCGCTCCTTCATCGCCAACATCTATAGATGCGCGGTGTACGGGCCATGCGTTCGACTTCGGTGTCACGATAACTAGATCAACGCTCTTCAGCCTGGGCGGAAGAAGGACCTCGATTTTGCCCTTGGCGTCGGTCTTCAAATCGCCGATGCCCGTGCCGTTCTTCAGACTGAACACGACTGTGACGTCTGCGTCTGCAAGAGGCTTTCCGGCTGAACGGACCGTGAGGTCGAGCATCTTTGCGCCGACCTTTGCCGTCGCTGCGGGTGTTAAGGTCGAGGAGAATCCCTTGACCGGGAGCATGCGGAGTTCGCCTTCCTCCGCGATCTGAAGGCCTGGGTAGAGCGCGCTGAGGTTGAGCCTTTCCGTCTCCGTGAGAACCATGACGGACGCTTCGTCGCCATCGATCTGTTCGACAGGTCTCGGCAGACTTGGAAGGTCGTCTTCTTCGTCATCGGCGCCGGAGAAGTGGGCCATCTTGCGCGAGAAGGAGACGCTGGGGGTCTCATCACCGGCATTGAACGCGTTCAAGGCCGGTATGACGATATAGCGTTTGGCTTCACCGTCTGACATGATCGCCCTCCAGTATCATTGATACGCCATCGAAAGCGCACGTTCAACGTGTGGAGCCGATGTCAGTCCTCGCCTTCGCTATCGACTTCCATGGCGGTTTCATCATCGTCCGGCATCACCGCAACGGGTGCGAACGGATCCATGAGAAGGCGCTCGAAAATCGGATCGTTGCGATCCGGTGGGGACAGGGCGGGCTTTCGGCGACCTGAGAAGGCTCCCCGGCTCCGAGCGGCCTGTGGCCGGGCGCGGTGCAGGAAGATCTGGCAGATCTTCATCCCCGGATAAATCTCGAGAGGCACCTCGCCGACGTTGGCCAGTTCCAGCGTCAGACACCCAGAGAAGTGAGGATGCAGGCCAGCTGCCGTTTCGATCACCAAGCCATGACGACCGAGGGATGACTTGCCCGTGACGTATCCGGACAGGTCGCCGGGCAGCTTCAGCCATTCCAGCGTCACGCCTAGAGCAAACCGTCCGGGGTGGATGACGTAGGACTCGCCGAAGGGAACGAAATGCTCCTTGGTTCGAGAGCTTTCAGTCGGTGCGGCCGGTCCCGGTGCGGCGCCAATGAGCGCCACT
>MGLN01000026.1:33263-37971 GCA_001796045.1 Caulobacterales bacterium RIFOXYB1_FULL_67_16 | reverse complement strand
AGGCGCAGGTCGATTGATGTCCCCGCACGGGAAGCCACAACATCGAGAGGCGGTTTGGGCACAAGCGTAAGGCGCTCGTCAGGCGCCTCGCTTTCCATCCGCTCCAGGATTTCTTCCGCACTAAGCATCGTCATCCACCCTGAGAAGGAATTCGGAGACCTCGACCGTCTTCAGCATGAGCTCATTGAGCATGGCGTACTCAGCCTTGTCCGTCACACCGGAGAGGCCGTTTCGCTCGCGAAGATATTCCCAGCCAGCGCAGACAATCTCAGCCAAAGTTGCGCCGGCGTCATCGGGGACATGATGATCGAACGCCGCCCTGACCCGAGCGATCGCAAGAGGGTCAGGTGGGCAGATGTCTCGTCCTCTAAGATGCTCGAAAGCCAGGTCGCGAACTGTCGGAATTGTCGCCTCGACGGCAGCGTCCGCGATGGCCAGTATTTCTTCGTCAATCGGCCGCCTTGGCTTCTCGTCCTGCCAGCGAAGATAGACGCTCGGGTCCACAGGGATCTCGAGGATTTCCGCTCCAACTTTCAGGAACTCCATTCGTGACCGGGTGGAGGGGTAACGCACGCTTCTGGACAGCCCTCCGGGCGCGAGAAAGTACTCGTATGCGTAGAGGTAAGAGGATCCGAAAACATAGAGGCCGACGAAGTCCGAAAAAGCCTCTTCAAGTTGACGCACAACAGATTCGAGCGCCCAGGCTTTGAAATGGTCGCCATCGGCCCGTACGGCGGACAAATCCTTCAGGATGCGGTCCCGGCGCTCGGGGTCCTTGTCGATCTCTTGAGCGAGCGCATGGGTCGCGGCCGAGACGACGGCAGCCTGCAGTGACGGGGTGCGCCAGATCGAGTGGCCGATCTCATGGCCGGCCAAAGGGGTGATCAAGGCTTGGCCGGATTCCGCCGCCGGCGCCCCGATCAAGATGAAGTCTGGAAGGCTTTCCAGATTCATCGGGTAGGTGAACGGAGCAAAGTTCCATTCGGACGACAGGATCAGTCGGGTTTGCTCCGAGACCGCCTTTCGGACCAGACGCTTGAGGGGGAAGTGAATTTCAAAGGCGTTGCGGACGTTGGTCGAGCGGAGAATGAAGCCGAGGATGTCGGTGTGTCGGGACAGGACCAGCGCGGTCTGCACGCACATCTTTTCAACGACCACCTCGTTGACCGAAGCGGGAAGGTTCTGAAGCGAGCGAAGACGATCCTCGAAATGCTCACTAATGAGACTCAAGGCTTCCCGTGCATCGTCATGAGGAAAATCCGATGCTTCGAGATGTCGGATCTGCTCGAGGAAGGCGGCGACTTTACGCTGGGCTGAAGCCAACCTCAGCCGCGCTGTCGCGCTGTCCGCCATTGTGGACGACAAATCCACCCTCCGCCGTCAGTTCCTGAATCAGCGCCTGATGGAGCGCCAAGCAGAAGTTCTGCAACTCGCTCGCGCCAGCCTGATCGCCGCGCTCGACATGTTCCAGAGCTTCACTGGTCTTTTTGATGAAGGCTTGAATGTCCTCAACCTTACCAGACTGACGCGATTCCTGATGGCGATACAACCATTCGAACGGAGAGAAGTATCCCGGTTCGATGAAATGGAACGCCGCAGCGTTGGACACGGGCTCGGATGTCCGCCGAAGGGCGCGAGCAAGCTCGTCAAATATGCAGACATCGGAGGGTTGGCCGGCGGTGCGTCGATCCAACTCAACGGCAGCGCGGATCGCAAGGTCGCTCAAGGTGAGGACGGACAGCGGGCCCGCGTCGGTGATCATTTCGCCAGTCCCGCCTGCATCAGATTCCCTCTCGAACGAAGGCTAGGCGCCGGCTTTTGACCGACGCAAATGGAAACCGCAACTTGAGGATGAGTTTCGACTCAATCTGAGTCAAATTGGTTAACGCGCAGAGCCCTGAGCAGCCAGAACTCAGCGATCTCGGCACGATAGAGGGCGGCTGCGGCGGCTGCCGGCTTCAAACCGTGTCGTGCAGCATGCGCATAGAACTCGGTTTTTCGATCAGGGTCGGTGAGGTGAGCGACGATCTTGGCGGAGTTTGGTAGCGAGCGCTGGGCCTCAAAAGCTTCTGCAAGCACCGACAAGCGGCCCAAGCGTAGCTCGCGACTTATCAACAGATTGGCGAGGGTGCTGCCGGTGACGCCGCAGGCCTGAGCGTAGTCCAGAAAGCGGAGCGCCTCTTTCTCGGTCAAATAGCCGACGATCTGGGCCATGGCTCAGACCAGGGCTGCGCTCATCGGCAGGATGAGTTTGCGGCCGAGCGTCGCCTCGGCGTGCAGAAGGACGAAGGTTTGATAAGGGGTCTTGAAGGCTTCCGCGACGAAGGGATGTCGCTCGCCGTCGGCATCAACGAGCACCAGCGGGCGAGGCGCGCTCATTCGGCCGAAAGGTATCGCCTTCCCCAAGTCATCCCCGGACGAGACCTGGGTCGGCCAGACATGGGTTGGAAAGCGTGACTGAAACGTCGGCGAAGAAACCGCACGCCGCAGTTCGCTGACCAGGCCGAAACCCTCCTTGAGCTCACCAGGGTTGAACACAAGGACCGCACAGATGCGATCGCTCGATGTGACATAGCGTCGGACGGTCGCGTAAACCGAGGCGCCGTAACGCTTGGCCAAGGCCAGCGGCGTCTTGATGCCGAACGCCATGTCTTTGGCTTCTTCGCCGAAGGCGTCGATCTGAAAGAGGACCTCGGATGCGAAGACGTTGGCTTCGCGCTCAAACCCGGACTTCACCTCAGGATCCAGTGTCTTCCTGCAGTCTTCGAAAAGGCCGAACGCCTTCTGCCACGGCAGAACGGCATGACCGCCCTCGTGAAGTTTGAGGAAGGGCAGTTTGTCTTTGGGTGTTTCCGGATCGATGAACGCGACGCGCGCGTGGGGATCGAAGACACCCCAAACCTTGCTGATGGCGCTCAAGAGCGCCTTGCCAGCAGCTTCGGCCTTCTGGCGGAGTCGGGCGAGATAGCCTTCGTCGATCGCGAGCGGGACGATTTCCACGCGGGCGGCGTCCAGAATCTGGTCCACCGGGGTCGGGAAGACGCCGATCGCACCGGCCTCTTCGAGGGCGCGGCGGGCGGCGGCTCTGACCTCCTGGGCCTGATCGGCGCCGAGCGTGCAATCGTCCGGAAGCATCATTTCTTTCGGCTGCGAATGAACGACAGGTAGCTCAGAAGCTCATCTTCCTCATGGGACGTGAGCTCGCCGAAAACCGAGGTCGCCACACGGTTCACCGGAGCTTCGGCATCAGTGATGATTCCCGCGCGTTCGAGCAATGCCCCGTAGTCGATGGCGTACACGGCCGATAGCCGGTGCAGCATTAGAGCTGATGGCTTGGCGATCTTCCCCTTTTCGAGCTGGCTCAAATAGGGGTTCGAGATTTTCCGCTCTGTGATTCGCTCCACGTCGCGCAGCGAAAAGCCTCGCGACTCTCGGACATCTTTCAGAAAACGTCCGAATTCCAGTGCTGTAGCGTCTGTGACTGTCTCATCAATCATGAGCTCTCCGGGGCGGTTCGGAAAACGGCGCAGCATAAGCTGCCCGCTAAATCCGTCAAGCGGGACTTGGTGGATGCTAAATTTAGCACGCAACGCTTCGCGCCCTATTGACTCCAAGCAATGCTTCGTGGATTTAGCAAAGGCGCTTCCGCGTCACCTTCCATCTCGGAGTTTCAAACCACCATGAACGCCCCTGTCTTCCCCAAGCCGTCGGGTTCGGATCCCGGCGTGATCCGCATCAATGAGGCTGATGGCGATGTCGTCATCATTCGCGACAAGGCCGGCGACGATGTCGAAGTCGATGTCTCGATCCGCCAGGAGAACGGTCAAACGGTCATCGAAATCGACCTCGTCGATATCGAAGAGTGCGGTCGGGACAACCGTCCGCCGCCGCCCGCCAAGGCCTACAAGGTCCGCATCGATCGCAAACCCTATGTGTTCGAGACCCGGTTCGTCACCGGTCACGAAATCCTCGAACGCGCCGGGAAGATCCCTGTCACGCGTTTCGAGCTCGAAAAGCGCGTGCACGGCGGCCGGTATGTGCCGATCGGTCTCGATCAGAAGGTCGATCTCGGCGAATGCGGCATCGAGGCCTTCGAGACCTTCCCGCTCGACGAGACGGAGGGCTGATCGATGCGCCGGGACTTCCAACTCCCCGACAACGACGTCCGGGCGCTGGATGCGCTCGGTCTGACCTGGGACGCTGTTCGGGATGGCGCCGCTCGCTATGTGATCGTGCGGAGCCATCCTGTCCCCGAAGGCTACACGGCCACCGAGGTCGATGTGGCCTACCGGGTCGATGCATACCCTCCAGGTCCCCTGGATATGGCCTACATCCGCCCGGCGCTCGCCCGGACCGACGGAAAGGTGATCAACAATCTGTCCCAGATCACCATCGAAGGTCGCACTTACCAACAGTGGTCGCGCCACTACCCCTTCCAATCCGGCGTCGACACCCTTTGCAGCCACATGCGGCGTTTCCGCTCCTGGCTGTCCCATGAATTCCGCAAGCGTTGAGGAGCGCCAAAGATGCATACGCTTCGACTGACGATGGCTCAGGCCCTGGTGACGCGCGCGCACCTTCTCGCGCCAGATGGACAAGAAGCCGTGGCCCTGGCGTTGCTTGGCATCGGTGGTTCGCAGGATCGTCGAGTTTTCACGGTCCACGAAATCCACCTGGTGCCGCACGAGGATTGCCAACGTAGCGCCAT
>MGLN01000026.1:31288-33255 GCA_001796045.1 Caulobacterales bacterium RIFOXYB1_FULL_67_16 | reverse complement strand
GCCGACGCGCATCGCGAAACAGCTGATGGAGCGCGCGGGCAAGGAAGGCTTCGCGGTCATGCGAATCCACAGCCACCCGCAAGGCAAGGCGTACCACTCCGAACAGGATGACCGTTCCGACCGGGAGCTGTTCGACGCGCTCGATCTGCGGTGTAAGGGGCCGCACATCTCCGCCGTCATGGGATCGGACGGGCGCATCGTCGCTCGCTTGATGGATGGAGGCGATATCGGCGAAACCATCGGACGCGTGTCGGTCGTCGGCGATGACCTGACCGTTTGGGACGCCGCTGAACCGACCACGCCTCGCGACTTCGACTTGAGGCACCGTCAGGCGTTCGGAGACGGCACTGCGGACACCTTGTCTCGCCTCTCCATCGCGATCGTCGGGATCTCTGGAACGGGTAGTCCGGTCTGCGAGATGCTCGCGCGACTGGGCGTGGGACGCCTTGTCCTGATCGATCCGGATAAGATCGAGCCCAAAAACCTGAACAGGATCTACGGCGCTAAACGCGCCGATGCGGACGCCGGGCGAAACAAGGCTGAGATGGCGCGGGATCGAATTCAGGAAATGGGCCTCGGGACCAAGGTCGAGATCTTCACCGGACGCATCGATCATCCAGACGCCATCAGGTTGCTGAGCACCTGTGACGTTCTTTTCGGATGCATGGATTCCGTCGTTGGGCGCGACACCCTCAACAGGACCGCGACCTTCTATCTTCAACCCTACTTCGACATCGGCGTCAGACTGGATGCGGATGGCGAGGGTGGTGTCGATAGCGTTTCCGCCGCCGTTCACTACCTCAAGCCGGGCGGTTCAAGCTTGAAAAGCCGGGGCGTGTACGACGACGATCAGCTCTACGCTGAACATCTGCACGACACCGATCCGGAGTTTTATGAGGATCAACGGGCACGCGGATATGTTCGAGGCGTGGCGGTCGATCGCCCGGCCGTGATCAGCATCAACACGGCTGCCGCCGCCTTCGCCGTCAACGAACTGCTTGCGCGGCTCCACCCGTTCAGAACGCGCCCCAACGCCGAATTCGCCATTCACAAACTTCTCTTCAGTCATGGGCGGACGACCTGCAGACCTGACGGAGAGCCCGACGACAGCTTGTTGCCCTATGTCGGGCGAGGCGACTGCCGCCCCCTGCTGATGTGCGGCAGGTTGGAGATCGAAGTATGAGGACCTGGTTCGTAAAGGCGCGGGGGTGGTTCGACCGACAGCGCGCTCAATGGATCGACCGTCTCACGCCAACGGTCACGGTGGTTACTTGTGATGAACCACCCGAGCGGCTGAAGGCCAGACGCGTGTATGTGACCGAGGGCGCTGATGGGCCGGCATTCGGGTTCATGCAGTGCCCGTGCGGTTGTGGTGAGACGCTTCACCTCCGCTTCTTCGGTGATCGTCGGCCGCGATGGTCCGTGGAGAGCGACCGCCAAGGGAGGGCCTCGTTGCATCCTTCGGTCTGGCGACAGACAGGATGCAAGAGCCATTTCGTACTGAAGCAGGGGCGCATCCACTGGTGCTGAAGCCATCCGCTCCGAACGGCACAAACTTTATAGCAACCCTACCAGACGAACATTTCGAACAAGTAGTTTCGCTCGAAGCAGACCCTCATCAGGTCAGCTTCGAGCCCGGAGCAGCCTTTAATGACCGACGGCAGCGCCCGCGCGCAGACGTCAGGGCCCCGACGATGTGAGAGCATTCTAAGCGGGAACCCGCGCTGCAGAATTGCAGCCTGAAACACCATAGGCCGCATCGGGCCCTGGACAGAAATGTCCCGGTATAGGCGGCTGTTCGGAACGTACTAATATACGTTCCATGGGCAAGCAGGCAGTCAGTTTCGAAGGTTCGGTGACCACCACCGGCAGGTCCGAGGCTGTGCGCCTGGAGAAGGCGTTTTTCCGTGCCCACCCGGAATTTCGCCAGAAGGCGCGCGTGCGCGCCCAGGCGATCGGGGAAGGCC
>MGLN01000026.1:29135-31278 GCA_001796045.1 Caulobacterales bacterium RIFOXYB1_FULL_67_16 | reverse complement strand
TCTCTCGCCCTTCAGCAGCGCTGATCTCGCCGCCGCGCGCGAGCTGACGCGTGGAGTCGAGGTGTCGGACGACGACGCCCTCCCCGACGACGTCACGATCTAGGGTCGGGGCCCCTGCGGCCGATGCTCGCTGTCATCGTGTTTCACTGGATCACGCTTCCTGTCCGGCAGTCGGCGAATAGAGCTCGGTGATCAGGGAACGGCACCGGTCGAAGACGACCTCGGCCATATTGGATGCATAGACGTGGTCGCTGCCGTGAGCGATCTCGTTCCGGATCGAAGCCAACAGCGCGTGTTCGTCTCCCCAGGCGCTGGGTGTGGGGGCGCTCAGAAGGCCGAGCTTTACCGCGTAGTCCAGTCTCGGCTTTAGGCCTCCCTTCTTCGCCGCCGGAGCGCCCAGGCGGGTCTTGAGGGAGAACTCCAGCGTCGCGAGGGCTTGTCCGCAGGCGACCACCATGAGTTCGTAGTCGAACCATCCGTACAGCAGGGCGTGAAGGGCGCGACCGTAGAGGCGCTCGATCACCTCAGGGACCACCGTCTGCAGGCCGAGCCGGGCGACCATCTCATAGTGGTCTTCGAAGGTGACCGGCCGAAGACCCGTGTCGGGGTCGTCGATCATGATGATCCTATAGCGTTCGTCAGGCAGAAGCGCTTGGGCGTGGGATTTCATCGGCTCGAGCCAGGGCGATGTCGGTGAGGGTGCGCCGGGCGTTGAGAACATGTGAGATTCGCATGCGCTCACGCCTTTAGCCGAAGCCTGTACATACGCGCGAGCCGCACCGGGCCGCGCCACTCTAACGTAGAGACAGGCCGACAGGTAGGTCGCGGCGATCGTGAAACGTCGTCAGGCCAGCAGCACAACGGCGGCCTCGGCCGGCGTATGGACCATGTAGTCCGGCACGGCGGCGCTGAGCGCCGGGGCCGCGCCGTATCCCCAGGACACGGCCATGGCGGCCACATGAACGTGGTGCGCCGCTTCGATGTCCCGCACCTCGTCGCCGACGGCGCAGACGCGGGCCGGTTCGACATCCAGTTTACGGATCAGGGACGAGAAGCGCGCCCCCTTGCCGAACAGCGATGCGCCGCAGCTGAAGGCCGAGATCAACGACGCCGATGGCCCGAGCACCGCGCGGACATTCTCTTCGCTATTTGAGCTGACCACGGCAGACCGGACGCCGCCGTCGTGCAACCGCCGCAGGAGGTCGGGGACGCCTTCGAACAACGCGATCTGGTGCGCCTCCTGGGCCATTCGCTTGCGCAGATCGGCGGCGATCCCCGGCAGGCGGAGCGGCGACACGCCCAGCGCCTTGACGACGTCTCGGGTCGGCAGGCCCCGAAGACGTTCGATCTCGGCCGCGCCGGGAGACCGGAAGCGATGGGCCTCGGCGAGGCTCGGCAGCTGGGCGATGAACCAAGCCGCGCTGTCGGCGAGCACGCCGTCGAAGTCGAAGAGGACGAGTTTGTATTGGGCCATTCGGATCGCCATAGCGGGAATACGGTCGGCGGGCACGGGGTCCCGCCCCGCTACGTCCCGCCCGCCACGAGAAACAGGGTGAACGCGGCCGTTAACGGCGACGCTTAAACGAGCCTTCAGCGCCTCGCACTAGGTGTCGGGAATGAGCTTCCCCGTCGCCAGACCCGATCGCCGCATTCTCGCGCGCCGCCGGTGCGTCGAACAGTGCGTCATCGAGTACGGCCAGGGGGAAACAGCGCCCGGGGTGCTGCGCCAGCTCGATCTGCATGGCGCTCGCGTCAGATTGCTCCAACGGGGCGCGGCGCTCTCGGGCGATGTCCGCATCCTCACCCAGGCCGGCGACGAGGTCTTCGGCGCAACGGCCTGGCGCATCGGCGACGTGGTCGGCGTGCGGCGGCACTCCCGATCCGAAGCCAGGATCAGGGCGCTCGGGGAACGCTGAACCCCGCACCAGACCAGAGGCGCTAGAAGTCGAAGCCAAGCTGACCCTCTGCAATGACAGGGCCGCTCCGACGCCGGGGGCGCGACTTCGGCTTGCTTCCTCGCGGCAACGGCGACGGATTCGGCTTTGCCGTCGGCGTCGCGACGCGGTCTTCGCGAGGACAGGGCGGCGCTGGCGTGATGGGTCGGGCCGCCGGCTCGGGTTCCGGTGTCGGCCCGCGGCTCTCG
>MGLN01000026.1:17665-29076 GCA_001796045.1 Caulobacterales bacterium RIFOXYB1_FULL_67_16 | reverse complement strand
GGCTCCGGAAAGTCTCCGGCCTGACGCATGCGCCAGGCGGTCGTGCGGCCGAGGCCCGTCAGGTCCCGGACCTGCCGCCAGCCCAGAAACCGCTCGAGCCCGTCGTCATGGGCCATGACGCTGTTCCAGAAGCGCCGTCGCGCGATCCCCCATGACCGAGGCGAGCGCCGCCGCATCGTTGGCCGCATCCAGAGGATCCCGGCTCCACCAGACCAGCAGCACGGCCTTGAGCGGATAACTGACCGTCGGGTCGTTCATCAGGGTCTCGAGACTGGGGCGGGTGGTCGTCATGAGGTCGCCTCCCGACGCCGGGCCTCCCGCCGCAGCCGCTGGCGCTCGCTGGATGAGGCGGCGGGCGCTGTGATTTGGGCCTCGGCCCACGTCTCCAGCAGGTCCAGCGGGTAGTAGGGCTTGTTCCGGATGTGCCGGCACGGCGGGCCGCCCGACCCGGTCGAATAGGCGCGCGCCAGGGTCGTCGGCTTCATCCGGATGCCTTTGCCCTCCAGGAACACGGACGCCTCCGCGCGGGTCAGGAGCGTCTCCCGGGGCGACGGCGCGGCCGCCTCCGCGCCGTCATGAGGGGCCGTCGCCAAGGTCACAGCCCGGCCTCCGCCGGGACGCATTCCCGCGACGATCGCACCCCGCGTCCCGCTGTGAGCGCCAGGTAGCAGTTGATCACCGAGACGACGTAATTCTGGGTCTCGGTGATGTTCGGGATCCGGCCCAGCCGGGCGACCCGATCCGGTCCCGAATTATAGGCCGCGAGGGCAAGGCGGAGGTCGCCGAAGCGGAGGATCTGGCGGGCCAGATAGTCGGCCCCTCCCCGCAGGTTCTCATAGGGATCGAAGCGGTCACGCACGCCGAGATCCGCGGCGGTGCCCGGCATCAGCTGGGTCAGGCCGCAGGCGCCGGCGTGGGAGCAGGCCTGGGCGCGATAGGCGCTTTCCACCACGACCAGGGCATGGAGCAGCTTGCGATCCAGGCCATGCCGGTCGGCCGCTTCGGCGATGGCGTCGGCGAAGGGCTGGTCGAGGTCCGCCAGACGGACGGCCTCGAGGCCAGCGGCCTCCGGTGCGGGTGCTTCCGGAACGACGCCCACGAACAGGTCGCCGCCGGCCGGACGCCAGTCGACGCGGGTCTGGGCCGCGACCGGCGTCGCCGCGATGGCGATGACGGCGGCAAGAGGAAGAAGGTGGCTCACCATGTCAGGGTCTCCCGATAGACGCCCTCGATCTGGGCGGTCCTCACCGGCCCGAAGTACCGGCTGTCCAGGCTGGACGGCGTATCGCCGAGCAGCAGTCGTTCGTCGGCGGCGAGCCTGCGACAGCCTCGCCAGGCCGGAAGCGCGACGCCTGCGCTATCACGGGCGTGGATGCGGACCGTGCGCATCGGCGCGATCAGCCACCGACCGTCCGAACACACCATCTCGCCGCCCGTCGCCGCCACCCGTTTGATCAGCCGCACCTCGCCGGGCATCCCCTGGCGCGAGAGATAGGGCCGCACGATCTCGGGCTGACGAATGGCGACCACCGCGCCGCGCTCGATGTCCGGGGCCTCGGTGCGGACATAGACGCCCCGAGGCAGGCTCGGGCTCTCATTGATCAGGGCGACGGCGGGCCGCTGCGCCGCGACCGCGCCGAAGGCGAGGAGGCCGACCGCGGGCGCCACGGCCGCCACGAGAAGACGACGGAGACGGGTCATCGGCGGTACGGCTCCAGAATGAGGTCGCGGGTGATCATCACCCGGACCGGAGCCCCCGCCCTGACCCGTATGGACGGCTGGACGCCGAGCTCGCGATCGACGAGCCGTCCGCCGACCTGGGAGGCCTCGATGGACGCGGCGCTCCCCGCACTGGCGGCGAACGAGCGGTCCTCGGATCCGCCGCGCGCCAGTTCGCCCAGGGTCGTGATGGCGCCCGCGAACAGGGTCGCCACGCCGAGCGGCAGAAGCCGACGATCCACCTCTCCCCGCACGCCGACTGCGCCCTGCGCGTCCACGCCCGGTTCTTCGGACAGGATCAGGCTCTTGCCGTTGGGAAGGATCAGCCGATCCCAGACCAGGAACGCCCGACGGTCGCCGTGAGCGCTCTCGCCTTCATGGCGTCCGATCAGGCGCGTCCCCTGCGGGACGACGAGATGGCGACCGGTGATGGAATCGAAGACGTTCTGGCTGACCGTGGCCACGACCGGACCGGGACGCGAGGTGTCCACGGCCGTCAGCAGGACGCCCGGGATGATGGCGCCGGCCTTCAGCTCATAGGGGGAAACCGGCGCCAGGAGGCCGTGGGGACTGTAGATCGCGCCATAGTCCCGCATTGCCGGGGACGGCGGCGCATCCGATCGCCGGCCTCCGACCGGAGCGGCGGCCCCGCTCGACGGGCTTCCGAAGAACAGCCCGGACGCCGCCGCCTGCTCCGCCGGTCGCGGCCCTCTGGGCGCCGCGGCGTATGACGGCGCCGGCACGCGTGCGGGCGGCGGCGAGGCGACGGGAGGTTCATCTTCCGGCGTGGCGCCCCGGCGCTCCGGCAAGGCGTCCGCCTGGGCGAGCCGGTCATAGCTCGCGGGCTGGTCGGTCACCCGCTCCGAGGGTCGAACGCTGCCCCGGGCCTCGCCCGCGCCATCGGCCTCGGCGGCGTCCCGGGCCTGACGCGTCATCTGCGGCTGGACGACGAAGGCCCAGGCGAGCGAGCCGGACACAAGCAGGGCGGCGACCATCACCGCACCCTGGACGACGGGCTTGCGGATGCGGACGGCGCCCGGCCGCGGCGCCCGGCCCATCAGGGGCGGCGGAGGAGTCTTGGGCGTCGCTGTCGGGGTGGACGGAGGCGGGGCGACGTCGTCGCGAGGGCTGTCTGGAGAGAGATTGGGATCGGTCATCGGGCGGCTCCCGGAATGCGACGGATGCGGACGATTTGCGGACGACGGTCTCCGAGCCGGAGCTCGGCTTCGTCGAACAGCCTGTCGACGATCAGGACGCCGTCGGCCTGCCGGTAGTTGACCAGCTGGAGTTCCTCGCCGGCCCGAACGAAGAGGGCCGGCGCCTCATCGATCGAGGCTCCCGGCGACAGGGTGATGAAGGTCCGTGCGCCGTCATTGAAGACGGCGGTCGGAGCCCAGCGCGGGGACCGGCCTCGCGCCTCGATCCTGTAGCGGGCGTCGAGGGGCCCCTGAGGCGTCGCCGCCTGCACATCGACCGGCGGCAGGCCCGACAGCGGGTCGGCGACCGGGCGGCTCGAGGCGGCGAAGCCATAGTCCCAGGCGATGGCGGCGTTGAAGGCGTCGGCGGCGCCGCTGCGCAAGGTCAGAAGATAGACCCGCTGGCTGGTGGTCAGGACGAGGTTGGTCTCCAGACCCGCCTGCAGGGGTTTGATCAGGACATGGGTCCGGGATGAAGCGCCGGCGCCCGACTGGCTCTCGCCGATCTGCCAGCGCACCGTATCCCCGGCCGCCTTGGCCGTGACCGTCTCGCCCGGCGCCAGGGTGAGGGTGGTGACCCGCAGGGGCGCGGTCCAGACCTCGTAGACCCGACCGTCGGACCAGCCGAACACCTGGACTCCGCCCACGAAGCCGTCGGCGCTGGAGGCGGCGCGAGCGGATCGATTGGCTTGTGCGATCGCGGCGCGTCCGGACGGCGTCTCCGGCGGCGGCGTCTCGGCGCGACCCCGTCGCGGCGGCTCCGCCTGGGCGACCGCCTCGGGGTAGGGTCGGGCCGTCGAGCCCGGCTCGACGGGAGGCGGAGCCGGGTCCGCCTCCGACGAAAGGACAGGCTCGGGCCCGACCTCGGGCGCCGGGACCTCGGGCGTGATCGCCTCGGCCAGATTGATGGGTTCGGCGTCCGGCCCTCGCAGCAGGGCGCAGCCGGAGAGCGCGAGGGCGGCGGCGGCCGAAAGGGCGGTCACGCTCAGGAAGCGTCGGGGGTCCATGAGACATCCTCGATCTTGAGGCCAAGGGGATTGCGCATCAGCTCGGCCTCGTTGCGCGGCGGCTGATGGGCGACGGTGATCAGGGCGCGCCAACGCTCCGCCCCGGCCTGCTGGCCGTTCACGAAGCGGGTCTCGCGCCATTGCAGGTCGAAGGTGCGGTCGCTGCGGCGGACCACGTTGAGCACCTCGACATTGACCGCTTCCCGGCCAGCCTCCGCGAACGGGTCATTGGCCTGGGCCCAGTCGTTCAGGAAGGCCGAGGCCTTCGGCGTAAGGAGGTCGTAGGCGCGCAGCCAGTTCTGCCGGATCACGATCGGATCGATCGATTTCGACCGAACGTCCCGGACCCATTGCGCGAGGGCATAGCCGGTCTGGGCCTCGGTCGGTTCGTACCGGCCGTCCAGGGCCGTGATCCTCTGGGTCTGCCCCCAGTCGGACACCTCGACGACGAAGGGCCGGACCACAGCCCGATCGGCCTGGACCCACCAGCCGGCGCCGAGAAAGGCCGCCAGCGCGAGATTGGCCAGGGCGATGCGGCGCCAGTTGCGGGCATGGGCGATGGAGAGACCCATCCGGTCGTCCCAGACCTGGCCGGCCCTCTGGTAGGGGGTGGCCTCGGGCGACGCGGTCAGGGCGCGCTTGGGCTTGAAGAAGGGATGCATGCTCAATCCTCGGATCTGACGGTGGGCTTGAGGGCGCCGCTGTTCTCGCCGGCCGGCATCAGGGCGCGACCGGAGTTGGCGATGAAGAAGGCTTGGAGGGCGGCGGATCGGCCGGCGACGCGTCCCCCCTTCGCGCCCCCGCCCAGCGGCCGGTCCTCGGACAGGGACGGCCGGGAACGGGTCTCAGCCTGGGGCCCGGCCTTGCCCGGAGGCGGCCCGGACGAATCCGGCTGAGGGGGCGGCGCCTCGGACGGCGCTGGGGTGGGAGAACTCGGGGCAGCCGCACCGCCCGAGGTCGGCGCGGCGTCACCGGCAGAGGGCGCCGGATCTCGCGTGCGCCCGGCGGGCCCCGATCCGGGTCCGGGGCCCGGTGATGGCCGCGGTCCGCCGCCCGACGGAGCGCCTCCCGAGGAAGGTCCGCCTCCTGATGATCGCGCCGCAGACGCGGCCCCCGCGGCGGATCGCGAAGACCCGCCGATCGCGGCGGCCCGTCCGGCCATGGCGCCCGCGCCCGCGACCCCGCCGGCGACGAGCGCTCCCGCCCCGGCGACGGCGAGCCCGCTGGTCAGGGCCGCGCCCGCACCGAGGGCGGGGCCGCCGGTCACCAAGGCCGAGGCCAGGTTGGGGATGAAGATCGCCAGCATCGCCAGCAGCAGGGCGGCGACCAGGATGGTGAGGGCTTCATAGATGTCGGGATTGGCGGAGGGCTGCAGCTGGTCGAAGATCGTCCGCGCGCCGGAGACGACGATGGCCAAGGCCAGCACCTTGAGCCCCGAGGAGACGACGTAGCCGAGCGGTCGTTCGGCCAGGAAGGCGGTCTTGTTCCAGATGCCGAACGGCAGGAGGACGAAGCCGCCCAGGGTGACGATCTTGAACTCCAGCAGGGAGACGATGATCTGCAGGGCCAGGATGGCGAAGGCCAGCATGATGCCGATCATCGCCAGACCGAGGATCAGGGCGTCGGCCACGTTGCCCATGACGTCGAGCGGGTTCTCGACCGGCGCCGGCGTCTCTCCCAGGGCCTTCACGATCTCCCAGCCTTGCTGGAGGATGGCTCCGGGGTTGAGGAACTCCTCGCGAGACAGGGAGCCTCCCCCGGCCGTCAGACCCAGCTCCAGAAATCCGGCATAAATGGTCTCGGACAGGGCCTGCCAGTCGTTGATGATCCAGGCGAAGGCGCCGATCAGCAGGACCTTTCCGAAGCCGGACGCGAGGACCTCGCGATTGGGCGAGAGCGCCCACTGGATTCCTGTCAGGGCCACGACGAGCGCGATCAGCAGGCCGAAGACGCCGTTGACCGACCCGGACAGGGCGTCGAAGCCGGCGGTGACGGTGTTGGAAAACACCACCATCAACTCGTTCGGGGTCTCCATTCCGGGGCCGGCCATGACAGCGCTCCTCAGTCCCGGGCGTGGGGCAAGGGGTTGAAGGACGGGGCGGCCGGCGTGGCGGTCCCCCGTTCCCAGAAGCGGCGGCGGGCCTCGATCGCGGCTTCGCGGTCGGCGGCCTGACGCGCCGCGCCCTCGGCCATCAGCCGGGACTGGGCCAGAAGCACCGTCCGCATGCTGGCCAGATCCTCGGCCAGAACGGACAGCATCTGGGTCGAGGACTGGATCGCGGCCGTCTCGCCCTCCGCCGCCTCGCTTGCGGCCATGGCCCCGCGCAGGCGGCCGTCGCGGCTCTGGGCCAGTCGCTCCAGTTCCGCCGCCGTGCGCGCCAGGTCCTCGGCGGTCCGGCGGGCGGTCGTGGACCGATCGGCGCCGAGGGCCGTGAGGTCCGAGAGGGAGAGATCGTCCGGATACAGATCCGCGAACTGCCGCTGAACGCCGTCGAGGGTCGAGGCCGTTCCGCGGACCGTGCGCGCCAGCTCGCCGATGTCGCGCAAGGTCTCAGACGATTCCGCGAGATGGCTGTAGGGCGAAGCGGCGAGGCTGCGGGCCTGATTGGCCAGGGCGCGGGCCTCGTTGGCGAGGCTCTCGATCTGCCTGGCGGCCGAGAGCATCGCCTCGACATCGGCCTTGGCGTCATACACCGCCCATTGCGCGCTCGCCGGTTGGGGCGCCGCCGCAAGCGACAGCGAAAGCGCTGCGAGCCCGCAGAGCCAGCGTCGGCTATTCGGCCGCGAGACGATGCGCGACGACCGGATCGAAGCTGTCGAAGACGTTGTCGACATGATGGACTCCCTTGGCTTTGAGGAATTCGCGGGCGAAACGGTCCGGCCGCGGATCGGCCGGATCGAGAGCCGCCAGCACGCTCTCGATGAGGGTCTGGTCCTCGGGAGACGAGGCGCCGCAGAGGGCGAGCCCGGCTCCGCTGAGCTTGAGGTCGAAAAGCCGCCGCCCTTCGGGCTGACGCAGGTAGTAGGTGCGCTTGGGGGTGGCCCAGGCGATCAGCTCCAGCTGGCGGCGGTTCAGACCGAACATCCGGTAGAGGTCCGCCGAGGCCGGCTCGAGCGCACGGGGGTTGGGCAGGAAGATCTGGGTCGGGCAGCTTTCGATCAGGGCCGACGCGATCGACGAGCGTACGACGTCGTCGAGCGACTGGGTGGCGAAGACCACCGCCACGCCCTTCTTGCGGAGCGTCTTCAGCCACTCGCGGATACGGGCGGCGAAGGCCGTCTCGCCGAGGAACAGCCAGGCCTCGTCGAGGATCAGCAGGGTCGGCCGACCGTCGAAGCCGCGCTCGATCTCGTGGAACAGGGCCGCGAGCACCGGCGCCACCGCCGACGGGGTCGCCATCAGGCTCTCGAGCTCGAAGCATTCGAAGGCGGCGAGCGTCTCGTCTTCCGGAGCGACGCCGTCGATCAGGGCGCCATGAGGCCCCTTGAGCGTCAGGGGCTCAAGAGCCGCGGCCACGGCCTTATCCTGGACCAGGGCCGTGAAGACGGTCAGCGTCCGCTGCGCCACCGGGGCCTGGGCCAGGGCGCCGAGCGCGGCCCAAATCTCCTCGCGAATGCGCGGCGTCGGCTCGAGGCCCGCGAGCCGCACGGCGTCGGCCAGCCACTCCGAGGCCCAGGCCCGTTCGCCGTCATCCTCGATGCGCGCCAAGGGCTGGAGGGTGAACGCGCCGCCGGGCTGGAGCGGATGCCAGCGCCCGCCGACCGCCAGGGCCGCGGCCCGCGCGCTGCGGCCCTTGTCGAAGACCACGACCCGGCCCTCGGGATAGCGGAACCATTGAAGGGCGAGGAAGGCGAGCAGCGCGCTCTTGCCCGAGCCGGTCGGCCCAACGACCATCGCATGGCCGACATCGCCCACATGCAGGGCCAACCGGAACGGCGTCGATCCACTGGTCCTTGCGACCGCCAGCGGCGGCCCCTGCAGGCGCGGGTCCGATGTCGGACCGGCCCAGACCGCCGAGATCGGCAGGAGGTCGGCGAGGTTCAGGGTGGAGACCAGAGGCCGACGCACATCCGCATAGGGCTCGCCCGGCAGGGAGCCCAGCCAGGCCTCCACCGCGTTCAGGTCCTCGGTGCGGGCGACGAAGCCCTGGGCGTTGAGCGTCGCCTCGATCGCCCGGGCCTGCTCCGCCGCCCGTTCGGGATCGCGCGCCATCACCGTGATCGTCGTGGTCAGATAGCCGTAGGCGCAGGCATCCGAGCCGAGTGCTTCGAGCGCGCCGTCGCACTCGTCGGTCTTGGCCGACGCATCCGTATCGAGGAGCGGGACCTCCTCCTTGGTGATGGCCTCGCGCAGGAGGACCCCGACCCCCTTGCGCTTGGCGAACCAGCGCTTGCGCAGCTTGACGAGCTCGACCTCGGCGTCCGCCTTGTCCAGACCGATCCAGCGCGCGCTCCAGCGATAGGGGAAGGGCAAGGCCCCGAGGGCGTCGAGCAGTCCCGGCCGCGTGCTCGCGGGAAGCCCCCGCACCGAGACGACCTTCAGTGTTTGGCCGTCCAGTGTCGGAGACACGCCGCCGAGCAGAGGCGCGTCCGCCAGCCAGGCGTCGAGGAACATCGGTGTCGCGGGCAGCGCGAGCCGGACCGACCTCGGAGACACGCAGTCATGCAGCCAGGTCAGGATCTCCGCGTCGTCCAGCATCGCGACCTCCGGAAGGGCGGCGGCCAGAAGGTCGACGATCTGCGCGGTCTCGCGGGCGAAAGCGTCCAGGGCGGTGCGCCAGTCCCGGCTCGCCGGGTCGGCGCCGTCGAAGAGGACGCGCTCCACCCGACGGGTCTGGTCCGCCGGCGGGAGCCAGGTCAGGGCCGCCCGGTAATCGGTCTCATAGGCCGGCTCACTGGTCTCGAAGAGGGAGCGGCGCTCGGCGTCGACCAGCCAGGCCGCAGCGATCTCGAACTCGCTTGTGGGATAGGGCTGGGCGGGTCTGCGGCGCGCCTCGACATGGAGGCACCATCCGCTGCCCAGACGCTTCAGGGCGTTGTTGAGCCGCGCTCGAACCGACATCAGCTCCAGGTCGGAGGCCGACTCCAGGTCCGGCCCCCGAAACCGCAGGCCGCAGGTGAAGGAGCCGTCCTTGTTCAGCACCACCCCGGGGGCGACCATGGCCGCCCAGGGCAGATGATCGGCCAGAAGCGCGGGCCGGCGGCGATGTTCATCCAGAAAGCGCATGATCAGCTCTCACGCATCGAGATGGCCCGGCAGGGCCAGGTGGCGGCGAAGGACGTCGAAGAACCGCTTGTCAGCCCGCGCGGCGTAGAGGCCGATCGCGTGGGCGACCGCCCACCACAGGAGGCCTAGCCACCAGATCCGCAGTGCCAGCCCCAACACCACCGCGACGGTGCCCATCAGGATGGCGTAGTCGCGAGGCATCCCCGCCAGGGTGACGGGCTCGGTCAGGGCTCCCGCGACCGGAAGATCCCAGCCTGGCGGGCGGTGATCGGACGACGTCTCGGACATCAGGCGATCTCCGCCCCGCCGGCGAAGCCGAAGAACTGCAGGAAGAAGGTCGACGCGGCGAAGGCGATCGACAGGCCGAAGAGTATCCCGAGACCTCGCCGCATGGACGAGCCGTTCTCGCTCATGGCGACCCCGGCGCCGAACAACACCACGGCCACGACGGCGGCGGCCTGGACGACCGGCCCGGTGATCGATTCCACGATCTGCTGGAGCGGTCCCTCCCAGGGCATCCCGGATCCGCCCGCCAGGGCCTGTCCGGCGAAGAACAGGCCGCAAGTCACCGTCGCGGCCGAAAGGCCACGTTGAAGTAAACGTCGCATGGTTTGAGTTCCTGTAGTCGGGCCGGAAGGTCGGCGTTGACGATCTACAGCAAGCAAAACCATCCACAGCCTGTCAACGCGGCCTGTGAATATATTTTGACAGCGGGTTCTTGCTTCTGGATCGGCCTCGAAATCCATCGACCGTCCATTGAAATCTCGCGACGGCGCAAGTCGTCCGCGACTTTCTCCAATTCACCCGAAAGGCCCGCCGTTGCTGACTTCAGACCTCAATGGGTCCGGATTTGGCCGGAATGCGCGACAGGGCGCCGACGAGAGAATCGGATCGACGCCAAGCCTCCCGAAAGCGCGAAGCGCATGACATCAGAAGCTTGTCGGACCGCCGAATATTGTCGGGCGTGGTCTGGGACGGGTCAGCATGGGACCGGCGGATGCCCGTGACATCTCAAACAGGGATCCGCCGGCCGTCCGCCAGCGCCTGGACGACGGCTGACAAGCGGTCGCGGCCGTCGTCCATCGATGTCGACGATCGAGACGACAGACCCTGAGCCGGGTCAGGCGGTCTCGCGCAGGAAGTCGTCTTCGTCCTCGACCTGCGCCTCGTCCCCCTGTCGGTTTGGACGGAACTGACGCCCCATGCTTCGACGGGCGCTCTGGATCGAGTCGTAAAAATCGTCGGCCGCCAGGCTCAGGCTTTCCGGCGCGAGGGCGTGACGCACAGCGTCGGGATCCCATTCCTTGTTGAGCTGCTTGGCCAGGGCGAACACCACCGCCCGACCGACGCGCAGGACCATGCTCTTCTCCGCCTGTCGAACGGCGGCTTCACGCATGCTGTCGAGGTCGGCGACCGTCGCATAGGAGGCCTCGAGCGCATCCTTCATCTCGCCGATCGACGGATAGAGCATGTTGAGGAACAGTTGGCCGTTCTCGTAGTACCGACCGGCCCGACCCTTGAGCTGCTTCTCCTCGATCTCCTCGGCTGTCCTCAGCAGGACGATCTCGGGCGCGCGTTCCCGGTCTTTCCACAGATCGGCCGCCTTCGACCCCTGCGGGGCGAGGTTCAGATCGATGTGCTTTGTCTTCGGCCTGGAGGCCCCGCCGGCTCCGCCCTCGCCGTCACGCTGAGGTTGGGCGCCCACGCCGCTCGCCGTATCGACCAGACGGATTCCCGTGGGCGTCGGCCTCGGGGAGACCCGGCGAACCCGCAGGTCGTCGAGCAGCTTCTGAAGTTCGTCACGGATGTCGTCGCTGGAGGTGCTCTCCGGCGCGAACGACCGAATGACGTCGATGAGCCACTGGGGGCGATGCTGTGCGACGAGGTCGCCGAAATGGGCGGCTTGAACCGTGTCCTGCTCGCCGGCCTGGTATCGCAGGAACTGACGGTAGGCCTCCGGCAGCACGTCTGCGTCGTCCGGCAGTTCGATATGGACGGAGATGTGCTTCGATCCGAAGGGGATGCCGAACAGGGGGGCGTTGATGGACCAGCCGCGCCCGGTTTTCACATCATAGAGCTCGTCGCGATAGACGACGCCGGCGAGACTGAGGGCCGACTGGATGGCGCCGCTGATCGAGCGGTTGTGGCTCGGCGACTTTTCATAGGGCGGGTCGTAGAAATAGTGGATCTTCACACCGCCCGGCGCCTCGACCGTCTCGGTCCGCTCAAAGGCTCCCGCGGCGGCGCGTCGCGGCAGGGGCT
>MGLN01000026.1:13984-17659 GCA_001796045.1 Caulobacterales bacterium RIFOXYB1_FULL_67_16 | reverse complement strand
CCCGGGTCCCGTCTCCGAGCTTGTGCGTTCCAGCCAGCAGGGTCACGCGCACGCCGTCAGGCAGGCGGTAGAACCGGTGATACAGGTAGGTGGCCAGCCACTGCGCATCGACCACCGGATCGCCGTTGTAAGGCGCACGGGCGGTCTCCTGATCCGCCTCGTTCCCCAGCAGGCGAACCTCCGTCCAGTCCTCCGTCAGGTCGTATCCTTCCTCGGCGGCCAGCTCGGTCACATCGATGACCTCGACGAGGTCGCCGTTCTCCAGCGTTCGCCGAAGACGCCCGTACCGCCCGTCGCGTTCGCAGAGGATCACCTCATTGACCGCGCCGGATTTGCAGGAGCGATAGACCATCCCCAGTCGGTTGGACGGCAGGGACGCCACCTTCGCGCCCATCCCGAAGTTCGCGTCCAGGCCCTTCTGCTTGCGGATGGACGAGGCCAGATCGCACATCCGGTAGAGCTCGGCGGCGTCCATGCCCGGTCCGGTGTTCCAGATCGCAAGCTTGGGCGTGTCGTTGAACGTCACAGTGCGGAAGATGACCTGACGGCTGCCTTCGGGCGCGAGGGACGCGGCCTCCATCGCGTTCTTGGCCAACTCCCGCACCATCATGGTGCGCGGGCAACGCTCGATGGTGGTCGAGACGAGGAAACCGACGTCGTCGATAAGGATCGGGGTGATGCTGGAGTGGGTCATGGCGGCCTACAGCTTGAAGCCGGACTTGCGGGTCCGGGGAGCCTCGAAGCGGGCCTCGACCTCCGCGACGGCATCACGCAACGCCCGCATGATCTTCTTCACCTCCGCATCCTCGTACTCATAGACCTGCCGGTTCGACAGGTTGCCGATCCGGGCGATCGCATCGAGCGCCTTGGTGGTGCGACCTTCCGCCAGTTCGCGGAATTTTTCGCGTTTCTGAGTCACGAATGAGCGTCCTTGTGATCGTATTCGTCGATATTTTCGTCGAATACGAACCACACATCCGCGCAATTTGCAATCACGCGGATATTTCAGGCCTTTGGGGCTCTCTCGCAGATCGAGCGCGCGATGCGCCGCGTCAGCTTCCAATGGGCAGCAGGTCATCGACGACCCGGCCCGTCCGGGTCCGGCGGATGTGGACGATGATGTCGATGGACTGGGTGATCATACGGTGCGGGATCGCCGGCCCGACTTCGGCGATCAGGTCCTCGATCCGGGCCACAGCCTCGCGGGCGGAATTCGCGTGGATCGTCGAAAGGCCGCCTGGATGCCCGGTGTTCCAGGCCTTGAGCGTTTCGAGCGCCGCCGACCCTTCGCGCATTTCTCCAACGACGATCCGATCAGGTCGCATGCGCAAAGCGTCACGGACCAGATCGACGACCCCGATCGGCACAGGGTGGCGGCGTGTGAGGGTGGCGACGAGATCCCACGCGGAACATTGAAGTTCCGGCGTATCTTCAATCAGGAAGACACGGTCGTTCGCGAACGCCGGCTCGGCGAGCAGCGCATTTGCCAGCGTCGTCTTCCCCGACCCCGTACCGCCCGAGATCAGCAGATTCCGGCGATCCCGCACCGCGGCCCGCAGGACCTCGGCCTGCCCCTCCGTCACCACGCCGTCACGGACATAGTCGTCCAGGGTCCAGATCACGGCGGGTCGCTTCCGGATCGAAAAGGCGGGCGCGGCGGTGACCGGCGGGAGAAACCCCTGGAACCGCTCTCCGGTAACCGGGAGAACCCCTGCCAGACGTGGATTCTCCCGGGTGACCGGATCCCCGACATAGTCCGCGATCAACCGGATGACCCGTTCCCGGGCTTCTGGCTCAAGCCCGTGGCCGGTATCGGCCCGCCCGGTCCCGACGCGATCCAGGACCAGGCGTCCATCCGGATTGACGAGGACTTCGACCACGAGGGGATCGGTCAGCGCCGCTAGGATGTCGGGCCCCAGCGCGTGGCGAAGTGCCTCCAGCTTCCGTTCGCCGACGATGGGATGGACGCTCATTCGACCGTCCCGCGCTGCGGCCTGCCGCCCGAGATCAACCGGGCGGCCGTGTCATCGAGAAGCTGTTCGATCCGGCGGTCCACTGCGGCGCGGGCGACAGGATCCTGATCCGTGACGGCGTCCGGCAAACGCATGAAGAAGGCGCGGGCGACCTCGATGACCAGCTCCTGGATGATTTGCATGTCTCGCGCCGTCGACCGCATGTGGTCTCTCAGCGCTCGGTCGAGCTGAAGCAGACGGTCGTCCGGATCGGCCGGCAGGCTTCTGGCCAGGCCCTTTGCAAGCGAGCGTCCGGCGGCTTGGCTGATCGGGATGTTGGCCGACCGCGCTTCGCGCTGCAGGGCTGCGACCACGCGAGGGTCCGTGAGATAAACCTGAACCCGCGTCGCCCCGGTCTCACGCCCGCCCATCGCCGCCTCCCTGCAACCCATCGAGCACCGCCTGTTCCGCCGCGAACGCGGTCGATATCCGCTCGTAGGTTTCGGCCGCCTTGGCGGCGACGCGTCGATCATGGATCGCCGCCTCCACCTCCTTGAACAGCGGAAGGGCCGCCTCTGGATCCTCGCCCAGGCCCCGTCGTCCCGCCCATGGGTGAACCGGTGCGCCAGGCGTATCGACGCCAGCCGCCTGATCCGGCGGCGGCAGGTCCGCGCGCGTCCGGAAGGGCCGCTCCCTGTCGTAGAGAACCTTGCGTGTCCGCAGCGGCCTGTGCCCTGCCGCAAAGGTCAGCTGCACCTCGTCCGGCAGCGCCCGGACTTCGCCCGGCTCCAGCAGGGGGCGTTCGATCTCGGAGCGGGACACCGAGCTCCGGCCGGCGCCCAGCCCCGCCGGACCACTGCGGCTGGTCTTCCGCTCCAGCACGGTGCCTGTGAGCTTGGACACCTTGTCTTGCGTCAGCGGGTCGAGAGCGCTGAAGGCGGTGTAGACATGGCAGTTGTCGAGGATGGTGTTGTTGGCCCCATAGGTCTCGACGATGTCGTTCAGGGACTGGGCGACGAACATCGTCTTGATGCCGTAGCCGCTCATCAGGCGCAGGGACTTCTCGAAGAAGGCCAGTCGGCCCAGCAGGGGGAACTCGTCCATGAGCATCAAAAGGCGCCGGCGCTTCTCGCGGCCCGAGTCGTCGGCGTGCTCGGCGGCGGTCAGGGCCTGGGCCGCCGCGTAGAAGAGAAGCCGGATCACCGGTCGTAAGGCGACGGCGTCGGCCGGAGCGACCTGCACATAGAGGGAGACCGGCGCCTCGGCGCACATGAGGTCGCCGAGCGCGAAATCCGATGCCGACATCGCGCGAACCAGATCGTCGCCGGCAAGCCATTTGAGATAGCTGCGCGCCGTGCCCTGCACCGAGGTGCGAAAGCGGTCGTGCATCGCCGCGTAGCCCTTCACCGCCGTGGAGATGAAGGGATGGACCTCGGGGACGCCCTCGGGACCCAGACGATGAAGGGTCCGGACCATGACGTCGGCGGCGGCGTCCAGATCGGCTAGGATCGTTCTCACCGTCAACAACGTCTTGTCCGCGTCCGGCGCCGTGTAGAGGACGTGCAGGATCACGGCTTCGAGGATCTCGGACGCCGCCTTGTCCCAGATGGCCTCGTCGTCCCGCGCGCCTCCCGGATCGCTGAGGATGGCGACCAGCCGCTGGACCTGCGCCAGTTCCTGTGGCCCGGGTCGGATCTCCGCCAGAGGATTGAAGCGCGCGGAC
>MGLN01000026.1:8840-13900 GCA_001796045.1 Caulobacterales bacterium RIFOXYB1_FULL_67_16 | reverse complement strand
TTGCCCGCCCGGGTCCCGCCCGTCACGAGCGTCGGCCGCAGGTCAGTCGTCGCCAGAAGACGGCCCTGCAACCGCCCGAGGACGCACCCTGCGTCGTGCCTCAGGCCCGCACGTTGAGCCTCCGCGAGGCCGCCCCACCCGCGCGTTCGCTTCACGGCGCCGCCGTCGAACAGAAGCAGGCTCCCCGCGCCCGCGGCCATCACGAGCATGAAGACCGAGAGCGGCAGGGCGAAGGCGTCCGCCTCCGCCGCCCCGAACCTCTGACGCCAGACGAGGATCATCCAGGGCCAGTAGACGCCTGTCTCGTCCAGCCGGAGCGCCGGCCCCAGCGTCACATGATAGCGATAGAGCCAGGCGAAGGTCTGGGTGGACGCCTGAAGCGCGACGAGCAAGGCGGCGGCGAGACCGGCGAGGCGTGCTGGCGGCATGACGACCATCCGTTCGAAGACCATCGAGACTTCGAGGGAGAGGGCCGTTTGAGGCGACTTTCTGGCAAGTCAGTTCGACGTGCGGTGTGGCTGGCGTGAATATAGAGCACTGGCGCGATGAACGCGGCTTACGCGCCAGAGGACTTGTCCAAACTATATTTCGCGATGCCCGTTGTCGGCGGGCGACAGCAAGGGTTCGTCGCCGATCTATGGAAGGCGACCTTCAGTCATGACCTCGCCCTCAGCGATCTCGACCACTTCCCCGTCCTCTTTCACAAAACGCACAGGACGATGATCCAGCAGGGCAAACACGGCCTCTGAGGGACGACATAGGGCCGTCCCCTTCGGCGTCACAACGATGGGGCGGTTCACTATGATCGGGTGCTCGACCATGGCGGCGATGATGTCGTCATCGCTGACACCCTCGCCCAGTAAACCAATGTCAGCCGCCGGGGTGCCCTTGTCGCGGATGAGGGCCTTGAGCGGCTTGCCGATCTGATCGGCCAGCGCTCGAAGCAGATCGGGTGACCAGCCCGCTTCCAGATACTCGACGACGACCGGTTCCTCACCAGAGGCGCGGATCATGGCCAGCGTGTTCCGCGACGTACCGCAGTTTGGGTTGTGGTAGATGGTGATGGTCATCGCGCGTCTCTCTGCTGGACGCGCCGCACAGCCGCGCCGGATTCATACCAAGGCTTGCTTCGGTTCACGATGGCGACGACCGAGAGCATGACCGGAACCTCGATCAGCACCCCCACGACCGTCGCCAGAGCAGCCCCGGATTGGATGCCGAACAGGCTGATCGCCGCCGCGACCGCCAGTTCGAAGAAGTTGCTGGCTCCGATCAGGGCGGAGGGCCCGGCCACGGAGTGTTGTTCGCCCGAAGCCCGGTTCAGCAGATAGGCCAGCCCAGAGTTGAAATAGACCTGGATCAGGATCGGGACCGCCAGCAGACCGATCACCAGCGACTGGGCCAAGAGCTTCTCGCCTTGGAAACCGAAGAGGAGAACCAGCGTCGCCAACAGGGCCACGATGGAAACCGGCTGGAGGACTGCAAGAAGCCGATCCAGCGTATCGGTGTCTCGCTTCATGATCATGGTCCGCACGATCTGGGCGATGACAACCGGCGCCACGATGTAGAGCAGCACCGACAGGGCCAGTGTGGACCACGGCACGGTGATGGCGGACAGGCCGAGCAGAAGGCCGACGACGGGGGCGAAGGCCACGATCATAATCGCGTCGTTCAGAGCCACCTGCGACAGGGTGAAATTTGCGTCGCCCTTGGTCAGATGGCTCCACACGAAGACCATGGCCGTGCAGGGCGCAGCAGCCAGCAGGATCAGCCCGGCGATGTAGCTCTCGATCTCGGCCGCCGGGAGCCAAGGTCGAAACCAGACCGACACGAAGAGCCATGCCAGCAGGGCCATCGAGAACGGTTTGACGGCCCAGTTCACGAACAGGGTGACGCCGATCCCGCGCCAGTGACGGCCGACCTGCGCCAAAGCCGAGAAATCGACCTTGAGCAGCATCGGGATGATCATCAGCCAGACCAGCCCGGCGATCGGCAGGTTTATCGACGCGACTTCCATGTCACCCAGCGCAGCGAAGCCGTCAGGCGCCAGCGCACCGAGCGCGACGCCGACCACTATGCACAGCAGCACCCAAAGCGAGAGATAGCGTTCGAAGACCGACATCAGGCGACCAAGCCGCGATGCATGAGCGACGCGCTGCCGGGGCAGATGCCCGAGAACTGCTTCGTCGTTCGAATGGCAAGGGGAGCCATGTCTCTGGAAGCCTGTTCGAACCCGCAGGAAGAAAAGAAGTCGGCGGCTCCCATCGTAAGCAGCCACGCCGTAGAAGCTCCCCGTTCAACAGCCTCCTGGCACAGCGCCTCGACCACACGGCGACCTTCGCCTGTGCCGCGAAGAGATGGCGGGACTACGATGGAGCGCAGCAAGGCATGCGAGCCTAGCTGGGTGAGGCCCCCAAAGACGCCTGTCTCGCTGACGAAAAAGAACTGCCCCTCGTCAGCCAGGTCATCAATGGGCAGACCCGCATCCGTCAGGGCCGATAGAAAATCCGACCACGCCGGATCGGCTGGGGTCAGACCCGTGAGGTTCACGCGCGCACCTGTGGCGGGCAGCACATGGCCTTGGCGATCACGTCGCCCAACGGGGCGCAGACGTTCGGCGACCCTTCGCAGCAATCTTCCAGCAGGAAGGCGAGCAGATCGGTCATCCGACCATAGTCGGCGGTGTAGATGATCGAACGGCCGTCGCGTGTGGAGGCCGCCAGACCGGCTCGCGTCAGAACGGTCAGATTGTTGGACAGGGTGCTGCCCGCGATCCCGACAGCCTCGCCGAGCTTTCCAGCCGCCAGGCCATCAGGCCCGGCGCGGACAAGCGCGCGGAAGATCGCCAGTCGCCCCTCATGAGCGAGCGCGGACAATGCATCGACGGCTGATTTCGATTCCATACTTCACGAATATACGAAATATATGGCATGGGAAAGCCATGACCGATTTCCCCGCTCTTGTGCACGAGTTCATCGACTACCCGACGCTGGATCGGTTGGAGCCGATCTCGTTCGATCATCCTCCACGCTTCCTGCTCCTCTATGGATCGTTGCGCGAACGCTCCTTCAGCCGGTTGCTTGTCGAGGAGGCGGATCGTCTCCTGCGGAGCTTCGGAGCCGAAACGCGCATCTTCGATCCGCGCGGTCTGCCCCAGCCAGACGACGCCGATCCAAGCCATCCCAAGGTTCAGGAACTGCGTGAGGCGTCGATCTGGTCGGAGGGCCATGTCTGGTGCAGCCCGGAACGCCACGGCGCCATGACTGGCATCTTCAAGTCGCAGATTGACTGGCTCCCTTTGGAGAGCGGCGGCGTTCGGCCGACGCAGGGGCGCACCCTCGCGGTCATGCAGGTCAACGCCGGATCGCAATCTTTTAACACCGTGAACCAGCTTCGCGTGCTGGGCCGATGGATGCGGATGTTGACCATCCCCAACCAGTCTTCGGTCGCCAAGGCGTTCAAGGAGTTCGACGAGCAGGGCCGGATGCTGGCGTCGCCGTATTACGAGCGGCTCGTCGATGTGATGGAGGAGTTGTTCAAGTTCACCCTCCTCACTCGAGGGCGGGCAGACTACCTCGTTGACCGATACAGCGAGAGGAAGGCGGAAGGCCGCCATCCGGCCGCCGCTTCGCTCGACGACGCGAGCTACACCCGATGACTGGCGAGGGGCTGGCGCGAACACGCCAAACGGATCTCTGAACGAGATATCGGCAGCCTGAAGATTCATCCGAACCGGCGCGGCGTCCGACGCCATCGAGACGGCGGTGTGCCGGGTCAGTTGCCGCCTTCGCGCACCCCGGCGGCCCTCAGAAGGTCGCCGACACGACGACCGTCGAGCCGGCAGGTCGCGATAACCCGATCATAGACGATCACCCGGCCGCTACGTCCTCGCGTCGCCACGCATTCAAGACGTCGGCCCATCACCAGACGGCGCAATTGATCACGGGCGGCGCGTCCGCCCGATGCGTTGAGCTCCGGGGCATTGAAGTCCGCGAGCCTCACCTCGATCCAGGTGGAGGGGTTCGTGCTGTCACCGACGCAGAGCCCGTCGCCATCGCCGACATAGCGGGTTTGCCCCGAGAAAACCTGACCGGCGCGATCCGGCAGTCGCCCCTCGCACGGATCGGCGTGGGCGATCGCGGGCGCGGCGAGGAGCGGGAGGATGAGCCACCATTTCATCGGATCAACCTGGGCCGATCCGGTCGGATCGAAAAGCGCGATCGGGAAGAAAGGAAGGGCGGCCGGGAATGCTCCGCTTGGGAGCCTTGCTGGAGACCGCCATGCGCCCGCTTCCTGACCTCGAACCCGCGATCGACGCAGTTGGGCGTTCGCCCGACACGGGTTCGCTCGCGAACCTCGACGACCGCGCCCTCCTGGCGCTTCTGCTCGGCCGGAGCATGCGACAGACATCCATCCCCGCCGTGGACGCCCTGTTCGACCGGTTCGGCGACATCGCCGCCATCGCTTCCGCCGATGTGCCGGAACTCGCGCGCGCCAGCGGACTGGGACCAAGGGCGCTGACCGACCTGAAACTGCTCCGTGTGCTCAGCGAACGGCTGGTCCGCGCCGAGGCTTCGAGACGGCCCGTCATCACCAGCTGGACGGCCTTGCTCGCCTATGTTCGGGTCGCATTGGCCGAGGAGCCCCGCGAGCAGTTCCGGGCCCTGTTCCTCGACAAGCGCAACCGGCTCCTGAGCGACGAACTGGTCGCCCACGGCACGATCGACCATGCCCCCGTTTATCCGCGCGAGGTCGTGCGGCGGGCGCTGGAGGTGTCGGCCGCGTCCATCATCCTCGTCCACAATCACCCCTCGGGCGATCCCGAGCCGTCCCGCGCCGACATCGAGATGACGCGGAAGATCGTCGACGCCGCCAAGGTCTTCGACATCCAGGTCCATGATCATCTGATCGTCGGGAGGGACGGTACGGCCAGCCTGCGCACCCTCGGGCACTTCCGGTGAGCCTGCGCCAGATCGTGGCGATCCTCGGCGGAGACCTCTACCAGACCGGCATGCGCGCCAATGTGCCGGCGCCCGGCCACGGGAAGGCGGACCGTTCCG
>MGLN01000026.1:2383-8817 GCA_001796045.1 Caulobacterales bacterium RIFOXYB1_FULL_67_16 | reverse complement strand
CGTGTCGTCATCCACACCTTCGGCGCGGCCGATTGGCGGGAGGTGCGCGACGACCTGCGGCGTCGCGGACTGGTCGATCCCGGCGGTCGGCTCATGGGCGTCGCGCACACGCCGGACAGGCCCGTGATCGACCACCCCCGACGGCGAGCGGTCGCGAGTGCGCTCTGGCAGGATGGGGTACAACCCGTCCGGACCGGCGTGGTCGCACGTCACCTCGCCGTGCGCGGCGTCGCTTGGCGGGAAGACCTCGACGACCTGCTCGAACATCCCCGCGCGCCCCTCTCGGTCTACCGGCCGGGGCGGCGCGCCGGACGCGCGATGATGAGCGGGATCCGGTCGCCCTCGGGAGATCTCACGGCCGTCGAGCTCACCTATCTCGCGACCAACGGGCAGGTCGCATCGGGTCTGAGCGTTCCCCGCAAGACCGTGGGTCAGGTCCCGCCGGGATCGGCCGTCCGTCTGCGTCCCGCGGCGGCGCGGATGCTGGTGGCGGAGGGCGTCGTCACCACCCTGTCCGCCATGGTCCGCTTCGACCTGCCGGGCTGGGCGCTCATGTCCGCCGGAAACCTCTCGCGGTGGCATGCACCCCACCATGTCTCGACGGTTCTCATCGCCGGAGACCGGGGCGAAGCCGGGGAGATCGCCGCGGTGCGTCTGGCCAGGCGGCTCGAGCGCGATGGCGTGGAAGCGATCGTCGCCTTTCCGCCGCGCCCGTTCGGCGACTGGAACGAGGCCGCTCGAGACCATCAGAAAGCGGGAAAGGAAGGGCGCGGACGGGCGCCGTAAAGGCGGGGATGGACCTCGCCTGCGGCAGGAGAGCCCTCATGTCCCGTTCCACCGCCGTCGCCGTCGTCGCCACCCCTTTCCAGGTCGCGTCGACCCGAAACCGCCCGCTGGTCCATCTCCGTGATCTCGACATCGCCCCGGAGAACCTTCGCTTCGGCGAGCCCCCCGACGATGACATTCCTCTGCTTGCCGAGACCCTGTTCGCCGCCGGTCAGCTGCAGCCTCTGACCGTCCGGCCCGGTCGAAAGAAGGAAGCCGCCAACATGGCGCTCGACGGCCGGCGGCGCCTGCTGGCGCTTCGTCTTCTGGTCGAACAGGGGCATATCGACGACAGCTTCCTCGTCGATGTCTTTGTCGAGACGGACCCAGCCCGCCAGGCCGCGGCCGTTCTGCTCACCAACACGGCCGTGCCGGTCCATGTCGCCGACATCATCGCGGCGATCGGCCGGATGCTGAAGGGCAAGCTCGGCGTGCCCACGATCGCCAAGGCGCTGGGATACGCGGAAATCGACATCAAACGTCTCGCGGCCCTGTCCGCCCTGCCGGATGTCGCGCTGCAGGCGCTGCGGCTCGGCCGGCTGAACCTGCGCCAGGCTCGCCTGCTCGCCCGGCTTTCCGACCCCGACGAGCAGGCGGAGCTGGCCCGGATGACCCTCGACGGTCACGGTTTCCAGGATTGGCGCGTGACCGAAAAGCTCGACGAGGCTCGCGTCACCGCGCGCGACCCTCGCTGCGCCCTCATCGGCCCGGAGCGCTACGCCGAGGCCGGTGGCCGCACCGAGACCGATCTGTTCGGCGAGCTGCCGCCGGTGCTGCTGGACCCGGCCATTCTCACCGAAGTCTGGACCCGACGTGCACGGGAGATCGCCCTGATCTACGAGGCCGAGGGCCTGGCGGTCCACGTCACGGCGGGCCCAGAACCGGATCTGGCGGACGATCTGGAAGCCGCCGGTTACGTCTATGGCGGCATGCTTCCGGCCACGGAGATGGCGGACTACCGCGACAAGCGAGACGCCTTCAACGCCGCTGTCGATGGGGTCGAGGCGGTTCTGACGGAGACGACCGACGCCGAGGCGGTGGACACCGCGCTCGATGTGATGATCCGCGCCCGCCTGGCCATGGATCAGGCGGGATGGAGCGGTCGCGCAGCCACGACCCTGCTCCTGCGTCCTGCAGTGCGCACCGGGATCGAAATCCGGTGCTTCACGCCCGTGGAGCCGGAAGTCGAGGACGAGACCGACGATCAGGCGCCCGCCTCCGCAGGGGGCATCGCTGCCGCTCCCGTCTACCGGCCGCCCGAGGTCGATACGCCGGAACCCGAGACCGAAGGCGTCAATCACGCCCTGCACGCCGTGCGCACCGACGTGGCCACCCGCGGTCTGATCCGCGCCCTCGCCGACGATCCCGGCGTCGCCTTCACGGCGCTGATCGCCCGCCTGTTCAATCAGCTGGCCGTCAGGACCTTCGGCCAGAGGTCCGAGTCCGCCCTCGCCCTGACCGCGTCCGCCTTCAAGCCGACCGGCGGTCGCGTCATCGAGACGCTGGACGGCGAGGTCCGCCAGAGGCTCGACGATCGACGCGCCGCCTGGGAGGCGTCGGGCCAGACGGTGATCGCTTGGGTGCATGGTCTCGCCCATGGCGACAAGATGGGTTTGCTGGCCGAGCTCACCGCCCTCACGTTGGATGTTCGGGAGGAGCGGACGACCCTGATCCGCAAGTCGGCCCGGGCCGAAGCCGCCGAACTCGCCGAGCTTTGCGGCGCGGACATCAGTCTGCACTGGACCCCGGACGCCGAGTTCCTGAAGTCGCATTCCAAGACCCTGCTGTTGAAGATGCTGGAAGAGATGGACCGGGCCGATGTGCGAGCGGCTCTGCTGAAGAAGGCCGATCTGATCCCCTGGGTCGAGGAGAACGCGGCCGAGAAGGGATGGGCGCCGGCCAGCCTGTCCTGGACCACGCCGCCCGACGTCGACGAGGTCGCGGCGTCGGACGCTGACGATCTGGAGAGCGACACGGCGGAAGAGAGCGAAGGCGATGCTGACGACGGAGTCGGCGCCGTCGAGGTCACCGCTGAAGGCGAGGCGGCGCTCGACGACGCCGCCTGATCCAGGCGCGAAGACGACGAGGCCCGTCGCGACATCGTCGCGGCGGGCCTTCGTCATGGAAGGCGGGAGGAAGGGCGGCTGGGCGCGAGCCTGGAGGACCGGAGGGATGAGCCCGCCGCTCCAGGCGACGGAGCCCTTCCCATGACCGCCGCGCAGACACCGCCTCAGACCGCCAGCCTCTCGCTCTTCGGCGCACCACGCCCGTGCGACCGCGCCACCAACCTCATGGCCGCCGCCCGGGCGCTCGCCACCCACCTGGCCCGGTCCCGCCCGCTGGACCGCAAACTGGTCTCCAGCGTCATGACCACCGGCTTCGGCGGGTCGGACGCCGAGGGCTTGTGGAACTGGCGGGACGCCTACGAGGCCATCGAGGCGGCGACCGTTCTGCAGATCCGCCGGCTGGCGCCCCAGGTGTCGCGGCTCGAGGACGCGCCGGCCGCCATCGCCGCCCTTCTGGCGACGGTCGGCGGCCTGGGTCTGACCCACAGCCGACGCAGCGAAGATCAGATCGCACTGGACCAGTTCTCCACGCCGCCGGAACTGGCGGCATTGGTGGTGCTGGCCGCACAGGTCCGCCCGGGCGACCAGGTGCTGGAGCCTTCGGCGGGCACCGGCCTGATCGCTATCGTCGCCGAGGCCTGCGGCGGAGTTCTGACGCTGAACGAACTGGCCGAGGGGCGCGCCGGAATGCTCGACGGCCTCTTCGCTTCGGCGACGCGGTCACGTCTTGATGGACGTCGCGTCCAGGACCTGTTGCCGGGCGCGGGCGGATTCGACGTCACGGTCTGCAATCCGCCTTTCACCGACCTGGAGGCGCATCTGACCGGGGCCTTCTCGGCCCTGGCCGATGGCGGGCGCCTGGCCGCTGTCGTGCCGATCACCGCCCTCGTCGACGAGGGTCTGATGCGTCGACTGAGCGCCAGGGGGCGTGTCGTCGCCCGGATCGGCTTTCCGCCACGCGCCTTCTCCAGGCACGGCACCAGCGTGGAGACCGGGTTGCTGGTTCTGGACCGGCTCGAGGGCGGCGCAGCAGTCGCTGCGCTCGCGAATGGTGAAGATCTCGCCGCCTGCGCCGCCCTGGCCTCGGCTGTGCCCGAGCGCGCCAAGGCCAAGCCGAGGGTTCGCCTCGAACTCGGGGCGCAGACCTTGTTGGCGCCCCGGGACCGGTCGCTGGCCCTGCCGTCCGGGCGTCTCGGCTTCCTCGCGGGAGCGTCCCCCATCACCTATGAGACCCTCGCCTGGACGGGCGAGGGCCGCGATGTCGGCCTCTACCAGGCGCACCGGCTGGCGCGGATCGCCCTGACGGCGCAGACGCCCCACCCGTCAGCCCTGGTCGAGTCCGGTCCGATGGCCTCGGTCGCCCCGCCCGCCCCGTCATACCGGCCGGTTCTTCCGGCGGCGGTGCGTCTCGAAGGCCGGATCTCCGACGCCCAGCTGGAGACGGTCATCTACGCCGGCGAGGCGCACGCCGGCATGCTGCCCGCCTGGTGGACGCCGGGAGAGGCGGCTCATCAGCTCAGGTTGTCGCGGGAGGAGGACGAGGGTTCCGTCCAGCTCCGGCGCGGCTTCTTCCTTGGCGACGGCACCGGCTGCGGAAAGGGCCGGGAGATCGCCGCCGTCATCGCCGACAACATGGCCCAGGGGCGGACCAAGGCCCTGTGGCTGTCCAAGAACGACGCCCTTCTGGACGATGCCCGACGCGACTGGGGCGCGATCGGCGGGGGCGCCCACGACATCGTGCCGCTCAACAGCTGGAAGTTGGGAGAAGGCGTGCGGCTCGATCGCGGCATCGTCTTCACCACCTACGCCACCCTGCGCCAGCCGGCGCGCGGCCAGAAGATAAGCCGGCTCGACCACATCGTCGCCTGGCTGGGCGAAGACTTCGACGGGGTGATCGCCTTCGATGAGGCCCACGCCATGGCCAACGCCGCCGGCGGCGGCAAGGGCGCACGGGGAACGAAGAAGGCTTCGCTGCAGGGCATGGCCGGTCTGGCGCTGCAGAATCGGCTACCCAACGCCCGTGTTCTCTATGTTTCGGCGACCGGGGCGACGACGGCCGAGAACCTCGCCTATGCCGCCCGTCTGGGTCTCTGGGGCGGGCCGGAGGCGCCCTTCGTAACCCGCGACGACTTCCTCGACGCCATGGACAAGGGCGGGGTCGCCGCCATGGAGCTCGTGGCGCGCGAGCTCAAGGCGCTGGGCCTCTACGTCGCGCGCTCCCTGTCGTTCGAGGGCGTCGAGTACGAGCCGCTCTTCCACGCCCTGACCGAGGACGACATCAGCATCTGGGACGCCTGGGCCGACGCCTTCCAGCTGATCCACGCCAATCTGGGCGAGGCGCTGAAAGCGACCGGCTTCAATGATGAGGAAGGCAAGGCCAAGAGCGGCCTGGCCGCCTCAGCCGTCCATTCCGCGTTCGAAGGCGCCAAGCTGCGCTTCTTCGGCCACCTGCTCGCGGGGTTGAAGGCGCCGACGCTTGCGGCGTCGATCCGGGCAGACCTGACCGAAGGGCGTTCCGCCGTGGTCCAGATCGTTTCGACGAACGAGGCGGTGATGGAGCGAAGACTGGCGTCCATACCGCCCGAGGAGTGGAACAACCTCTCCATCGACCTGACCCCGCGCGAATATGTCCTCGACTATCTGCGCGAGGCTTTCCCGGTGAATCTCATGGAGGCGATCGAGGGTGACGACGGCGCGGTGACGCTGGTCCCGGTCATGGTCGACGGCCGGCCCGCCGTGAGCCAGGAGGCGTTGCGCCGGCGCGAAGACCTGATCGAGAAGATGGCGCTCCTGCCCGCCGTGCCCGGCGTGCTCGACGCCCTTCTGGATGCGTTCGGAACAGAGGCGGTCGCAGAGATCACGGGACGGTCGCGTCGCGTCGTCGCGCGCGACGGACGCCGGCTCGTCGAGCGCCGCGGCGCCTCGGCCGCGCGGTCGGAGACCGACGCCTTCATGTCCGGCCGCAAGCGTATCCTGGTCTTCTCGGACGCGGGCGGCACAGGACGCAGCTACCACGCCGACCTCTCGGCGCCGAACCAGCAGCGCCGCTCGCACTACCTGGTCGAACCGGGCTGGCGGGCGGATACCGCCATCCAGGGTCTGGGGCGCAGTCATCGAACCCACCAGGCCTGTCCGCCGCTGTTCCGCCCAGTCACCACCGACATCCACGGCGAGAAGCGGTTCACCTCGACCATCGCCCGACGGCTGGATTCGCTGGGGGCCCTGACGCGCGGCGAACGCCGCACGGCGGGCGCGGGTCTGTTCCGGGCCGAGGACAATCTGGAAAGCCCCTGGGCGCGACGCGCCTTGCTGGTCTTCTATGGCGCGCTCGGCTTTGGCGAGCTGTCGTCCATGACGCTGGAGGACTTCGAGACGAGGACCGGCCTGAAGCTGCGCGACGCCGACGGCGGGCTCAAGCCCTCCGACGACCTGCCGCCGATCCACACCTTCCTGAACCGGCTGTTGGCGCTGCGCATCGCCGACCAGAACGCCCTGTTCGCCGACTTCGACGGCATCCTTTCAGGCATTCTCGAAAGGGCCGCC
>MGLN01000026.1:0-2297 GCA_001796045.1 Caulobacterales bacterium RIFOXYB1_FULL_67_16 | reverse complement strand
CTCGACCGGGGCGGAAACTGCGCTCGTCACCTTCGAACTCAAGGTGCGGCGTGAGATCGTCAGCTCGAACGCCGCGTTGGAAGCCGCCGAGGGCTCGGCCTTCCGCCTGGTCGTCAACGACCGCTCCGGCCGCGCCGCCGTGGCCGAGTTCGGGTTGACCACCACGACCGATGACGACCGGCTTGTTCCGGCGGTGCGCCTCTTACGGCCTGACCAGCATCAGGTCACGCCGGAGAAGACGTTTGAGGAGTCGGCCTGGGCCCAGACCGATGAGGCGGCGTGGCGGGCGGTCTGGGACGCCGAAGTCGCCGCGACCGATCCGTGGCGGACGCGGCGACTGACCCTGGCGACCGGCCTTCTGTTGCCGATCTGGGGAAAGCTGCCGTCCAAGGGCTGCTCGGTTCGCCGCGTACGCGCGCCGGACGGTCGGCGTTGGCTGGGCCGCGTGCTGGACGAGGTTCAGGCCGCCAGCCTGAAGACGGCGCTGGGCCTGACCGAGGTCGGCGACGCCTGGGCCGACGGCGGGCGCACAGCCGCGGCCGTACTCGATCGCAATGTGCAGCTCGCCCTTTCGGGCGGCCTGTGGCTCAAGCGATCGCGGGTCATGGACCGCTGGCGGCTGGAAGTGGTCGGGGGCCGCACCGACCGTGACGCCCTGGTCGCGCTCGGCTGTTTCGTCGAGATCATCGCCTATGCCCCACGGATCTTCGTTCCGGTGGACCGGCCCGATGTCGTGGAGGGGGTGCTGCGCCGCCATCCGGTCCAGTCGATCCTGGAGGGGGCGGCGGCCTGAAGGTTCGGTCGGCGCCGTCAGATCAGCCAGTGAAACGCGATCTCCGTCTCCCCCGTGACGGCGCCGACTGCATCGAACCGTCGCTCCCAGATCCGGCCCCGCCCGGCCCGATCCACGGCGACCACAGTGCTGCACCGCGTTCCGTAGAGATCATTGAGGAGGAAGATCGGCCGGTCCGCCTTGGCCGGTCGTCCCTGCTCGCGATCGTCGAGGCTCGCGAGGAGACCCTCGGGCTGCCTGGGCGCGGCCGCGAGCCAGGCCTGTGCGGCCTCGGTCAACCGCTCCTTCCGATCCCACGCCGCATCGAGAAGACCGTTGGAAAGCGCGTGCCACCCCGGGGCCAGAGACCGGGACAGCGGCTCGGGGCGGTTGGTCCGCTCCATGGCCGCGTCTTCGGCGATGACGATCAGGTTGAAGGCGTTGAAGCGGCTCAGCTCCGGGGAGGCGAAGGGCGCACGGCTCGCGAGCGCGTCGTGCACCAAGCCGCCGCGGCTCAGCCGGTCGGGATTCGGCGCGCCCTGTCCGGTGACATTGGTGACGACGGCGAAGCGGGGATGAGGCTCCGAGACGCCCAGCCACATGCCGCCGGACTGAAGATCCCGCCCGCCGATGACGCCCGACCCGTCGCCCCAGCGCGCCAGCGGCGCGGACGGGCGGGCATGGGCTTCGTCCCGGTTGCCCGCCGCCACGAGCAGCCATTCCGGGTGGATATCCCAGGCGAGGGTGAGAACGCACATGCCCCAGCATCGCGCGAAAGCGGATCGATAGCGACAGTCCAGGCGGTCACGCCCGGGCGAAAGCGCCCGGCCGGGAGCTGAGGAGGAAGGGAGGTCTCGGGCGAAGCGGGATTGGGGAGATCGGCTCCCCGGCGGCTTCGCATCAACAGGAGACTGATATGCAGACCATGGTGTTCACGGGCCGCCTCGCGGCCGACCCCCAGATCAGCGACGACTTCGGCAAGGCGGTCTTCCGCCTGCTCGAACAGCGCGGGACCGACAATGCCGGCAAGGCCAGGCTGGTCGGCGTCAACTGCGTCAGCTGGTCGAAGGGCCTCAACGAGAAGGTCATCGCGCGCGGGCTGGCGCAAGGGTGCGAGGCCGTCGTGATCGGCGCCTTCATCGACACTGCCTACACCGCCCGCGACGGGTCGGAGCGGACGGCCAAGGAGCTGGTGATCAATCGGCTCACCGTCCTCGACTGGGCGGAAGACCGCCAGGCCGATGCGAGCGCCGACGCGGCGGACGACCGCGCCGCCGCCTGATCCTCAACACCTCATTCTGATTTCAAGGAGACTGACCATGCAAACTTTGACCCTCGAAGGCTATCTGGCCGCAGACCCTTCCATCCTGTCGGCGCAAGGCTCCGGTAAGAAGCGCGCGAGCTTCCGCGTCGTGGAAACCACCCGCTTCCGGCGCGCCAACGGTGAACCCGGCGAGCGGACCACCGGCTTCAACTGCATCTGCTTCAACGAGGCGACGGCTGAAAACTACATCCAGCCCTATGC
>MGLN01000025.1:33651-34302 GCA_001796045.1 Caulobacterales bacterium RIFOXYB1_FULL_67_16 | reverse complement strand
CTTTGGCCGACCTGGGCCCTGCCCGCCGTTCTGGGCGCGGCCTTTGCGGTTCTGGCGATGCGGGAACAGTTGGGCCTGCCCGCCGGAACCGGCCTGTTCGGACATCTGGAGCCCGTCGCCCCCGCCTTCGACTGGAAGGCGGCGGTCAGTCTGGGCTTTCCGCTGTTTCTGGTGACCCTGGCGGCGCAGAACCTGCCTGGACTGGTGGTGTTGCAGAGCGCGGGCTATCCGCCGCCGGCCAATCGGCTGATCCTGTCGACCGGGATCGCCAGCCTGATCGCCGCGCCGTTCGGCGCGCATGGGGTCAATCTGGCGGCCATCACGGCGGCGATCTGCACCGGCCCTGACGCCCATGCCGATGCGGGCCGACGCTGGATCGTCGGGGTGATCTACGGCGGCTTCTACCTCATCGTGGCCCTGTTCGCCGCGCCGCTGGCGGGCCTGTTCATCGCCATGCCCCCGGCCGTGCTGGCGGCCGTGACGGGCCTGGCCCTGATCGCCCCCCTGAGCGGCGCCTTGCAGAGCCTGACGGCCGATGCGCCCTCGCGCGAGGCCGCCGTCCTGACCTTTGCGGCGACGGCCTCGGGCCTGGCCCTGTTCGGGGTGGGATCGGCCTTCTGGGGGCTGGTCGTCGGATTTGCGGCCCTGGGC
>MGLN01000025.1:32164-33595 GCA_001796045.1 Caulobacterales bacterium RIFOXYB1_FULL_67_16 | reverse complement strand
AGGCCGCGCTCCAGCCAGGCGGCGACGCGGGGGAAGTCCGCAAAGCCCACGATCTCGCCCGCCTCATAGAAGCCGATCAGATTGCGGACCCAGCCGAGGGCGGCGACATCGGCGATGGAATAGTCGCCCACCAGCCAGTCCCGACCTTCCAGCCGCGTCTCCAGCACGCCCAGCAGGCGGCGGCTTTCGGCGACGTAGCGGTCGCGCGGACGCTTGTCCTCATAGTCCTTGCCCGCGAACTTGTGGAAGAAGCCCAGCTGGCCGAACATGGGGCCGATCGCCCCCATCTGGAACATGATCCACTGGATCGTCTCGTACCGTGTGGCGGGATCGCTGGAGAGCAGTTTGCCTGTCTTTTCCGCCAGATAGATCAGGATGGCGCCGGATTCGAACAGGGCCAAGGGCTGACCGTTCGGGCCGTTCGGATCAAGGATGGCCGGGATCTTGCCGTTGGGGTTCAGCGACAGATACTCCGGCCCCCAGGTCTCATTGGCCATGATGTCGATCAGGTGCGGCTCATAGGCCAGGCCGATCTCCTCCAGCATGATGGAGACCTTCACCCCATTGGGCGTGGGCAGGGAATAGAGCTGCAGCCGATCGGGATGCTGGGCCGGCCAGCGGGTGGTGATCGGGAAGGCGGACAGGTCGGTCATGGAGAGGCCTCGGCTTTGCGATAGGCCTATGTCGGCGCCCGCCGCGCCATTCGCAACACCCTTGGGCGCGAATACCTCAGTCCGGCTCGCGCTCGCCGACTTCGGTCGGGGGCACGGCGGTCAGCCAGCCTTCGGAAAGCCGCAGCTCGGGCGTCGCTTCCTTGGTGAAGGGCAGATACCAGGTCGGGCCGCCGGTCGCGGGGGCGATCTCCAGCATGTCGTCGGCGCCGAAATTCTGAACCGACTTGACCGAGCCCATGACGGCGCCGGCGATGTCGCGGACCTCCAAGCCGATCAGGTCGGCGAGATAGAATTCGTCCTCCTCCGGCTCGGGGAAGCGGTCGCGGGGGACGTAGAGTTTCAGGCCGCGCAGGGCGTCGGCCTGTTCCTTGGTGGCGACCTCCTTGGCCCGGCCGACGACGCCGTTCTTGTCGGGCCGGGTCGAGGTCAGGGTCAGGGCCACCGTGCCGTCTGCGCGCAGCAGCGGACCATAGGCGGTCAGGGCCAGGGGATCGGCGGTGAAGGCGGTCACCCGCACCTCGCCCCGCACCCCGAAACCGCCGCCGATCTGGCCGACGAGGATCAATCTGCTGTCCGTGGTCATGGTCGTCCTTAGCGCATGAAAAAGGCGGCGTCGCAGGACGCCGCCTTGATCGTGTCGAGACCGAAGGCCTTAGGCCTCGGTGGTCTCTTCGGCAGCCGGGGCTTCTTCAGCGGCGGCTTCGGCGGCCGGAGCCTCTTCAGCAGCCGGAGCGTTCTTGGCGGCTTCGGCCTCTTC
>MGLN01000025.1:30836-32032 GCA_001796045.1 Caulobacterales bacterium RIFOXYB1_FULL_67_16 | reverse complement strand
GCTGGGCGCCCTTGCCGAGCCATTCGGCGATCCGCTCGACCTTCAGGGCGACGCGCGGCTGGGCGCCGTCCTTGGGCAGCATCGGGTTGTAGGAGCCGACCTTCTCGATGAACTTGCCGTCGCGGGGCGCGTGCGAGTCGGCGACGACGATGTGGTAGTAGGGGCGCTTCTTGGCGCCGCCGCGGGCCAGACGAATCTTCAGCATTTCAGGTCTCTTTCTAGGAAGTCGTTATTTCTTGGGAGGGAAGCCCGGAAGACCCGGAAGGCCCCCCGGAAGTTGTCCGCCGCCCAGGCCCGCAAGGCGCTCCTGGACTGCTTTCAGTTCGTCGGCGCTGGGTTCCGGCATCTTGCCGCCGCCCAGGGCTTTCAGTCGGTTGATGTCGGGGCCGCCGCCCATGCCGGGCAGGCCTCCGCCCCCGGCGCCCGTAAGACCGCCCAGCATGGCGGCCATCTGCTGCATCTTCTTGGGACCGCCGCGCGCCATCTGTTTGACCATGTCGGCCATCTGGCGGTGCTGTTTCAGCACGCGATTGACGTCCTGGACCTCGACCCCGGCGCCGGCGGCGATGCGCTTCTTGCGGCTGGCGTTCAGGAGGTCCGGCTTCTTGCGCTCGGCCTTGGTCATCGAGGAGATGATGGCTTCCTGGCGCAGGATCATCTTGTCGTCGACGCCGCTGTCGGCCATCTGGGCCTTCATCTTGGCCACGCCGGGCAACATGCCCATGATGCCCTGAAGACCGCCCATCCGCTTCATCTGCTGAAGCTGACCGGCGAGATCGTCCAGGTCGAACTGGCCCTTGGCCAGTTTGCGGGCCATCTTCTCGGCCTTGGCCTGGTCCAGGTCCTGGGCGGCCTTTTCGACCAGGGCGACGATGTCCCCCTGGCCCAGGATGCGGCCGGCGACGCGGCGGGCGTCGAACACGTCGAGCGCATCGACCTTTTCGCCGGCGCCCAGATATTTGATCGGCAGGCCGGTGACGGCCCGCATCGACAGCATGGCGCCGCCGCGGCCGTCGCCGTCGGCTCGGGTCAGGACCAGGCCGGTCAGGGGCAGACGTTCGTGGAAGGCCTTGGCGGTGCGGACCGCGTCCTGACCGGTCAGGCTGTCGGCGACCAGCAAGGTCTCGACCGGCTTGGCGATGTCGGCGACCTCGGCCACCTCGTTCATCAGCCCTTCGTCCAGGGTGATGCGGCCG
>MGLN01000025.1:27721-30754 GCA_001796045.1 Caulobacterales bacterium RIFOXYB1_FULL_67_16 | reverse complement strand
CCGCCACGATGGGCAGGACGGCGACGTCGATCTGTTTGCCCAGCTGGGCCAGCTGCTCCATCGCGGCCGGACGGCGCGTGTCCAGCGAGGCCATCATGACCTTCTTGCGATCGAACTTGGTCAGGCGCAGCGCCAGCTTGGCCGAGGTCGTGGTCTTGCCCGAGCCCTGAAGGCCGGCCATCAGCACCACGGCGGGCGGATTGGCGTTGGTGTTCAGCGGGACCGGCTCTTCGCCGCCCAGCATCTCGATCAGGCCGTCATAGACGATCTTGACCACCTGATCGGCCGGCTTGACCGAACGGATGACCTCTTCGCCGGTCGCGCGCTCGGTGGCGAAGGCGATGAATTCCTTGACGACCGGCAGGGCGACGTCGGCCTCGAGCAGGGCTACGCGCACTTCGCGCATCGCCTCGGCGACATCCTTTTCGGACAGGGCGCCGCGACCGGTGATCCGGTCGAAGACGCCTGTCAGCCGCTCGTTCAGAGCCTCGAACATTCACTACCTCATGTGGCGCAGGTGAAACGGCTCCATACGACAACGACCCCCGGCGACGATCACGTCGGCGGAGGGTTCTCGCCGGGCTCGTCCATACATTCCTGAAGCGCTAACGCTACGCTGCTTGAGCGCGGAAGATGGGGTCGTCCCGGTGGAGACGCGAGGTTCACTTGCGTCGGAAGCGGCGGCTTATGAAGGAAAACAAGGGAAATGTCGAATCCGAACGAAAGAGAGAGGGATCAGACCGAAATATCGAGGACAACGCCCTGGGTCTTGCCCTGTTCGGCGGCGTTCTGGACCTTGGCCTCCATCGCCTGCTGAAGCCGCTGCTCTATCAGCCTGGCGATCTCGTCCTCGACTGACGTCCGGCTCTCGGGAGTCATGGCAGCGACGTCGCCTTCGGTCAGCTTGCGGTCCGACAGGATTTCCGCGCGCAGGCGTTCCTTCAGCTTCTCCATCTGCTGCTCATGCGCCCAGGCGCTGAGCCCCTTCTGGCGGATCTCATCCAGATCGCCGTCCAGTGCGGACGTTGGCTTTTCCTGCCGGGCGGCAGGCGCATTCGCCACGCCCATGGCGCCGAGGAAGCCGCTAACCGACGAAATCGACATGACAATCTCCTCCCGCACGAACCGCGACAGCGATCCATGCGAGAAGCGACTGCAACCTGCGTGCCGAAATCAGTCCTCGGGCGTCTCGGCCGGGGTTTCCTCAGCCTTCGGTTCCGAACCCGGCTCGGTCACCACAATCCCCTCCGGCGGGGCGCTCAGTTTCGACAGGTCGCCGCCGGCGCGCAGGACGTCCAGCGCGCGTTGGAGCTGGTAGTCCTTGGTCTTGTCATAGTCCTCGCCCGGCGCCTCGCGCGGCGTATGGGCGCCCTTGCGTTCGGCGCCGATGGAGGAGTCGAGCGCCGTCGCATAAGCCGCTTCGGAATAGATGAAGCTGGAGCGCGAGACGATCCGGGCCTCGGCCTCGGAGCGGGCGACCTCAAGATCCGGCTCGATGCCGATCTTCTGGATCGAGGCGCCGGAGGGGGTGTAGTAGCGGGCCGTGGTGATCGACAGGGCGCCGTCGCGGCCCTGGCGCAGCGGGATAACTGTCTGGACCGATCCCTTGCCGAAGCTGGTCAGGCCGACGATGGTCGCCCGTTCATGGTCCTTCAGGGCGCCGGCGACGATCTCGGAGGCCGAGGCCGAGCCGTAGTTGACCAGGACCACCAGAGGCAGGCCGCCGGTCAGGTCGCCGGGCTTGGCGGAATAGCGCTGGATCTGCTCGGGCTTGCGGCCGCGCTGGCTGACGATCTCGCCGCGCTCCAGGAAGGCGTCGGACACATCGATCGCGGCGTTCAACAGGCCGCCGCCGTTGTTGCGCAGATCCAGGACGAAGCCCTTCACGCCCGGCTTCTCGGCCTTGATCTTCGCGATGGCCTCGGTCAGCTCGCGGCCGGTGTTTTCGTTGAAGGTCGAGACGCGGAGATAGCCGAAGTCGCCCTCGACCCGGCCGGTGACCGACTGGACCTTGATGATCTCGCGGGTCAGGACGACCTCGCGCGGCTCCTCGCCGTCGCGCAGGAAGGTGACGCGGACGCTGGTGCCGGCGACGCCGCGCAGCTTCTCGGAGACCTGGGTGACGGTCAGGCCCGAGGCGTTCTGGCCCTCGATGGCGCTGATGACGTCGCCGGCCTGGACGCCGGCCCTGGCGGCGGGGCTTTCGTCCATCGGGGAGATGACCTTCACCAGGCCGCCTTCGGAGGTGATGGTAAGGCCGACGCCGGAATACTGGCCCTCGGTCCGCTCGCGCAGCTCGTCATAGTTGGACGGCGGCAGATAGTTGGAGTGGGGATCGAGCGCCGTCATCATGCCGGCCAGGGCGGCCTCGATCAGCTTCTTGTTGTCGACCGGGACCACATAGGCCTGCTCGACGATGCCGACCACGTCGCCGAACAGCTCCAGCATGCGGAAGGTTTCGTTACGGGGCGTCTGGCTGGTGGCGACAGCGGCGGAGCCGCCGAGAACCAGGGCGGCGCAGCCGACGAGGAGCAGTTTACGCATTCGGTCTCTTTCGGTCGGGCCGATCATGAAGGGCGCCCGTTGGAAGGGTAAGGCCCCGCAGACACGACGGAATCGTGGCGGCGCGGCGTCAGAGCGATAAAATCAGCGTCAGGGCAGATTGCAAAGCTCTATTGCGGGTCATCTCAGCCAGGGCGCCGGGTCAATGGGGCGTTCCTCGCGCCGCAGTTCGAAATAGACATCCCCTCCGGGGCCGCTGCGGCCCAGGGGCTGACCGTCGGCGACGCGGGCGTCCGGCGCCACCTCCACGGTTTCCAGCCCGGCGATCACGGCCCGCCAGCGCCAGCCCGAAGTCCCCTCGCCCCAGGTCTGGCTGGGGGCGCCCTGGACCGGGGCGCTGAGACGGCTGCGTCCGGCAGGCAGACGGGCGGGCGCTGCCTCGGCCGGCTCGGCGGCGGGCACGGCGCCGCCCAGGTCACGGATCCGGCTTTCCAGCACGCGAGCGGCGCGCTCGGCGGCGCGGGCCTCGGC
>MGLN01000025.1:0-27632 GCA_001796045.1 Caulobacterales bacterium RIFOXYB1_FULL_67_16 | reverse complement strand
ATCTCCGCCTGGCGCGCGGCCAGGGCCTTGGCGCGCTTTTCCAGGTCGGGCGTCATGGCTTTCAGCAGGATGGAGGCGCGCACCGTGTCGATCGCCTTGTCCGCCGGGACGAGCAAGGGCGGCGGCGGGCGACGGCTCATCATCTGCAGGGCGCTGAGCAGGCGGCCCTGGGCGCCGCGTTCGCGAGCCAGGTTCGCGACCAGTTCCGCCTCGCGCGCGCTGAGCTGCTGCAGGCGGGCGCGCTGGTCCTCGATCTGGCGGTCGTCGGTCTGTTCGTCGGCGCGCAGGGCGGACAGTCGGCGCTCGAGCTGAGCCAGCTCGTCCTTGGCGGCCTCGGCGTCGGCGCGAAGGCGGCGGGCCCGCACGGCCTCGTCGCGGTATTCGGCCTGGATGCGCGCCAGCTCGCTCTCGGGCGCCTGACGGCCCGCAGCGGGCGCGGCGAGGACGAAACCCGTCAGCAGGGCGAGAGAAAGTGTGGCGGCGCGACCCATGTCAGTCGCGATGATAGGGTGATCCGGCCAGGATGGTAACCGCCCGATACAGCTGTTCGGCCAGCATGGCGCGGGCCAGGGAGTGGGGCCAGGTTTGGGGGCCGAAGGCCATGGTCGAGGCGGCGGCGGCGCGCACGCTTTCGTCCAGTCCGTCCGCCCCGCCGATGGCGAAGACCAGACGCCGCTCGCCCTGGTCGCGCAGCTTGGCGACATGATCGGCGAAGGCGCGCGACGAATAGGTCTTGCCCCGTTCGTCGCAGGCGATCAGGTGCGCGCCTTCGGCGGCGGCAAGGATCAGCTCGGCCTCCGGCGCCTTGCCCGGCTTGCGGGCCTCGAGGTCTATCAGTTCGAGGGGACCCAGGCCCAGCGCGCGTCCCGCGAGGGTGGCGCGCCGGGCGTAGTCGTCGGCGAGCGTCGCCTCAGGCCCCCGGCCCGGTCGGCCGATGGCGACGATGCTCAGCTTCACGGTCTTAGTCGCGGACCATGCGATGGGCGGAATCCACAGCCCAGATCTTCTCGATATTGTAGAAGGTCCGCACTTCCGGGCGGAACAGGTGGACGATCACGTCGCCCGCGTCGATCAGAACCCAGTCGCAGTGAGGCAAGCCCTCGACCCGCGCCTTGCCTAGCCCCTGTTCCTTCAGGGTGCGCAGCAGGTGGTCGGCGATGGCGCCGACGTGACGGTGCGACCGGCCCGAGGCCACGATCATGGCGTCGGCCATGGCGCTTTTGCCCTTCAGGTCGATCAGGACCATGTCCTGAGCCTTGTCCTCGTCGAGGCGGCTGAGCAGGGCTTCTTCCAGCGGCGTCGAGCCGACGGGGCGGGGGGCGGAATCGCCGAAGACCGGCGTGGTCTCGGATCCGTCTTCGGAATGGAGAGGTTCGATAGGGTCCATCTCGTGCGCCGTGTTCGAAACGGCGGCGGCTTGCGTATCGTACGCGGGCGAGGGGGTCAGCGGAGGGCTCCAGGAGCGTTGACTAAAGCCATCCTCTAGCACGGATGGGGCCTGCCGTGAACCGGCGCCCCGATCACGAGGCCGAGCGCCGGCCTCTAGCGCTTCGAATCGCCGTGGAGGACAGAGGGTTCAGCGGCGCCGTCAGATAGGTCCAGGCCGGCGCCGCCAGGGTCGGCAGCAGGCCGGCCTGCTGGTCCGGAATGCGGAAGGCGGCGAAACGAGCGGCCGCCGGCGCGGTGCGGCTGTCCAGCAGGGAGCCCGGCCGAGCGATCACCGCCACGGGCATCAGGCGCATGATGTCGGTCCAACCGCGCCACCGGTGGAAGCTGGCCAGGTTGTCCGAGCCCATCAGCCAGACGAAGTGGACGCCGGGATGACGGGCGGCCAGCAGGCGCAGGGTGTCGACCGTCCAGGCCACGCCCGTGCGGGTCTCGAAATCCGAAACGATCATCGACGGCCCGTGGGCGTGCTCGCGCGCCGAGGCTATCCGTTCGTCCAGGGGCGCGCTGTGGCGGGCGTCCTTCAGCGGATTCTGGGGCGAGACCAGCCAGACGACACGGTCAAGGCCCAGCCGGCGCATTGCCGTCTCGGCCACATGGGCGTGGCCGTCGTGGGCCGGATTGAAGGAGCCGCCGAACAGGCCGACCTTCATCCCCGGCGTCAGGATCAGGCCGTCTCGCAAGCCCCCTGTTCGGGGACCAGCGCCTTTGGGCGCGGGACCGGCGTGAAAGAAGGTCAAGCGGGGCGTCTCGAGGAGTTATGCTCAGCGGCGCCCTTATCATGGGCGGCGATGGTCCGCATACCGATTTCTGGCGCGGCCGAGCCGGGGCGCCGGGCCTAGACGGCGGCGTCGAACAGGGCGTCGCGCACGGCGTCGCCATGCGTCATGGGGAACAGATGGCCGCCGCCCGTCACCACCTCGACCTTCACATGATCCAGGCCATTGGGCGCGGTGGGAACGAAGGTCAGGGCGCCGTGTTCGGCTTTCAGAATCCGAATGGGGCCCGGATAGCGGCGCAGGGCGCGCCAGGGATCGTGGGCCTGGGCCGCATAGTTGGCGGCCTCCCAGGCGGGGTCGGCCGCGAGCCGATAGCCGTCGTCCGTCTCGACCAGACCTTCCGACAGATAGTCGGCCAGGACCATGTCGGGCCACCCCTTGAAAGCGCCGCGACCGCGATAGGCGGCCAAGGCCTGTTCGCGGCTGTCGAACAGAGCGCGACGGCGGCGTGTCGCCTTGGCGATGGGTATGCCCGCCAGCAAGCGATGAGCGAAGGGCAGGTTGAAGATCAGGAAGGTCGAGCGTTTCCAGATCACCGGATCGAACAGGACCAGGCTGGAAACCCGGTCGGGGCGTTCAGCCGCCGCCAGCAGCGAAGCCGTGCCGCCCATCGAATGGCCGGCGAGGACCACCGGCGGACCGTCCAGGGCGTCCAGCAGGGAAAGAAGATCGTCGCGATGATCAAGCCAGCTGGCCTTGGGCCGCGCGAAGATCGGCAGGCTGGAGCCGCCGTGGCCGCGAAGATCCGGCGCCCAGATGCGCAAAGAGGCTGACAGGGGGGACAGCAGGGTGCGGTAGGTGGCGGCGTTGAACCCGTTCGCATGCGAAAAGATCAGGTCCACCGGCCGTTCGGGATCGCCGAAGTCGAGGACGGACATCAGGCCGCCGCCCCAGGCGTTGTCGATGGGAATGCGAAGCCGGCGCGGCGCGGCCATCCGGGCGACGTCCATGTTCATCCCGCCTCGTTGCAGGCCTGACAAAGCCCGTGGGCCTCGATCGTGGTGCGGCTGATCGCATAGCCGGCCGAGCGGGCGGCGAGGTCGATGGCCGCCTGGTCCGGCCCTTCGATCTCGCGCGTCGCGCCGCAGCAGTCACAGATCAGGAAGGCGGCCGCGTGCGGCTGCGACCCGGCGTCCATCGCTCCGCCCGAACAGGCGACATAGGCGCTGATGGAGGCGATCCGGTGCGCCATGCCCTGGCGTTCCAGGAATTCCAGGGCGCGGTAGACTGTAGGGGGTTTGGCGGCTTGTCCGTCCTCGCCGAAGCGGGCGATCAGATCATAGGCCTTCACCGGCTCGCCGCTTTCCAAAAGGAGGGACAGGACCCGCCGGCGCGGTGGCGTCATACGTTCACCCGCCTCAGCGACCCGCGCCTCGGCCCCCTGGAGGGCGCGGGCCAGGGCCGCGCCGCCCAGGCCCGAAGGATCGTGGTCGTGGTCGCAGGTGGAGCTCATGCGCAACAGCTAGTCGTTGACCGCCCTCGCCGCAACAGAACATGGCTTGACGCTTCGTGATGTTATCTCATAACACATTTGCAGACCCTCCCGAAAGAAGCCTTGTCATGCGTCACCCGGCCTCCCGCCCTCTCTTCCTGTCCGCCGCCGCCGGGGTACTGGCCTGGAGCGCCCTGGGCGGCGCGGCCCTGGCCCAGACCGCGCCGACGCCGAGCGCGGAACTCGACGACATCATCGTCACCGCCACGCCCTTCGGCGTGACCCAGCGCGCGACCACAATCGCCACCGATGTGCTGGATGAGCAGAAGCTGGCGATCGCGCCGGCGACCTCGCTGGGCGATCTGGTCAGCGGCATGCCGGGCGTTCGCTCGACCGACTTCGCGCCGGGCGCCAGCCGGCCGGTGATCCGGGGTCTGTCGGGACCGCGCGTCCAGGTGCTGACCAACGGTTTGGGCCAGATCGACGCCAGTTCGGTGTCGCCCGACCACGCCGTGGCCACCGACCCCGGCGAGGCCCACCGCATCGAAATCGTGCGCGGACCGGCGACCCTGGTCTATGGCGGCTCGGCCATCGGCGGGGTGGTCAACATCATCGACGACCGGATCCCCGAGACAATGCCGGAAGGCGGGATCGAGGGCCGGGTCTCGACGCAGTATTCCAGCGTGGACGACGGGCGCGGCGCCTCGGGCCATGTCACGGTCGGGACCGGCCGGTTCGCCTTTAATCTGAGCGGCGTGACGCGCAAGACCGACGACTATGACATCCCCTCCCCCGCCCGGTCTCAGCTGCTGGCCGACAGCGACGGCGAGCCGCGCGGCGAAGGCGACAAGCAGCCGAATTCCTGGTCCGAACTGAACGCCTGGGGCGTCGGCGGCTCCTATATCGCCGACAAGGGCTTCGTCGGCCTGTCCTACAAGAAGACGGAAAGCGAGTACGGCACGGTCGCCGAGCCGGAAGTCTTCATCAATCTGGAGCAGGAACGCTGGGACGGTCGCGGCGAATACCGGTTCGACGCCGGCCCCTTCGCCAAGGTCCGCGCCTCCTACGGCCACGCCGACTACACCCACACCGAGTTCGAAGGCCCCGGCGAGCCCGGCACCGTCTTCAACTCCGACGGCTGGGAGACGCGCGGCGAACTGGTCCAGCGCGAACAGGGCGGCTGGAACGGCGCGATCGGGGTCCAGGCCCTGGAGCGCAATTTCGAAGCCATCGGCGAGGAAGCCTTCGTCCCGACCGTCAAGATCGAGGAACAGGGCCTGTACACCGTTCAGCGCTATGACCTGGGCCGGTACGGCTTCGAAGGCGGCCTGCGATATGACCGCCGCACCCTGACCGCCACGCCTCTGGGCGAGACGGCCGAGGTGGAACGCGAGTTCGACAACTGGTCGGCCAGCGCCGCCGCCTTCCTGCGCCCGCAGGCCGGCCTGTTCCTGGGTCTGAGCCTGTCGCGCACCGAGCGCGCGCCCAGCGAGGTCGAACTGTTCGCGAACGGCGTCCATATCGCCACCGCCGCCTATGAGACCGGCGATGTGAATCTGGACACCGAAAAGGTCACGACCCTGGAAGGCACGGTCCATTACGACCGGGGCCGCTTCACGGGCGATCTGCACGTCTACCGCTCCTGGTATGACGGCTTCATCGACGAGCGGGCCACCGGCGACGACTTCTATTTCGAGGAAGAGGACGAGTTCTTCCCGATCTACCAGTTCGTCCAGACCGACGCCGACTTCCAGGGCTTCGAAGCCGAGGCCGCCTACGCCCTGTGGCAGAGCGGCGATCGCAAACTGTCGCTGGAAGGCGCGGCCGACTATGTGAAGGCCGACACCGACCTGGGGCCGGCGGCGCGCATCCCGCCGTGGTCCGCGACCGCCCGCCTGGCCTGGACCTCCCGGACCTGGGACCTGGCCGGCGAAGTCCGTCACGTCGGCGAACAGGACCGCCTGGCCGAGAACGAACTGCCGACCGACGCCTATACGATGGTCAATCTGCGCGGCGCGGTGCGACCCTTCGCTGACAAGGAAATCACCGTCTTCGCCGAGGCGCACAATCTGACGGACGAGGAGGCGCGCGAGCACACCTCCTTCCTGAAGGATATCGCGCCCTTGCCCGGCCGGAACCTGCGCGTCGGCGTCACCTACGCCTTCTGATCCGATCGGCGCCGCCTTACGGAATCCCCCCATCCGTGAGGCGGTTTGCCGCTGAGGCGGGCTTGAGCTAGAAGGCCCGCCTCAATCAATTCCAGAGTGCCTGGCTTCTCATGACCGACACGACCAACTCGCCGCTCGAAGGCAACGTTCTCTTCTACACCAAGCCCGAGCCGCTGGATCCGGTTCAGCACGGGTCGCTGGGCGTCAACCCGGCCGACAAGCCCTACGCCTTCGTCGGCCAGACGAACGTGGTGCCGCTGACGGTCACCGAATTCGCAGCCGCCGCCCTGTCCTATCCGGTCATCTTCACCGGCGAGAACCGCCAGCCGGTGGTCGTGATGGGCCTGCGCCAGGGTGAGAACCTGTTCGTGGCCGACGACGGCGAGTTCCGTCCCGACGCCTATATCCCGGCCTATGTCCGTCGCTATCCGTTCGTCTTCGCCGACGACAAGCAGAACCAGCGTCTGATCCTGTGCATCGACCGCGGCGCCTCCATCGTCGTGGAGGGCGGCCAGAACCCGCTGTTCGTCAACGGCCAGGCCAGCGAATACACCAATATGGCCATGGAGTTCTGCAACAGCTTCGAGCAGGAGCGGCAGCGCACCGAGGCCTTCGTCAAGCTGATCCGCGACCTGGACCTGCTGGACGTGCGCGAGGCCGTCTTCACGCCGCGCAACCCGGACGGCACCCCCGGCGCGCCGCAGAAGCTGGCCGAGTACTACGCCGTGTCGGAAGAGAAGCTGAAGGCCCTGCCGGCCGAAAAGCTGGCCGAACTGCGCGACAACGGCGCCCTGGGCCAGATCTACGCCCACCTGGTGTCGCTGCTGGGTTGGGATCGTCTGATCGCCCTGGCCTTCCTTCGCCAGGCTCCCGGCGCGGTCAACTAAGACCCCCTGAAGTCAGGAAGAAACGCCCCGCCGGTCCGCCGGCGGGGCGTTTTTCGTTCAGCGCCGGACGAACAGCGCGCGGGTCAGGCAGGAGAAGACCAGTCGCCCCGCCTCGTCCAGCAGGTCGTGCGAGGCGATCACGATCCCCTTCTCGTCGCCGACGGGATCCTTGCCCATCACGGTCATGCGCCCGCGCAGCAGTTCGCCGGGCGGCGGATTGCGCAGGAAGCGAAGACCGTCGACCGCCAGAACCTTGGTCTGGGCCCAACCGCCGGACTTTTCGGCCGCCAGCCGGCTCCAGAGCACATAGACCATGGCGTCAGGCGCGCCGTAGGCCGTGTCCCAACCGGGCGAGAACCGCTCGGCGAAGACGTCGAGCGCGGCCGGATCGACCGCACAGGCGCCCAGGGGCACCACCTGCCCTGTCTCCAGATCCTCAAAATGGACAAGCAGGGGGTCGCTCATGGCAATCCTTAGGCGGGTTCTTCGGAGACGCGAACCAGCAGCTTGCCGTCGTGATCGCCGGTGAACAAGCGGTTCAGCGAATCCAGCGCCCCTTCCAGGCCGTCGTCGACATGGACCTTCCACTTGACCTTGCCTTCGGCCAGCCAGGGGCCCATTTCGGCGACCATCTCTCGCGCCCGGTGGGCATAGTCCAGCACCAGGAAACCGTGGACGTCGAGGCGGTGGGTGATGATCCGGGCGAAGTTCGGCGAGGGCGGCGCCTTGGTGGCGTTGTAGGCCGACACCAGGCCGCAGACGGCCATGCGACCATGAACCTTCAGCCGGTTGAAGACAGCGATCATGATGTCGCCGCCGACGTTCTCGAAGTTCAGATCGATTCCGTCGGGCGCAAGGCGGTCCAGCGCTTCGCCGACATCCTCGTTCTTGTAATCGACGGCGGCGTCGAACCCGAGTTCGTCCGTCAGCCAGGCGCATTTCGCCGGGCCGCCGGCGATCCCGATAACGCGGCAGCCGCGCTGTTTGGCGATCTGGCCGGCGACGGAGCCGACGGCGCCGGCTGCGGCGGAGATGACGAGGGTCTCGCCGGCCTTGGCTTTCAACACGTCGGTGACGCCGAAGTAGGCGGTCAGGCCGGTCATGCCGAGCACGGACATGTTGGCCGTCAAGGGCAGGCCAGGGGCGCGATGCACCGGGCGCAGTCCGGCTTCCGACACGACGGCGTAGTCGGCCCAGCCGCCTGAAGCCGGCATGACCAGATCGCCCACCTTGAACCGATCCGACCGGCTGTGTTCGACCACGCCCAGGGTCAGGCCGCGCATGACATCGCCCAGGCCGACCGGCGGCAGATAGCCCTCGGAATCGTTCATCCAGGTGCGGTTCGTGGGATCGAGCGACAGATAGACGGTCCGAACGAGAACCTCCCCGTCCCTGGGTTCCGGAACAGGGGTCTCGACCAGTTCCAGGTCGCCGGGCTGGATCAGGCCGCGGGGACGCTGGCGCAGCACCCACTGCCGGTTCATTTTGCCGTTTGACGTCATCGTCCATCCTCCGCAGGTTTTCTTTGAGAACAATGTTGGCCTGACCGCCGCTTGCGGTCGAGACCGGGTAAAAGAAAAAGGCGGCCCGGGAGGACCGCCTTTGAAGTGGCATCATCGAGAATGAGGCGCGGAGGCGGCAGATTGGCTGGCGCCAATCAAGTCGGGGGGGGCGTCGCCGCCTCCGCACACCCGTAACGGGCCATGAGAACGGCGGTTCCCGACCTCAGCCCGTTTTTTCACCTGACGGACGAAATCGGAACGGCGATACCGACGCGACGTTGTCTCGGCCTGAACCGACAACCGGGAGGCTGACGATGACCCCACAAGACCCCCAACGCGACACTACGGTCGCTCGAGAAGGAATCGACGCGAAATCGACCCGCCAAGGTCGGCCGGGCCCGCGTATTCTGTTGATCCTGATCGCCTCCTTGGGCGGCGCCGCCGTGCTGTTGGCGCTGATCTGGTTCTTCAGCCAGAGCAATCTGTCGCAGACCAACGCCAACGACGGGGATCAGCCGGTGGACGCGCGCGCCTTTGACGGAGCCTCGACGACGCCGCCCGCCGCCGATGCTCCCACAGGCCCGAACGGTGAACCGCGTCCTGTCCCGACGGGAGAAGCGGCCAACGTCAATGCGCCTACCGAGCCGTCCAGCTAAAGAAAAAGCCCCGGTCAAAGACCGGGGCTGCTCTCTGCTGCGGGACCCCAAGGGGGCTCAGGCGGCTTCGCGGTGACGCGAGGGGTGGAAGAACAGGGCCTGACTGATGGCCGCTTTCACCGTTTCCGGCTGGAATGGCTTGGTGATCAGGAAGGTCGGCTCAGGCCGCTCTCCGGTCAGAAGACGCTCGGGGAAGGCGGTGATGAAGATCACCGGCACATTGATGTTCTGCAGGATTTCCTTGCCCGCATCGATCCCCGAAGACCCGTCTGCGAGCTGGATGTCCGCCAGGACCAGGCCGGGCCGATGGCGCGACACAGCCTCGATCGCCTCTTCATGGGTGGTGGCCGCGCCGGTCACCCGATGGCCCAACTCCTTGACCAGGCTCTGAATGTCGGCCGAGATGATGGCTTCGTCTTCGATCACCAGCACGTCCGTGGCCAATTCGGCGTCGATGTCGGACTGAGCCTCGGCAATCAGCCGTTCGACGTCGCGCGCATCCGCAGACAGGATTTGAGCGGCTTCGGACGGGGTGAAGCCCTCGAGCGCGGTCAGAAGAAAGGCCTGGCGCGAGCGCGGGGCAATGCGAAGCAGGCGGCTGGCGGCGTCGGAGCCGCCCTCAACCCCCGACAGATCTTCCAGCTGGGCGCCGGTCGACGACCAGATGGCGTGAAACACGTGATAAAGGGCCACGCGGGGAGTCATGTCCGGCGACAGCTGTTGTTCGCCGGCGGCCAGGGCCTCCAGGGCCACCCGCACATAGTTGTCTCCGGTGGCCTGATCGCCAGTAAGGGCCCGCGCGTAACGGCGGACATAGGGCAGATGCGGCGCGAGTCTAGCCAACAGGCTCATGGATATAAGTCCCCGACAATTCGCTGGGTCGCTCCTCTGGACGCAGCGTTACAGTGGACCAAAACGCCTCAACCAGACTGCGGTTCCGTGCGTTCACACAAGCTTGAGCATTTATTGTTCCGACCCCGGAACCGCCGAGGGGCGGGGACGTTAACAAGGTCGCATTTCTGCACTGCAGTTGGGTGGGCGGTGTTCTATCTATGATTGATTCTTCCGATTCCTCGCGGCGCAAGGGCGTCGAAAAACCGGGGGAGGCGGGGCTCGAAGAAGCTCGGCTTCGTCAACAGGCTATCGGCGTAAAGCTGCGCCACATGTTCGACGAGGTCGTGAACGAGCCCGTTCCCGACGAATTCCTCGATATTCTAAAGCGCGCGGACGCCAAGTCCAGCGGCGGTGACTCATGAATTCTCAACGTCTGGGCGCCGCGCCCAAGCCCGCTTCGGCCGACGACGAGGGCTTCAAGCGCGAGCTTGTCCAGTTGATCCCGCATCTGCGCGCCTTCGCGCGTACGCTGACGGGCGACCCCACTGCGGCCGACGATCTGGCGCAGGACGCCATGATGAAGGCCTGGGACGCCCGCGCCAGCTACCAGATGGGCACTAATATGAAGGCCTGGACCTTCATGATCCTGCGCAACCAGTTCTATTCCGAGAAGCGGCGGTCCTGGCGGCAGTCCCAGCTGGACCAGGAGGCGGCGGAGCGCACCCTGGTGGCCGTGGATGATCCGGAGGCGCCGGTCGCCCTGGACGAACTGCGCCAGGCCCTCAAGACCCTGCCGGAAGAGCAGCGGGAAGCCTTGATCCTGGTCGGGGCCGGCGGTTTCGCCTACGAGGAGGCCGCCGAGATCTGCGGCTGCGCCGTGGGCACGGTGAAAAGCCGGGTGAGCCGGGCGCGCCGCGCCCTGCAAGCGACGCTGGAGAAGGGCGGATACGGCCGCGACGGCAAGGCTGCCGGAGACGCCATGCGCTCCATCCTCGGCGAGGCCGACAAACTGGCCGGCGCCCGGTCCTAAGCCCCGGTGGCGGACCAAGCGATACCCGATACGACCTCCGCTCGGCCTCGGTCGGAGAGGAAATGGTCCTCAGCCCGGTTTCAGGGCATCCGCTTCCGCCTGGGCAGCGCCATGGCGCTGGCGCTGCTGCCGATCCTGATCCTGATCCTGGTGCAGATTCAGGCCGACTTCACCAGCCAAGCCGAAGGCCGCCGGATCGATCTGCAGCTCGCCGCCGAACGCAGCGCCAGCGACGTCAAGGGCCGGCTGGACAGCGCCCAGGTTCTTCTCCGCGCGCTGAGCCCGGACGCCATGGGGCCCTACTGCGCCCCACGGTTGAACGCCCTGGTGGACCGGCTGCAGGACTACGAAGGTCTGTATCGCATGGGGCCGACCGGAGCGGCGGTCTGCGCCTCCGGTTCGAGAGAGGTTCGGGCCGGATTGGCGCCGGCGAACGGCGCGGCCTGGTTCGAGCGTCTGCGCCAAGGCGAGGACCTGGTGGTGATGCGGGCTCCGGCCAGCGCCGGCTATCCCGCCGCCCTGATCGTCGCCATCCGCGCTGAACGCCCCATGGGACGGTTCGACGGCGCCATGGCGGCGGTGATCCCCCTGTCGGCGCTTCAACCGAACACGGAAGACCCCGCCCTCCCCTCGGCTTCCGAAGCCGCCTTGACCGACGGCGCCGGGCGGCTGCTGACGGCCAGCGATCCCTCGGCCTTCAGCCTGGCCGGAGGCGGAGACGTCGCCGGCTGGGTTGAGCGCGCCCGCGACGAAGGATCCGCCGTATTCGCAGCCAAGGACAGCCGCGGCCAGCGACGCGATTACGCCGGCGCCGCTCTGGCGGGGGGCGACCTCTACGCCCTGCTGTCGGCGCCCGCCCCGGGACTTCTGTCCTGGGCGAGACTGAACCCGATCGGCAATCTGCTGCTGCCCCTCGGCGCCTGGCTGACGGCCTTCGCTGCGGTGATGCTCCTGTCCGAGCGCATCTTCATTCGCTGGCTGGACTATCTGGAGCGGATCGCCGCCCTTTATGCGCGCGGCCGGTTTTCGGTGCGGCCGCTGCAGGCCATGAACGCCCCGTCCGAGATCCGCACCCTGGCCCGGACGCTGGACGAAATGGCCGAGGCCATCACCGTGCGCGACCGCGAGCTGACGGATTCGCTGGCCGAGAAGGACGCGCTGATGCGCGAGATCCATCACCGGGTGAAGAACAATCTTCAGATCATCTCCTCTCTGCTGTCGATGCAGCAACGGGCCCTGACCGACGCGCCGGCCAAGGCGGCCCTGGGCGATACGCGGCAGAGGATTTCGGCCTTGGCCCTGATCTACCGCACGCTTTACCAGAGCGAGGACATTCGTCACGCGGATGCGCGCGACTTCCTGACCCAACTGGTCGGCCAGTTGGTGGCCAGCGAGGCGGGACACGGCCCCGTGGTGGTCAGCACGGTGGAAGCGGATTCGCTGTTCGTCGACCCCGACAAGCTGGCGCCGCTGGCGCTGTGGCTCGTCGAGGCGGTGACCAACGCCCAGAAGCACGCCTTCGCCGGGCGAGGCGGACAGTTGAACGTCAGGTTCCGAGTCGACGGCTCCACCTCCGTGCTCGAGGTCGAGGACGATGGACCGGGAACCTCGGCCGACACCTCGGCCGGCGTGGGCCGAACCCTGATGGGGGCCTTCGCGAAACAACTTCGCGGAGAGGCGGAGTTCGTGGCGCGCCCGGAAGGGGGGACCATCGCCCGCATGACCTTCGCCACGCCGGAAGCCGTTTCGCCGGCGGAGGCCGTGGAACGGGTGAACTGAACGCGGCGGAACCGGAGCCGTGCGGTCGCGTTGATCGGGCAAGACCGGCAGATCCCCATGCCGGCTAACCGGAGCTTTCTCATGCGCAAGATCTTCGTTCTGGTGGCTGCCGCCGCCGCCCTGACCACCGCCGCCTGCAACACGGTGGAAGGCGTGGGTCGCGACACCCAGGCCGCCGGCCAGGCCGTTTCGGGCGCCGCCCAAGACGCCAAGAACTAATCCCGCAGGCGACACGCCTTACGGACTTGCAAGGCCCCGCTTCGTCGGGGCCTTGTTCGTTTCAGGACCTCATCAGGAGATTTCCGTGAACCAGACCGCCCGGAACGCCGGCCTCGCCCTGCTTCGCCAACACGCCCTAATCGCCGGAGAGCCGGTCCCGGCCAACGGCGGGGGGATTGCGGTGGATGATCCGGCGACGGGTGAGGTCATCGGCCACGTTCCCGACCTGGGCGCCGACGAGACGGCTGCGGCGATCAAGGCCGCCGCTGACGCCTTTCCCGCCTGGTCGCGATCCGATCCGCACAAGCGGGCCGTCTTTCTGCGCAAGTGGGCCGAACTGATCGACGAGCACGTCGAGGGCCTGGGCGCCCTGATGGCGCTGGAGAACGGCAAGCCGTTCGAAGAGGCCAAGGGCGAGGTCGTCTACGCCAACGGCTTCATCAAATGGTTCGCCGGCGAGGCTGAGCGGCTGATCGGAGAGACCCAGGACAGCCCGCTGGGGCATCTGTTGCTGACCTATCGCGAGGCGGTGGGGCCGTGCGCCCTGATCACGCCGTGGAACTTCCCGGCGGCCATGCTGACGCGGAAACTGGGTCCGGCCTTCGCCGCCGGCTGCACGGCCGTGGTCAAGCCGGCCAGCCAGACGCCGTTCACCGCCGTCGCCTTGGCCGAACTGGCCTATCAGGCCGGCCTGCCCAAGGGCGCCCTGTCCATCGTGACGGGGGATGCGGCGGTGATCGGCAAGGTGCTGACGGACAGCCCGCTGATCCGCAAACTGTCCTTCACCGGATCGACCGGCGTGGGGCGCAAGCTGGCCGAGCAATGCGCGCCCACGCTGAAACGGGTGTCGATGGAGCTGGGGGGCGCCGCCCCGCTGATCGTCTTCGCCGACGCCGATCTGGACCTGGCCGTTGCCGAGACCATCAAGGGCAAGTTCCGCAACTCGGGCCAGACCTGCGTCTGCCCCAACCGGGTCTATGTCGAACGGTCGGTGTCAGAGGCCTATGCCGAAAAGCTGGCGGCCGAGGTCGCCAAGATCAAGATCGGCGCCGCCTTCGAAGACGGGGTCAAGGTCGGCCCCCTGATCGAGGACAAGGCCATCGACAAGGTCGAGAAACACGTCGCGGCAATCCAGGCCGACGGAGGACGGGTGCTGACCGGCGGTTCGCGCCATGAGCTGGGCGGCCGCTTCTTCCAGCCGACCGTGACCCTGGGCGGCGACGACCGGCTGTTCCGTGAGGAAGAGACCTTCGGCCCGATGATCCCGGTCTTCGCCTTCGACAGCGAAGCCGAGGCGTTGGAGAAAGCCAACGCCAGCGACTACGGGCTGGCCTCCTATCTGTTCACCCGCGACCTGGACCGGGCGATGCGGTTCAGCCGTCGGATCGAGGCGGGCATGTGCGGGGTCAACACCGGCCTGATCTCGACCGCCGTCGCCCCGTTCGGCGGGGTCAAACAGTCCGGTTACGGCCGCGAAGGCTCGATCCACGGCATCGACGAATATGTGGACGTAAAGACCGTGACCCTGGCCTTGAGGTAGGCCACCGCCCCGTGGACCGACGCCGGGAAATAGACGGAATCCACTTCGAAAAAAGTGAGTCTATTTTAGTGTATTTCTCGCGCCGCAGCCGGGACGCGGCGCGCCCTGGACATTCGATTGTCAAAGACCGTGAGACCATTGTCGCACGGTTCCGTGGCGTGGTCGGTCGAGCGGCTTTTACGGAGACCATGCGCTTGATAAGGCGCGATCTTCTTCGAGAAATTAGGAGGGGAGAACGGGCGGTGCGTCGCTGTTCCCGCCCGGATCAGCGTCACAACGGCAGGACGCCCCGCTTGACCACCGACCGCATGGCGACGCTGGACGAGACGCGGTGGACGCCGGGCAGGCGCGTCAGGGTCTTGGCGTGGACCCGTTCCAGATCATCCACGTCGCGCACCACCAGACGCAGCAGATAGTCGGCGCCCCCGGTCATCAGATAGCATTCCATCACCTCGGGCGCCGCGGCGACCGCCTGTTCGAAGGCGCTCAGAGCGGCCTCGGACTGGGACGACAGGGTGACGGTGACGAAGACGCTGATCGGCAGGCCCACGGCCCGTTCGCTGATCACGGCGGCGTAGTGATCGACCACCCCGGCCGCCTCCAGGGCCCGCAAACGACGCAGACAGGCGCTTTCGGACAGGGCCACCTGGCGCGCCAGATCGGCGTTGGTCATGCGGCCGTCCTGCTGGAGCAGACGGAGCATCTTCCTGTCGGTTCCGTCCAGTTCGACGGCGGAAACGGTCTTCATAGTCCAGCCTCTTCGCAGAAAATTCGCATGTACGGCGTTCAGGCCCTTAAATGAACAGGATTCTGCGTTCGGCTCGGCGCTATATCTGCCGCCTGCGATCCGCCCAAGAGAGGCGGAGGTTTGAACCATTCAAGGAGAGGCCCCATGCGAGTCGGCGTTCCCAGCGAGATCAAGAAGAATGAACACCGGGTCGGCCTGACGCCGACGGCGGTGCGCGAATATGTGGCCCACGGCCATTCGGTGTCGGTTCAGGCCGGCGCCGGCCTGGGCGCCGGCTTCACCGATGCGGACTACGAGAAGGCGGGCGCGACCCTGGTCGCCGACGCCGCCACGGTCTTTGCGAACAACGACATGATCGTGAAGGTCAAGGAGCCGCAGAAGGTCGAGTGGGAGATGCTGCGAGAGGACCAGATCCTCTACACCTATCTGCACCTGGCCCCGGACCCCGAGCAGACCAAGGGCCTGTTGGCGTCCAAATGCGCGGCCGTGGCTTATGAGACCGTGACCGACGCGCGCGGCGGCCTGCCGCTGCTGGCGCCGATGTCGGAAGTCGCCGGCCGGATCGCCGTTTTCTCGGCCGCCGAGACCCTGTTGAAGCACAACGGCGGCATGGGCCTGCTGTTCTGCGGCGTGCCGGGCGTGGCGCCGGCGCGGGTGCTGGTCCTGGGCGGCGGCGTCGTCGGCCTGAATGCGGCCCGCATGGCCATGGGCCTGGGCGCCGAGGTGGTGGTGCTGGAACGGTCGATCCCGCGCATGGCCTATATCGACGAAGTCACCAACGGCCGGGTCATCACCCGCTATTCCTCGATCGGCGCGATCGAGGAGGAACTGGTCAAGGCCGACGTGGTGATCGGCGCCGTCCTGGTGCCCGGCGCCTCGGCGCCGAAACTGGTCAAACGCGAGCACCTGAAGACGATGAAGCCCGGCTCGGTGCTGATCGACGTGGCCATCGACCAGGGCGGCTGTTTCGAGACCTCGCACGCGACGACGCACGAGGACCCGACCTATGTGATCGACGGCGTGGTTCACTACTGCGTCGCCAACATGCCCGGCGCCGCCCCGCGCACCAGTTCCGAAGCCCTGAACAACGCCACCCTGCCCTTCGGCCTGGCCCTGGCGGATCATGGGCTTGAGGCGCTGAAGAAGGACCCGCACCTGGCGCGCGGCCTGAACGTGCTGAAGGGCGAGATCACCTATCCGGCCGTGGCCCAGGCCCTGGGCATGGACTGGAGCGATCCGTTCGGCGTCTGGGCCAAGGGGTGATCTAGACCCTCAGGGAGAGGCCGGCCGCGCCGAGTTCGCGGCCGACGCTCTCGACGGCCTGCTCGGCCTCGGCGGCCGCCTTGCCGGCCTCCCTGACGTCGGCGGCCTGGTCGGGGTGGCTAGCGGCCTGAGCTTCGGCTCGAGCGACCATAGCCTTGATCTGCCGCGCGAGATTGCGAACGTCGGACAGGAAATCGCGATCCGCCTGCTCGCCGGCGCTGCGTCTGGACTGTTCGGCGAGGCGCGACTGCGCCTCGTCGGCCATGCGGCGGTAAGGATTGTCCCGCCCCGTCTCGGACGCGGAGTTCGTCTCCGCCTCAGCCGTCTTCGCCTCCCCGTCTGTGGGGGCGTCGGAGGTTTCAGGCGCGGTCGAGGCGAACGTCTCTTCGGTCGAAACCGGCGAGTCGGCCTGGGCGTTCTCGACGCCAGGGACGTCCGACGGAGCCGCGCCCTCTCCAGTCGCCTGGGCCGAGGCGTCAGGACCCGCGCCGGCCGTTACGCCCCCGCCGGACCCGCCGTACATCCGAACCGCCGCCTTCAGCTCGCGCGCGAGCTGGGCCAGGACCTTGGGATCGGCGGCGCCGTTCATCTGCATCATGCGAATGCGCGCCTTGATCTGGTCGATCTTCTGCTTGGCGGCGGCCTTTCGTCTGTCTCTCGCCTCGTCGGCGGCGGCGGTATTACGCTGTTTCAGCGTCTCCACGGCGGAGCGGGCGTCGCGCAGCTTGGCTTCGGCGCGCGCCTGGGCCTGTTTTTCACGCTCGGCCCGACCCTGGGCGAGAACACCGGCCATGGATGTCGAAATCGACACATTCATGAAAAGACCGATGCGCCGCTCCGGTTAATGATCTCTCAACCGCGCGGCGCCTCGCCCTCGCCGTCGTATTTTGGCATAAGCCCGCGATGAAGTTCCTCGACCAGGCCAAGATCTATATCCGCTCCGGCAACGGCGGCGCGGGCTCCGTGTCTTTCAGACGCGAGAAATTCATTCCCAACGGCGGCCCCGACGGCGGCGACGGCGGCAAGGGCGGCGACGTCTGGATCGAGGCGGTCGAGGGGCTGAACACCCTGATCGACTATCGCTACCAGCAGCATTTCAAGGCCCAGACCGGCCACCACGGCCAAGGCCGCCAGATGCACGGCGGCAAGGGCGAGGACGTGCATCTGAAGGTGCCCGTCGGCACCCAGGTGCTGGACGAGGACAAGGAGACCGTTCTCCTCGACATGGATACGCCCGGCAAGATCGAACTGCTGCTGAAGGGCGGCAACGGCGGCTGGGGCAATGTGCGGTTCAAGGGGCCGACCAACCAGGCGCCCGCCTACGCCAACCCCGGCCAGGAGGGCCAGGAGCGTTGGGTCTGGCTGCGGCTGAAACTGATCGCCGACATCGGCCTGGCGGGCCTGCCGAACGCGGGCAAGTCGACCTTCCTGTCGGCGGCCAGCGCGGCCAAGCCCAAGATCGCCGACTATCCCTTCACCACCCTGGCGCCGAACCTGGGCATGGTGGACCTGTCGCCGTCCGAGCGGTTCGTCATCGCCGACATACCCGGTCTGATCGAGGGCGCCAGCGAGGGCGCCGGCCTGGGCACGCGCTTCCTGGGCCATGTCGAGCGGTCGGCCAGCCTGATCCATCTGATCGACGGCACCCAGGAAGACGTGGTCGAGGCCTATCGGATCATCCGCGGCGAACTGGAAGCCTATGGCGAAGGCCTGGCCGACAAGGCCGAGATCCTGGCGCTGAACAAGATCGACGCCCTGTCGCCCGAAGAGCGCGAGGAGAAGGCCTCCGCCCTGGAAGCGGTCGCGGGTCGCCGGCCCATGCTGGTGTCGGGCGTGTCCGGCGAAGGCGTGCCCGCCCTGCTGCGCGCCGCCTGGGCCAAGGTGAAGAAGACCCGCGGCGCCCTGGCCGGAGACAGCGAGGCGGATCAGGTATCGGGCTGGCAGCCCTGACGCCGAGCGGTGTGGCGCGCGAACGTCACCTGAGGATTTCACCGGATCGTCACAGGCGGAAATAGGCGCACAACGGTTTTCGATGCTATGCGTTAACCCTTACCCACGGTGAAGCTGGAGCGCGCCTCCCCATGCGTCGACTGCTGATATGGTCCGCCCTGGCGGCGCTGGTCGGCCTGATTCTGGCCGGCGTCGGCTATTGGGCCTACTGGAACTTCTATTCCCGGTTCCAGCCGGTCACGATCACCCGCGATCAGGCCGAGATTCAGCAATTGCTGGACGAGGCCTCATGGGTCTCGGGCGGCGGCGGCGGCGAGCCGCTTTACATCATCGGCTACCGGGACAGCGCCTCGACCCAGCGCTATGTGCGAGAGGAAGTGCCGAAGATGCGGGCCGCCGGGGTGGAGGCGCGGGTCATCCTGTTCGCGCGCGCCGACAAGGAGGGTCTGCCCCAGTCGACCCCCGCCGAACGCGCCGCCATCGCCGAGCTGTGGCTGACCCGCGACTGGAGCCTGTATCAACGCTGGACCGGGGCGCCCGCGCGCGACTGGTCGGCGGCGGGCATTCCGACGGCGGACGGCAATCTGGCGCGGTCCGCCGTGGTGGAGGCCAGTCGACAGTTCGATGCGCGCCTGACGGCCCTGCTGAAGGATGCGGGGGTGCAGGTCAGCTATCCTCTGATCCTGTGGCGGGATCGGGAGGGGTTCCTTAAGGCCTGCGGCTGTGCGGACAGCCGGTCCTGGCCCTTCATCCGCGACGACCTGAACGCGCCCGAGCGGGTGGGCCAGCCCGAGCCGGTCGACGCCCTGCCCGTGGCCGAGGCCTATCCCGGAGACGGGTCTCCGGCCGAGGCGGGCGACGGCGCCCTACCCTATCCGAACCTGACGACGACGCCGGCCCAGCCGGGTCAGACTCCCGCACCGGCTCCGAACGGGGCCGCGCCGGGGACCCCGGCCTCCCCGACTGCGCCGCGCACCGCGCCCGAGGCCCAGAAGCAGGACGAGACGACCTTCTACTAGGGCCTGATCGAGCTGCAGGCGGCGATCAGACGGTCCACGTCCTCCGGGTCCTGATAGAGACCGAAACCGAAGCGGATCACGTCGTCGCGCACGTCGGTCACCACGCCCTGATCCAGCAAGGCTGTGCGCCAGGCCTGGGCCTCGGCGTGGCGCAGGGCCAGGAAGCGGGCGCGCGGGCCATCGCCGTCGATCGGATTGAGGATCCGGGCTTCGGCCAAGGGGCCGGCCTGGCCGGCGAGGACCGCCTCTTGAAACCGGATCGCCAACCCTCGGCTGTGCGCCGCCACATCGGCCGTGGTCAGACCGGCTTCGGCCAGCATCGCGCGAGCGGCGTTGAACCGGTACAGGGCCGAGCTGTCGAAGGTGGCGCCCCAGAAGCGCCCGCCGTCCGACCGGTACTGCACCCCGCCCGGCGGACCCGACAGATCGCCGAACTCGGCGAACCAGCCGGTGATCACGGGGCGGGGCGCAAAGCCGTCGGGAGCGTGCAGGAAACAGGCGCCCTCCCCGGCCATGGCGTATTTGTAGCCGCCGGCGACATAGAAGACGCGGTCCGCGACGGCGGAGAGGTCGGTCGGGGTCGCCATGAAGCCGTGATAGCCGTCGACCAGCACCCAGGGCCCCTCCGGCCGGGCAAGGGTCGCCAGGGCCTCGATCCCCTCGAACAGGCCGCCGGTGCGGAAGAAGACCTGGCTGACGACGATCCAGTCATGGCCGCCCGCGCGGGCGGCGGCGAGGAACCGGTCCGAGAAGGTCTCGAACGGCGCCAGGGGCACGCGGGTCACCACCGCCTGGCCCGCTTCTTCCCAGCGGTCGGCCTGACGGCGGAAGGAATGGAACTCGCCGTCGGTGGACAGGATGCGGACCGGCCCCTTCTCGAAGGCGGAGAAGATCCGCAGCAGCAGGTCGTGGGTGTTGGACGAGAAGACCACGCTGTTCGGATCGGGCAGGCCCAGTTCGCGGGCGACCTCGGCCTGGGCGCGGGGAATGACCTCCCCGAAGATCAGGTCCCATTTGCGGTCGGCATGCAGATTGGCGTCGATCCAGGCCTGCTGCTGGGCCTCGAAGCCGACGTCGGGCCAGAGGTGATGGCTGTGGGCGGCGAAGTGCAGCCGGTCCGGAGCCGGGGCCAGGGCGCGGGAGAAGAGGGGCTTGAACGTCATCAGCGTCCCTTTCGGATGCCGAGCATGCCCAGCCAGCCGCCGCTGGTCAGGAGGGCGACATCCAGCAGGGCCAGAGGCAGGGGGGTGGAGACCGGGGCCGCGATGAACCGGGCCTTCCAGTCGGGCGAGAACTTGCCCTTGTAGCTGCGCAGGCCCTGGAAGCCGTAGAGGGCGCCGCCTTCCTCGAACACCAGGGCGCCGACGCGGGCGAAGACGGGGGCGACGCGGCGATCCTCCAGCCCGGCGAGCGGCGCCATGCCCAGGTCGAAGACGGCGATCCCCTCGGCCTTGGCCCACTGGATGCACCGGGTGAACAGATAGTCCATGACCCCGTGGGGGGCGTCGGGGCTGTAGCGCATCAGGTCCACCGCGGCCTCGCCGGGGGCGACCAGGAGGTTGGCGAAGGCCACAATCCGGTCGCCCTCGCGCATCACGGCCAGGGGGGTCAGATCCAGATAGTCGATGTCAAACCGGCCCAGGGAAAAGGCCTTCTCCGAGCCGTTGTGCATGGCCAGCCAGGCGTCGGAAATGGTCCGAAGCTCGGCCTCCATCGGGCGGGCCGAGCCGGGGGGCAGCACCTCGAACCGGGCACCCTCGCGCTCGGCCCGGTTCAGGGCGGTGCGCAGGTTCTGCTTGCCCTTGCCCTCGGTGGTGAAGGCCTCGGTGCGGATCACGGCGGTCTCGCCCACCTTGCGCATGGCCAGACCCATTGTGGCGAGGTCGGCCAGGATGTCGTCGCCGACGGAATAGAAGACGGCCGATCCACCGTAGCTGTCGGCCATTTCGGCGAAGCTCCACAAGAGCTCCTGGCGCTCCTCCAGCAGGCCGGCCGGTTCGCCCATGGCGATCCAGCGACGGCCGCGCACCCGATAGGCCAGGAAGCTGCGCCCCGAGGGGCTGAACAACAGGGCCTTGTCGCCCAGCATGGCCAGCCAGGCCTCGGGCGTGGCCTCCTCCGCCTCGGCCAGGGCGGCGCGAGCGCGCTCGATCTCCGCCTTGGAGGCGGGGCCGTGGCTGTCGGCGCCAGGCGAGCTGAGCAGGGAGCGGCCGGCGACCAGCAGGGTGAGCAGGGACAGGACCAGACCGGCGCGGAGGAAGCCCGAGGCCTGGCGATCCACCAGGAACCGCCACCACAGCTCGTCGGAATAGGCGACGTCGCGATAGGCGAAGAAGCCCAGCCACAGCATGGAGACGACCACCGCCACCAGAGCGACCAGCCAGCCGGGGCGGAGCGGCTCACTGATCCGGGAGCGCCGGTTGAAGGCGGTGCGGCAGGGCGCGAGCAGGACGGCGACGATGATCAGGTCGATCGATTCCTGCCAGTCCAGACCCTTGAGCAAGGAGAAGACCGCCCCGACGGCGAGGGCGGCGAGGGCGGCCCAATAGGCGCCGCGGCGGCGTCGCCACAGGCCGGCGGACAGCAGGAGCAGGACGAAACCCGCGATGCTGGCCACGAAATGCGACAGGTCGATCAGCAGGGGAGAGACCACCCCGGTCAGCTGACGCAGGCGTTCGTCGAACTCGGGGGTCACGGCCGAGGTCAGCATCAGGGCCCCGGCGCCGAAGGCGACCACGGCGAAGATCTGGGGCGTCAGTTCATAGCCAAGGCCGCCCAGGCGGCGCAGCAGGCGGGGCAGATAGATGTTCCGACGGCTCACACCAGCCCCTCTGTGATTCGGCGCATGCCGCACCTTAGCCCAGGAAGCGCCCAACCGGGGCGGCGGCAAGGTCTTTTCAGGGCATACGAAACAATCCGTAACATAGCGGATTGTGTCAGTGCGGGCGCCGGGCCCGCGCAAACCGGATACTGATCCATGACCTTCAAGACCACGATTCTGGCCAGCGCCGCCGCCGTCCTGTTCGCCGCCCCCGCCTTTGCGCAGGACGCGACGACTCCGGCTCCGACCGAACAGGCCCCCGCCGCCCAGCAGAGCCTGTCCCTGACCCCGGGCACCACCGTCCAGGGGCCCGACGGCGAGCTGGGCAAGCTGGAAGGCGTGCAGAACAACGCCTCGGGCGCTCAGGAACTGACCGTCCGCGGCGCCGACGGCCAAGTGCGGGCCGTGCCGCTGAACGGCATCCGCCAAGAGGGCGCGAACGTGGTGGTGGACTACACCAAGTCCGAGTTCGACGCGGCCAGCCCCATCGCCGGCGCCGCGCCGGCCACGAGCGAGCCTTCGACGACCGAACCCGCCACGACGGAACCGTCGACCGATTCCTCGACCCTGCCGTCCACGCCGCCGACCCTGCCGGACTCGTCGACGACCGAGCCCACCACGACCGATCCGGTCGATCCGTCGGGCAGCAGCGACCCGATGGCGCCTCCGACCGGCGACCAGCCGCAGGGCTGATCATGGCGGGCCGGGCCCGCTGATCCGAAACGACAAGGCGGTCGGGTTCTCCCGGCCGCCTTTTCCGTGTTCGCCGCCCGGTCTGGCGCGGCGGCTGTCACCAAAACAGGGTGACAAGGCGCCAAACGAGCCAAAGCGCGGCCTCCATACTTTTCCAAATCCTTTCCGTGCCTACCCTCGCCCCGATTGTAATCTCGTTCCGGGGCGTGGGCAGTTGAAGGGCGGAAAAGGGGCTGAAAGCCTTGCTGCGGCGCGATTCAGCAGGTGAGAAAAAAGTTTGCAGCGCCCTTTCGGAGCGGCGCGAGATCACCCTTCCGCGAGATGAGCCTGCGCACAGAAAAGGGGCGGCTCCTGCGAGCCGCCCCTTCTTCATCTCAGTCCTGTAGGACGATCAGGCGCGACGCTTGACCAGACCCAGCAGGAACAGAAGGATGATGGCGCCGATGGTGGCGACGATGGTCGAGCCGATCCAACCGCCCCAGGCGAAGCCCAGAGCGTTGGCGATGAATCCGCCGATCAGGGCGCCGATGACGCCGACGATCAGATTGGTGATCAGGCCGTGGTTGCGGCCCATGATCTGTTCGGCGAGCCAGCCGGCCACGATGCCGATGATGATCCAGGCGATAATGCCCATGTGAAGTTCCTTCCTTTTGAAGCCAAGCTGCCGACTAAATGCGCCCCGCCCGATTGGGTTGCGGCGGCCTGTCGCGCGAGGTTCGAAGAACCGTGCAACTCTCCTTTCGCGCGATCTTCGGCACGGGGATTGCGGCGCAGCAGGCGAGCCGTCCCGCGTTGGGACAGGGCGCAAGATGAGGAACTGGGGGCCATGGCCACCGACATCGATCTCCACCTGGGCCGCCGCCTGCGTCGCCGCCGTCGCCTGCTGGGCCTGACCCAGCAGCAGCTGGCCGTGCAGGTCGGCATCCGTTTCCAGCAGATCCAGAAATACGAATGCGGCGCCAACCGCATCTCGGCCGCCCGCTTGTGGCAGCTGGCCGAGGCGCTGGAGACCCCGGTCAGCTATTTCTACGACGGGGTGACCGAGGCGGTGGAGCGCAAGGAAGCCGCCCAGTCCGGCGGCGAGATGTTCTCGCGCAAGGAGACGCTGGACCTGATCCAGGCCTATTACCAGCTGGGCGAACGGCCGCGCCGCCGTCTGCTGGACCTGGCCAAGTCGCTGCACGACGGCGCCGACGCGACGAGCTGAGGCCGGCCCGCGGCCGGGCTTCTCGCGAAGGGGCGTTCTGGGCTAAGAGCGCCCATGACCGAATTCGAATCCTTCGCCGTGGAACTGGCGCACGCAGCCGCGCGCGTCACCTTACCCTTCTTCCGCTCGGACATCGGGCATGAGGACAAGGGCGGCGCCAAGGGGTTCGACCCCGTGACCGAGGCCGACAAACAGGCGGAGGCGGCGATCCGCCGCCTGATCGCCGAACGCTATCCCCACCACGGCGTAATCGGCGAGGAATACGGCGAGGACCGGCCCGACGCCGAACACGTCTGGGTGCTGGATCCCATCGACGGGACGCGGGCCTTCATCTCGGGCCTGCCGCTGTGGACCACCCTGATCGCCCTGCGCACCGGCGGCAAGCCGACCGTCGGCGTGATCGCCCAGCCCTATCTGGACGAGATCTTCATCGGCGGCCCGTCCGGCGCCCGTCTGCTGCGCGGCGAAACCGAGACGCCTTTGGCCGTGCGGGCGTGCGAGCATCTGACCGACGCCGTCATCTCGACCACCGATCCCAACATCTTCAACGGCGCCGAACTGGGCGCCTGGACCCAGGTCCGCGCCGCCGCCCGCCTGGCCCGACTGGGCTGCGACGCCTACGCCTACGCCATGGTGGCGGCGGGCAGGATGGACCTGGTCGCCGAAACCAGCCTGAAACCCTGGGACTGGTCGGCCCTGGTCCCGGTCATCGAGGCCGCCGGCGGCCGGGTGGTCAACTGGCGCGGCGATGCGCCGGATGGGAGCGGGCAGATATTGGCCGTCGGGGATGAAAGGTTGATCGGTCAGGCGCTGGTGACCTTGAAGCGGGCGGCGGCCTGAGAGGCGGAAGTCGGGACTGTCCGCGAGGAGTGGGAAGCGGTCGTTGGCCTCCCACTCGGAGCTAGACGATCAGAGCGGCACGACCTCACCGTCTTCCTTCGTGAAGCTGTCGGGCTTTCGGTCCAGCAGATCGAGCACGGCCTCCGACGGGCGGCAAAGCTTCACGCCCTTCGGCGTGACGACGATTGGTCGGTTCACGAGGATCGGATTCTCGACCATGGCGTCGAGGATGCGGCCCTCGCTGACGTCGTCGGCCAGGAGGCCCAGTTCCTCAGCCGGCGTCCCCTTCTCGCGCATGAGCCGGCGGAAGGTGAGGCCCGCCGCGCCCGCCAGTTCCCGAAGCTGATCGTGGGTCCAGCCTGCCTTCAGGTACTCGATCACCTTCGGCTGGTAGCCGGCGGCCTCGACCATTGCGACGGTGTTGCGCGAGGTGCCGCAGGCCGGGTTGTGGAAGATGGTGATGGGGAAGTCGGCGTCGCTCATGAGGTCATTTCCGTCTTGAGAAGCCAGCCGAAGACACCGGCCGCGAGCAGCGCGCCGACGACCTGGGCCAGGATGAAGGCCGGCGCGCTGGAGGGCGCGATGCCGGCGAAGGTGTCCGACAGACTCCGCGCGATCGTCACCGCCGGGTTGGCGAACGCGGTCGAGGCCGTGAACCAGTAAGCGGCGGTGATGTAGAGCCCGACGGCCATCGAGGCGTTCTCGGGGCGGAACCGGACGGTCCCGAGGATTGTCGCGACCAGGCCGAACGTCGCCACGAATTCCGAGAAGGCTTGCGCCACACCGTCCCGCAGCTTGGCCGAGACCTGGAGGATCGGCTCGCCGAACATGGCGTGGGCGATCCAGACGCCCAGCACCGCGCCGGCGACCTGGGCGACGGGGTAGGCCAACGCCAGCCTCCACGGCAGATCCCGCCGCAGGGCCGCGACCAGGGTCACCGCTGGATTGAGGTGGGCGCCGGAGATCGGACCTAAGACCCCGATGAGCACGACCAGGATCGCGCCGGTCGCCAGTGTGTTGGCCAGCAGGGCGATGGCGACGTTCCCGCCGGCGAAGCGCTGGCCCATGATCCCAGAACCGATCACCACGGCCAGCAGCAGGGCCGTGCCCAGGCCTTCGGCGACCAGCCGTCGCGATGTGCTGAACGGTTCCATGGTCAGCCGGTCGAGCCGGGGGCGCAGGCCTTCACACGGGCCAGGATCGAGCCCAGAGGCGCGCAGATTTCGGGCGCGCCGTTGCAGCAGTCCTCCATCAGGAAGCCCAGCATCCCGCTCATCGCGCCATAGTTCGCCGAATAGAGGATCGACCGCCCGTCGCGCCGCGACGCGATCAGGCCGGCATGGGACAGGACGTTGAGATTGGCCGAGAGGCTGTTGGGCAGGACGTCCAGCGTCCGCGCAATCTCGCCTGCCGCGATCCCGTCTGGTCCTGCCTTCACCAGCAGGCGGAAGATCGCCAGACGCCCTTCATGACCGAGGGCGGAGAGCATGTTGACAGCGGCTTTTGATTCCATATTTCCAATATGCTGGAAGTATGAGAAAGTTCAATGACCGAGTTGGAGTCGCCCGTGACCGAGTTCCCCGCCCTCGACGCCAAGTTCCTCGCCCAGGTCGATCACGCCCGGCTGGAGGTGGCGGCTCCGGCGACGCATCCGCCGCGAATCCTGCTGCTCTACGGCTCTCTTCGGGCGCGGTCGTTCAGCCGGCTGCTGGTGGAGGAGGCCGCGCGCATCCTCCACGCGCTGGGCTGCGAGACCCGCATCTTCGATCCTCGCGACCTACCGCTGCCCGACGCCACCGGCCCCGACCATCCAAAGGTCCAGGAACTACGGGCGCTTTCGCAGTGGTCGGAGGGGCAGGTCTGGTGCAGCCCCGAGCGGCATGGCGCAATCTCCGGGATCATGAAGGCTCAGATCGACTGGATCCCGCTGGAGATCGGCAGCGTGCGCCCCACCCAGGGCAAGACCCTGGCCGTCATGCAGGTCAGCGGCGGCTCTCAGTCGTTCAACGCCGTCAACACCTTGCGCCTGCTGGGCCGCTGGATGCGGATGATCACCATCCCCAACCAGTCGTCGGTGGCCATGGCCTACAAGGAGTTCGACGAGAACGACCGCATGACGCCGTCCAGCTATTATGATCGCGTGGTGGACGTGATGGAGGAACTGGTGAAGTTCACCCTTCTGACTCGCGACCGCGCTGACTACCTGGTCGACCGCTACAGCGAACGAAAGGCTGGCGGGCGCATCCCGGAGCATGTCGCCCTCAGCGCCGAAGCCATGCGGCACGAGACAGCCCGCTAGCCGTCCTTTCGAAGGTCGGAGATGGGTCGATTTGCGAAATGGACCTAAGCGCCGAAATCCGACCTTGCCCTAACCTGAGCGGCAAAAATCTCTCCCGCCGTCATCCTCGGGCTTGACCCGAGGACCGGGCGCGGATCGGGCTCTGCGCTTGCCCCCTTCGCACATGCGGCGGATCTTTCGATCCTCGGGTCAAGCCGGAGGATGACGACAGGGGGGGGTAGCCCCCTCACGCCACCGAGGGCGTCTCCTCCGTCACGTCCTCGACCCGGACCGACGGATCGGCCGCAATCCCCTTCGGCGGCGAGACGTATTCCGCCATGGCGTCGAACTCGTCGAGGAAGACGGCGCGCATGGGGTCGGCTTCCATGATGACTTCGTGCTTGGCGCCGGGGACCTCGACATAGCGGCCGCGGCCCAGGCGTTTGGCGGCCCAGCGGGCGGTCTGTTTCCAGACCACGTCGTCGGCGTCGGCCTGGACGATGGAGACGGGGATCTTGACCGTCTTGAGGGCCTTGGGCTT
>MGLN01000024.1:18698-19090 GCA_001796045.1 Caulobacterales bacterium RIFOXYB1_FULL_67_16 | reverse complement strand
TCAGTGGGTTGAACTCGACGAGCGCGATCCCGTGGGGCTTTGCTATACCAGCGGCACGACGGGCAATCCCAAGGGTGTGCTTTACGAGCATCGCTCGAACGTCATCCATGCAATCACCGAAGTTCAGCCCGACGCCTTTGACCTGTCGAGCCGCAGCGTGATCCTTCCGATCGTACCGATGTTCCACGCGAACAGCTGGGGTATCCCCTTTGCCGCGGCAACCGTGGGAGCGAAGATGGTGTTTTCGGCGACGAACGACGCGCAGGTCCTTTGCGACCTGATGCACGCCGAGGACGTCACGCACAGCGCCGGGGTGCCGACCGTCTGGCTCGCGATGTTTGCGCATATGGACGCGACGGGCATGGATTATGGCGCGCTCCACCACGTCATCA
>MGLN01000024.1:381-18636 GCA_001796045.1 Caulobacterales bacterium RIFOXYB1_FULL_67_16 | reverse complement strand
GGCCTGTTCCTGGCCCTCGCCTTGGCCTTCCCCAACGAGGCGGCGACGCCGGAAACGATCGCGTTTCAGCTGACGATGCCGGGGCTGGAGGAAGAGATCTTCTATCGCGGCGTCGTGCTGGCGGCGCTGGGCCGGGCGTTCGAGGGGCGGGTGCGGATACTTGGCGTCGACTGGGGTTTGGGGGCCGTCCTGTCTTGCGCCCTGTTCGGCCTGGCCCACGCCTTCGGCTACAGCGAGGGGGGATTCACTTTCGACCCCCTGACCATGGCCCTGACGGCGCTGCCGTCCCTGATTGCGGTCTGGCTGGTTCTGAAGACGCGCAGCCTGGCGCTTCCGGTGCTGCTGCACAATTTCGGCAACGCCGTCATGCTTCTGATCTGAGAAGCGAGCGTGCTCAGAACAGCGGCGTGATCACGCGCAGGGACACCACCACCACGTCGTCGGCGTCCTTGAGACCGCCGGGGCGGCGGATCAGCTGGAGGTCGGGCTGGATCGTGAAGCGGCCGATCCGGTCGGCGTAGGTCAGTTCCAGCCCCTCTTCGTAGCGGGCGGGATCGGCGGGGACGTCGGACAGGTTGGCGCGGGCCTTGTCGGACAGCCATCCCTGGTGGACCCCGAAGGACAGCTGGCTGTCGGGACGGCTTGAGAAGACCTGGCGCACCAGCAGCCCGGCCTGCCAGCCGCCCTTGAAGTCGGTGGTGTCGCCGTCAGAGACGCCGAGGCGGGCGAAGGCGTCGACCTGGGGGCCGTCCGGCCTTTCCGAACCCCAGACCTGACCTTCGGCCAAGGCGTAGGCGCCTTGGGCGATGCTGTGGGCCGGGCCGCCGTCGGGCGTCAGGTCGCGGATGTCGTCCTGGCGCTGGGTGTAGCGCCAGGCGCCCACGGCGTAGCGGACAGGGACGGCCCCGAGGGCGGCGCGGCTGCCGAACTCGGCGATGGCCAGAAGGCCGTGATCCAGGTCCGTATCCACCCCGCCGTGGTCGCCGAGGGTGCGGGCGTCGGCGTTGACCACGGCCGCCTGGACATAGGTCCCGCCCGCATCGCCGATCCGCAAGCGGGCCGCCAGGGAGGAGGAGGGGAAGATGGCCGGGCCGTTGGGGCCGGTCGAGGCCAGTTCCGAGCCGATGCCGAACGGCGGCGAGAGCAGAAGGCCCGAAGCCTCGGTGGCGTAGAACTCGCTGTTGAGATCATAGAGGCCCGCCAGCAGGGTGGCGGAGCCGCCCAAGTCCTGTTCAATCCAGGCCTCGAACAGGCGAGCGCCCTGGGCCCCCACCTCGATATTGTCGACGCCCTGGAGCGTGCCGGCCAGGGCGTTGGGTTCGCCGCCGCCGTTGTAGAGGCCGGACATGTGCAGCCGCGCGCCGCGCCAGCCCCAGGCCTGCTCCAGGTCGCCGTCCAGTTCGACGCTCAGATTGTCGAGATAGCGGCCGGCCCGGCTCGCTCCGCCCGACACGACGCCGGTCACGTCCGAGGTGTATTCGGCCGACAGGGTCCAGGTCGGCTCGGACGCCGGGTCGAGGGCGCGCGCTGCGGCGGGGAAGGCGAGAACGGCCGCGCAGGCGGCGACAAGGGTTCTCAGAGGGTGCGGCTGGGCGTTCTGCATGGCCATGATCCGTGCTGTTCGCCGCAGGTCTAGGCCGAGCGAGATAAAAATCGTCCTTAAGCGCGGGCAGGGAAACACCGTACGGAGGCGCATACAGTGCGTTAACCCTGTTCGCCTATCGATGTTCGGATAAGGATCAAGGGGAAGCCGCGCATGCGCATGACGATCGGCAAGAAGGTGGCGGCGACCGGGGTCGCCGTCCTGGTGCTGTCGGTCGGTACGGCGGGCGTCGGCCTGCTGACGAACGAGACCCAGGGGCAGGCCTTGAGCCGCGCCTCGGTCTCGTCTTCCATCCTGCGAAACCATATGCAGGCCGACATGATGCACGACGCGCTGCGGTCGGACGTGTTCGGGGCCCTGCTGTCGCGAGATCCGGCCAATGACGTGTCGCTGGAGGCTGTGAAGGCCGATCTGGCGGAGCACCGTCAGAGCTTCGAGACCTCGATCGCCGACAACAAGGCGCTGGCGGTCGATCCCGAGATGAAGGCCGCCCTGGAAGCGGTGGAGGGCCCGCTTCAGACCTATATCGCGGCTGCGTCGGACATCGTCGAACTGGCGGGAACCGACCCGGTCGCCGCCCAGGGGCGAATGACGGACTTCCAGACCCAGTTCTCGGCCCTGGAGACCGCCATGAGCGCGGCGGCCGACAAGATCGAGGCCTCGGCGGAGAAGGACAGGCTGGTCGCCGACACGACGGCCCAGACCGGTCGGATCGTGATGATCGCCGCCGTCCTGGCCGCACTCGCAATCAGCATCGGCGTGATGATCGCCGGGGCGCGCGGCATGGTGGCGCCGATCCGTCGTCTGACCGGGGATCTGCGGGCCATGGCCCAGGGCCAGACCGAGGTGAAGCTGGGCGAGGCCCGGCGCAAGGACGAGATCGGCGACATCGCCCGCGCCGTGGTCGACATCCAGGCCCTGATCTTGGCCCGCGCCGAGGCCGAGGCGGCCGAGGCGGCGCGACGGCGCGCCAAGGAGGACGAGGATCGCGTGGCGGGCGACCAGTCGCGCGAAGCCGCCGCGCGGGAGCAGGCGATCGTGGTCAACGGGCTGACGCGGGGGCTGGACGCTCTGGCTCAGGCGGATCTGACCGTGCGGATCGTCGATCCCTTCCCGCCCGCCTATGAGCAGCTGAGGAGCAATTTCAACGCGGCCGTGGAAGGGCTTCAGGACGCCATCGCCACGATCGCCGCCAATACGGGCGCCATAAACGCCGGGGCCACGGAGATCGCCAAGGCCGCCGACGACCTGTCTCGGCGCACCGAGCAACAGGCCGCCAGTCTGGAAGAGACCGCCGCCGCGCTGGACGAGGTGACCGCCACCGTCAAGGCCACCGCTTCGGGCGCGGTCCAGGCGGCCGGCGTGGTGCAGGCGGCGCGCGAAGACGCCGACAAGAGCGGGGCGGTGGTGCGCGACGCGGTCGCCGCCATGGGCGAGATCGAACGCTCGTCCAGCCAGATCGCCCAGATCATCGGGGTGATCGACGAGATCGCCTTCCAGACCAATCTGCTGGCCCTTAACGCCGGGGTCGAGGCGGCGCGGGCGGGCGAGAGCGGGCGCGGCTTCGCCGTGGTGGCCTCGGAGGTGCGGGCCCTGGCCGAACGTTCCGCCGATGCGGCCAAGGAGATCAAGGGGCTGATCACCCAGTCGACCGTCCAGGTCGGCTCGGGCGTGAAGCTGGTGACCGAGACGGGGCAGGCCCTGGATCGGATTGTGGAGCGCGTGGCCCAGATCGAAGGCCTGGTGACGGAGATCTCGTCCTCGGCCGGCGAGCAGGCGACCGGGCTGCAGCAGGTCAATACGGCGGTCAACCAGATGGACCAGATGACCCAGCAGAACGCGGCCATGGTCGAACAGTCCACCGCCGCCAGCCATTCCCTGTCGCAGGAGGCCGATGTGCTGAGGGCCGCCGTGTCCCGGTTCCAGGTCGGCGCCGCAGCCCAGAAGACTCACGCCGCCGTGTCGTCGAAGCCGGCGCCGGCGGCGGTGACGGCCCTGAAGACCGTCGGCCGAGGCGGCGCCGCTCCGGCTCCGCAACCGGCGGCGGACGAGGACGGCTGGGAGTCCTTCTGAACCGGTCAGAGGGTGCGGCGGAAGAAGCCGATCAGCGCGCGATTGAAACGGTCCTGGAAGGCGGCCCGGTCGAAGCCCGGCGTCGGCGTGCAGATCATCGGCGCGAGGGCGGCCAGCCGTGCCGAGCAGGGCGGCAGGAAGTCGAAATGGTCGGCGCCGGCTACGGAATGGTATTCCGGCGACCGGGGCAGGGCGTCGCGCACGGGCTCGACATAGAAGGGGCTGGGCAGAACCCGGTCGTTTTCGGCGCGCCACAGCTGGACCGGCTGGGTCAGGCCCGACAGAGCTTCGGGCGTGAAGCTGAACCCCAGGGCCGGGGCGGCGGCCACGACCGACTTGATGCGGGCGTCGTGAACCCAGGCCTGGCCCTCAAGGCTCGGCGGCGCGCCGCGCGTCGCCACCAGGCCGCAGTCGTAGAAGTCGGGATGGGCGCGGCAATGCTCGCCGATGCGCGCGAGGTCGGGCTCGCCCCCCGCCGCCGTCAGGACGGTGAAGCCGCCGGACGAGAAGCCGAAGGCGCCGATGCGGCGGGGATCGATCGCGTCCCGATCCGCCCAGTCCTTCACCAGATAGTCGATCAGGACATGAAGCTGGCGGGGTCGCTGGGGCATGTTCGTGGCCTGGCTCTGGTCGCGCCAGTTGTCGCCGGTGTGGGTCAGGGCGGCGACGATGAAGCCCGCCTCGGCCAGGGCGCGGGCGGTGGCTTCATGGCTGCGGAAATCGCCGCCGTTGCCGTGGGAGATGACGACGAGCGGCAGGCCGGCCCGAGGTCTGTCGGCGGGCGTCCAGACCCCGGCCTCGATGGCGGGGCCCGCGCCGTCCGGGATTTCGAGAGGCGCGAAGGTGACCGCTTGGGCCTCGGTCGTCGCCGTCATGGCCGTGGACGCCATAGGGCCGGAGCGATCCTTGGAGACGGGGGCGGTCTGAAGGGCGAGGGCGGCCAGGGCGGGTATCAGGGCGGCGGTCAGGGACATGAAAGACTCTTGGGTCAGCGGGTTGATGGCCGACGTCCTGGCCGGCATCGAAGCCCGCTCGCCAGCGGGTTTGCGCCAATGGGCGAATGGGTTCGTCATTCGGCGAACAGGCGGTCAGCGATTCCGCCGGGGCTGGGCAGGCGCTAGAATGACCGAATGAGGATCGGGGATTCGCGAGGGGGAGTCTGGCGCGGCGCGCGGCTTGGGCTGGCGGTGGCCACGTCCCTGGGTGTTCTGCTTGGGCTAGTCGGGCCATTCGGCTCGTACATGAACGGCGCAGCGCCGGTCAGGGTTCTGTACTGGGTGGCCAGCCTATGGGCGGGCTGGCTGCTGTTCGGGCTGAGCCTGCCCCTGTTGGCGAGAGCGGCCGACCGGCGGGGCCTGTCGCCGTGGCTGTGGGCGCCGCCGGCCGTCTTCCTGCTGGCGGCGCCGATGACCCTGATCAGCCGGGGGCTGGCGCAGATCATATGGGGCCGGACCTTCGAGGTCGGCGTGCTGGAATGGTTCGGGCAGAGCCTGATTGTCAGCGCCGTGGCGACCGGAGCCGTCCTGTGGCTGATGTCGCGGCCGTCGGCGCGAACTGAGAAGTCGGAGCCGGGCCCGACGCCCCTGTCGGCCGATCCGCGCGACCGCCTGCCCGGCCGCCTGGGCCGCGAGGTGCTGTGTCTGCAGATGGAGGACCATTATGTGCGGGTCCACACGCCCCAGGGATCGCATCTGGTGCTGATGTCCCTGGCCCAGGCCATGGCCGGGCTGGCGGGGGTGGAAGGGCGTCAGACCCATCGCTCCTGGTGGGTGGCGCGGGCGGCGGTCGTCGGGGTGGTGGAGGACGGGCGCAATCTGAGCCTGAGACTGAAGGGCGGGCTGACGGCGCCGGTGTCGCGGGCGCGCGTCGCCGAGCTGAGGGGCGAGGGGTGGCTGTAGGACGGCGCCGGTTCTGAAGGCGGACGTCAGAAATCATCGCTCGCACCCCCTTGCGGATCGGTCGCGCCGCCTATCTGTTACGGACCCTGCACGACTGCACCGACCGGAGCCCCCCATGTCCGACTTCAGCTACGACGCGTCCCGCCATCTGAAGAAGGGGCGGGGCAAGGTCTATGATTCGATCATCGACACCATCGGGGACACCCCGCTGGTCCGGTTGCCGCGCCTGTCGGCCGAATATGGGGCGAAGGCGACGGTTCTGGCCAAACTGGAGTTCTTCAACCCCATCGCCTCGGTCAAGGACCGGATCGGGGTGGCCATGGTCGAGGCGCTGGAAGAGGCGGGCCGGATCAAGGCCGACACGGTTCTGATCGAGCCGACCAGCGGCAACACCGGCATCGCCCTGGCCTTCGTCGCCGCCGCCAAGGGGTTGAAGCTGATCCTGTGCATGCCGGAGAGCATGTCGATCGAACGGCGGAAAATGCTGGCCCTGCTGGGCGCGCAGCTGGAGCTGACGCCGGCCGAGAAGGGGATGAAGGGCGCCATCGCCCGCGCCGAGGAGCTGCTGGCCTCGACGCCGAACGCCGTCAGCCCCTCGCAGTTCGAGAACCTGGCCAATCCGGCCATTCACCGCGCGACTACGGCGGAGGAGATCTGGAACGACACGGACGGGGCCGTGGACATCATCGTGGCCGGCGTCGGCACCGGCGGAACCATATCGGGCGTCGGCCAGGCGCTGAAGGCGCGCAAGGCCTCGATCCAGATGATCGCGGTCGAGCCGGAGGCCTCGCCGGTCCTGTCCGGCGGGGCGCCGGGACCGCACAAGATCCAGGGCATAGGCGCGGGCTTCGTGCCCGCCATCTACGACGGCTCGGTGGTCGACGGGGTGGAGCAGGTGTCGAACGACGACGCCTTCGACATGGCGCGCAAGGTGGCGCGGGTGGAAGGGATTCCCGTCGGCATCAGTTCGGGCGCGGCCCTGACCGCGGCGTTTCGTCTGGCGGCGCGCGAGGAGAATGCGGGCAAGACCATCGTGGTGGTCATTCCGTCCTTCGCCGAACGCTACCTGTCGACCGCCCTTTTCGAAGGGCTTTGACCCGATACGCTTGGTTAACGGGCGGGACCTAGTCTGGCGCCCATGACCGAGGCGACGGCTCTGGATGACGACGAGGCGGCGCCGCCTGCGCTGAAGGCCCGGCATGCCCTGCTGAAACGGCTGGCCGACGTCGTCGCCTTGCCGGCCAGCCGCATCAACGCCTTCGAACGGGCGGTGACCGGCGATCTTCTGGTCGACATGCTGCGTCAGGCGGCGCCGGAGGAAAGGCGTCGCGTCGCGGCGCGCCTGACGCCGCTGTCCGAACTGCCGGACAGCGTGGCGCGGCTGCTGCTGCGGGACGCGCCCGAGATCGCGGGCCTGCTGATCGAGCAGTGCGCCGCCCTGACCGACGCCGATCTGGTGGGGTGCGCGCGCGACGCGGGGCCGGAACACCGGCTGATCATGGCCGGACGGCGAGGAATTTCCGAGATCGTGACCGAGACCCTGTTCGGCTTCGGCGAGGCGGAGGTGATCGAGGCGGCCCTGCGCAACCCGACCGCCCGCCTGTCCCAGGCCGGCGTGGAGACGGTGGTGGCCTTGAGCCGCAAACAGCCGAGACTGTGCGGCGCCTTGTTGAAGCGGCCCGAACTTCGCCCGTCCGGCGCCTATGTGATGTTCTGGTGGTGCGGCGTGGAAGAGAGACGCACCATCCTGCAGCGGTTCGCCGTCTCGCGCGAGGTGATGCAGGAGGTGTCCGAAGACGTCTTCGCCCTGGCGGCGGAGGAGGGGTGGAGCGACCCGGTGGCGCGCAAGGCGCTCCAGTTCATCGAGCGGCGGCAGCGCAACCGCGCGGCGATCGAAAAGAGTCCGTATGACGATCTGGAGCACGCTCTGGCCGTCGCGGCGGACGAGGGACTGTCCCGGGAACTGGCGTCCGAGATCGCCTTCCTGGCGGGGGTGAAGCCCCTGACCGGGGCGAAGATCCTGGGCGATCCCGGCGGAGAGCCCCTGGCCATATTGTGCAAAGCAACAGGTTTGACGCGCAAGGATCTTCTCAACCTGTGGCGGTCGATGCGACGACCCGAGACGACGAGCGACGGCGGCGTGCATCCAGATCTGGATCGTGTGCAGGTCACCTATGAAATGCTGGCCGTCGATCGAGCGCAGACCGTATTGCGTTACTGGAACTGGTCCCTTTCGTCCGCGCTGACGCCCAGTCTCTTGCGCGCGATTCGGGAAGGCGAGAATGAGGCTGTAGATGAATATTCGGCTCCTGAGCGAGCGGCCATGCTCGCCTTGGCCGAAGACTTTGGCCGATAGAACAGCGCGGCGGCGAAGTGTTTCATGATCGTCAGGATTGATCAGAAACTGCCCGGATTGCTTTTGCCGCCAAACAACCCTAAGACCGCTCGTGACAGTTCGACTGGCGTTTCAGTCGAATGAAATAGATCAAGAAAGAGACGCCGCTTATGGAAGAAAAGCCCGAACTGCTCGAAATGACCGCCGACATCGTCTCGGCCTATGTCGGCAACAACACCGTCACGGCTGAAGCCCTGCCGGCGCTGATCGCCAATATTCATGCAGCACTTTCGGGCGTTTCGCAGGCGCCGGTCGAGGCGGAGCCCGAGCCCAAGGAGCCTGCGGTGCCGATCCGCAAGTCGATCAACGCCGACTTCCTGATCTGCCTGGAAGACGGGCGTAAGTTCAAGTCGCTGAAGCGTCACCTGCGCACCAAGTACGACATGAGCCCCGAAGAATACCGCGCCAAGTGGGGCCTGCCGAAGGACTATCCGATGGTCGCCCCCAACTACGCCAAGGCCCGCTCGGAACTGGCCAAGCAGATGGGCCTGGGGCAGGGCGGCCGTAAGCCGGCCCGCGCCGCGCGCGCCAAGAAGTAAGCCGTCACAACCGGTCTGGGACGCCCGCTTCCGAAAGGAGGCGGGCGTTCTGCTTTGAAGGCGGTGGTTCAGGCCGCCTGGGCGACGCGGCGCATGCGCCAGAAGCGCAGGGTGCGCATGGCGGTCTCGCGCGTCAGTTCGCCATACATCCGACCATAGGCCGCCGCCTTGCCCATGGGGTTTGGATCGGCGCCCAGCAAGGAGACCGCATAGGTCAGGAAGATGGCCCGATCGATGTCGGCCGCCTTGCAGATGATGGACAGGGCGTCGAGGTCGCGGCGGTCGACGATGCTGCGGGCGGTGTGGAAGTCCACGTCCGACAGACGGGACAGGGCGACCAGGAAGGGGGTGCGGCCCTTGGAGCGCAGGAAGCGGATCAGCATCTGCGGCGTCAGCTGGCCGGCGGCGTAGAGTTCTTCGACATAGGCCTGACTGTCGGCGTAGTCGGGCGGCAAGGCCCCGTCGTCGGTGGCGACGCGGGTGCGGCCGGCGGCCAGGGCCGCCTCCAGCAGGTCCGGGTCCATCTGGGCGTTCTGTTCGAGGATCTGCTGACGCAGCCGCGCCTCGACGACGAAATACATGTCGTTCAGCAGATCCGCAGGCAGGTTCTTGCGCTCGACGGCGGGGGCGTGGAGGTCGGGATTGCTCTTGGCCCGCTCGACCGCCGTCTCGGACGCCGCGCGCGACAGCTGGGCGCCGTCGTTGCGCAGCAGGACGCCCAGGGTCTGGTCGTCGCCCCGCTCCACGATGATGTCGGACACGGCCTCGGAGACTTCGGACCGGCCGGAAACGGCGCGCATATGGTCCTGACCCTGACGGCTGACGACGCCGATCAGGTCTTCGTCGGTCAGGACTGTAGAGTCGCGCAGCACCGGACCGGCGACTTCGATCTGGTCCTCGGCCAGGCGGCGGATCAGGCCTGCGGGGGCGTTGGGCGCCAGGGCGAAACGGGCCGCGAGCTCGGCGCGGACGGCCGTCTCCATCTCTTCGGACAGGGTTTCGAGAACCGAGCCGTAAAGCTCGGTCTCGGCGGCGCTGTGCTCGATCCCGCCCAGGAAATGATCCGAGAGTTCGCGCAGCAGCAGCCGGCGCTTCTCGCTGGAGGTCTCATTGGCCAGGGCGATGAGGTCGGGCAGGCGCGACGCCTGGAGAACGTCTTTTTCGGTCGAGGAGGCGTCGGTCACGGGAGGGCGTCCTCCTGGGTCTGGGGGGCGGCGCGGACCGTGCCGTCGCTGTTGCGCAGCAGGGCCGGCGGGCCGTCGGGCTGGGCCAGGTCGGCGGAGGCGGGGGGCTGGATCATCTCGATCGGCAGACGGTCCAGATAGACCGGCTGGGTCGCCGGTATGGGGTCGGGCTTCAGGCCGGCCTGGCGGTGAACCGAATAGAGGCGGGCGCCGAGAACAGGGGCGGTCTGGGCGGGTTGAATCTGGGCGGTCTGCACAGGCGCGGACTCCGAGGCCTGAACCTGAACCTGGGGCTGAGCCTCAACCTGGGCTTGAGCCTGCAGGCGGAAGATGAGCGCATCCCGGCGGGGCGCCAGGGGATCTGCGACTGGATCGGCTGGAGCGGGGGCGACTGCGGGGGCGGGCGTCGAAGAGGCGTGAGGCGTAGCCGGTTCTTCGACCGGCGTCGCGACGGGCGGCGGGCTTGCGGCCGGGGCGGGCAGCCAATGGCTGGCGGGCGTGAGGCCTGCGCGCGGCGCGGCGGCGGCGGGAGCCGCGATCCGGGTCAGGGGAAGGGCGGCGGGCGCCGGCGCGGCCGGCGTGGGACGAGAGGCGGCGGCCGACACGGGGCTGGACGCCTTGCCCGGCCAGGACAGGTAGCGGAGGCCGTCGGCGGTGGCGGTGCGCGCGGTTTCCCGACGCGCCGATTCGCCGGTCTGCGCCCGCGTCTGGGCCATGGCGGCGCCCGAGGCCGCGACGGCGGCGATCAGAACGGCGGAGGGGATCAAGGCGCGTCGCAAAGGGACGGTTCTCTCGCGAGTGACGGACAGGCCACACGCTAGGCGATCATGACTTAATCCGCCGCTAACGGCGAAGCAGGAATCGTGCGGTCAGGGCGACGGCGGCGTTCAGGATCAGGCCGAGCAGGGTCAGACACAGGACGCCGGCCAGCATTTCGGCGGTGCGCAGGCGATTGCCGGCCTCCAGAAGACGCCAGGCCAGGCCCTGGGTGGCGCCCGAGCCCGAGACGAACTCGGCCACAACGGCGCCGATGACGGCGAGCCCCGCCGCGACTCGCAGGCCTTCCAGGGCGAACGGCAGGGCGGAAGGCAGGCGCAGGCGCCAGAGCCGCTGCAGCGGCCCGGCGCCGTACAGGTCAAACAGGCGTTCGAGATCGGGATCGGCCGACTTCAGCCCCGTCAGCATCCCCGAGAAAAGGGGGAAGAAGGCGACCAGGGCCGCCAGGGCGACGACGGCCCGGTCGGCATGGTCCAGTCCGGCCCAGATCAGCACCAGGGGCGCGACGGCGACGACGGGAGTGACCTGGAGCGCCACCGCCAGGGGCCGGACCGCCCGCTCTGCGGCCGCGTTCAGCGATACCGCCAGGGCCAGGGCGCCGCCGATCAGGCCGGCGAGGACCAGGGCCTGAACGGCCATGACGAAGGTGACCCAGGCGGACGCCGCCAGCCGCGGTCCCGCCTCGACCAGGGCTGCGGCCACGGCGGTGGGCGGCGGGAGAAAGTAGGACGGCAGGGCCAGAAGACGGCAGGCCGCTTCCCACACCGCCAGCAGGAGGACAGCCAGGAACAGGGGCGGAGCCAGGTCGACGAGCCGTCTCATGCCGGAGCGCCCACAGATAGCCCCATGGCCGCCTCCAGAGCCTCGGCGACCGTTTCGACCGCCTGCCGACAGGCGGGATCGGCGCGCCAACGCGCGGGGCGGGGCAGGACGCCGGGGGTGGGCAGGTCGACGACGGGGCGGCCAGTCGCCGCCTCCAACACGACGACCCGCCCGGCCAGATAGACGGCCTCCTCGACGTCATGGGTGACGAAGACGACGGCGGGGCGGGGATCGGCTGCGGCCCAGAGGGCGTGCAGGTCCTCGATCAACCCGCGGCGGGTGACACTGTCCAGGGCGGCGAAAGGCTCGTCCAGCAACAGCAGGTCCGGGGCCGTGACCAGGGCGCGGGCCAGGGCGACGCGCATGGCCATGCCGCCCGAAAGCTGGGCCGGTCGGGCGGCCAGACGGTCGCCGAGGCCGACGGCCGCCAGGGCGGCGGCGGCGCGGTCTCGGGCCTGGGCCTTGGGCGCGCCCGCCAGCTCCAGCGGCAGGGCGACATTGGCCAGGGCGTCGGCCCAGGGCAGCAGGGTCGGGCTCTGGAAGACGAAGCCGGTGCGGCCCGGTCCGACAGCGCGCGAGACGAGTCCGGCGCCGGGCGACTGAAGCCCGGCCAGCAGACGCAGGGCGGTGGACTTGCCGGCGCCCGAGGCGCCGACCAGGGCCAGGATCTCGCAGCGCGCCACGGTCAGGTCCAGCGGGCCGAGCGGGGTGCGGCCGGTCAGATCGACCGTCACCCCCCGCAGGGCGGCGATGGGCTCAGCCACGGCCCGGCAGATAGTTGTCGGTGAAGGCCTCGCGCCAGTTCAGGCCGGGATCGAAGACGCCGGCCTGGCTGGTGACCTCGAAGAAGGCCTGCCAGCGTTCGGCGGTCATGGCCCCGAGGCCGTAAAGGGCAGCATCTCCGCCGTCGACGATGCCGTTGTCGCGCAGCTTCTGCCGGGCCTGATCCAGAATGGCCTGGGTCATCTCCGGATTATCCTTGCGGATCAAGGCGTCGCCCGGCTTTGGGTCGCCGCGCAGATAGTCGCGCCAGCCCTCGGCCGAGGCGGCGATAAAACTGCGCAAGGCTTCGGCGTTGTCGCGCGCGAAGGCGTTCGGCGCCAGAACCATGGTGGCGTACGACGGATAGCCCTCGTCGGCCAGCAGGAAGACCTTGGGCTCGAAACCCGCCTCCTGTTCGATGGTGTAGGGCTCGCTGGTCAGATAGCCCTGCTGCACCGCCCGCTCGTCGGCCAGGAAGGGCGCCAGGTTGAAGGTGTATTTGCGGACCTGGTCGTCGGTGAAGCCGTATTTGGCCTTCAGCCAGACCCAGAAGGCGTTGATCGAGGCGTCGGCCAGCAGGAAGGGGCGTCCGGCCAGATCGGCGATCGTCTCCAGCGCCGGGTCGGGGTGGGCGATCAGAACCTGGGGGTCCTTCTGGAAGAAGGCGGCGACGGCCTTCACGGGCGCCCCGGCGGCGACCAGGTTCATCGGGATGAAGCTGTTGGAGCCCATGCCCAGTTCGACGGCGCCCGAGGCCAGCAGCTGGGGCACGTTCACGCCCGGTCCGCCCTGGACGATCTGGACGTTCAGCCCGCGCTTCTCATAGGCGCCGGTCGCCAGGGCCTGATAGAAGCCGCCCTGTTCGGCCTGGGCGCGCCAGTCGGTGGCGAAGCGCAGCCGCACCCGGCCCTGGTCGTCCACCGGCGCCTCGGAACGGGTGCAGGCCCTCAGGCCGAGCGCCGCGCCTCCGACCACAGCCGCGCCGCCCGCGAGCAGGGCGCGGCGACGGGTCAGCAGGCGATTCCCACGCTGGATCATGGCCCTGCTTTACGAGGGGACGGCGGCCTTGGGAAGGCGGGGCGCGTCAGTTCTGATCCGCTTCAGGCGCGGCGTTCTCGGCCGGCATCTTGTAGCGGACCGGCACGACGCACCGAACCCCGGCCTCGAACCCGCCTGAGGCGCGGCTGGATTGCACCAACTGCAAGGCTTGCGTCCCGAAGGCAGCGGCCGGCTGGGCCTCGACCACGGCGGCATTGCCGATCTGGCCCCAGGGGGCGACGTCGAACCGGATCAGAGCCCAGCCTTCTATAGGCCGGTCGCGGAAAGCCGTCGGGAACACGAGATTGGATTGAGGCTTGAAGCGTTCAGCGACGGATGCGGGGCACTGTTGAAGGGGATCCGGGCGCTGGTCTTCCGGCGGCATGGGCGGGGCTTCCAGGGTCTCGCCTGTCCGGTAGAAGTTGTAGACGCAGCCGGTCCGCGCCGGCCCTGGCCGCATGCGCGAGTCGGCCATGGTGCGTCGCGCCTCGGCGTCCAGATCGACGTCGCCTGACGACCCCAGGGTCTCGATGTCGGTATTTCGACCCTCTGCGTCGATGTTCCAGCGAACCACAGTCCAACTGCGTCCGCCGGGTGGCGGGCGGCGGCCCTTCTCGAAATCGGGATAGGCCATGACGGCGGGGCGGCGGCCGCCGAACCGGTCGTCGCAGTCCGAGTTCGGTCCGCCGAGTCTTTTAGCCACAGCATCCCGCAGGGCGCCGCGATCCCGGGTGACGGCGAAATAGGTCAGCAGGTCCGATGTGTCGGCCTGTTCCACGCTGACCGTGCGCCACCGCACGATCAGACGACAGTCCTTGCGCGCGTGAGGCGGGAAGCGCCACGCGGCCAGGCTGGCCTGCAGCCTGTCGGAAGCGGCGGTCGCACCCTCGACGGCGCGGATATCCAGGGTGCGGCCGTCCGCGGCGACCGAGAAGGCCAGCACAGTGTCCTCATAAGACGCGCCGACACGCCGTTGCACCGCCGGCAGCGGATCGCTGTAGGTTGCGGCGAGCGGGGCGCCGTCGCAGGTCGCCTCGGCGTCGGGCAGGTGGAGGCGGGTGTCCTCCATCGGAGCTGCCAGGGCGCCCGATCTTACGCTGATCGGCGGAGAGGGCGGTCCCGGAATAATGACGGGAGGGCCGACATATTCCGGGCTCTGATCGGCTTTGGCCGGGGGCGCCGCGATCGCCAGGGCGAAGGGAAGACAGAGAAGAAACGGTGTTACACGCATGACGGCCTCCGGCTGCACGGGATGGGTGCATGGGCGGCGGCGGCTGTCTAGCGCAAATCCATGAAATTCGGCCCCAATTGAGCGAGGGGACGAAGCTTTCAGGGGGAACCCGTGAACTTCGTCCCCTCGCCAAGTCCGGGTTGGACTTGGCCGGTCGGGTCGGACCTCGGCCTGGGCGTCGTCGCGGGCGGACCCGCAAGGACGGTCGGCTGTATCCTGTCGCGCTCCGGGTCTCAGGCGTCCCACGGCATTGCGTCCGCGTCGTCCGTCGATCCCGATCCGGTTCCCCTGTCCGTCGTCGATCCGGAGACCGTCGATGACCGGAGCCTTGGATCCCGCCCGCCGCACGTTACGGTCCGAAGACCGCCCGATCACGCCGGGTCGTAGAGCCGGGCCGGTTCGCTTGAAGCCGGGGTCTCCCCCGATTTCCGCGCCGCCGTGTCCCTCGGCCTGTTGACGTTCTCGCGAAACCCGGTATGAGGCAAGCGCCCGAACTCGCCCCGATGTGCATGATTGGCCCGGAGGCGGTGGACAAGCCTGTGAACATCGGTGGACGGATCGAATTCGCCTTGGCGGATCAGTGTTTTGTCTTGTCCACAGAAAGGCGCCGGATCAGAGAGATCACTGGGCGGCGGGGCGCGGATAGCTGAGCACGCACAGGGCGCCGGGGGCGGCGTCGACGATGCTGAACCGGCCGTGGAGCTGTTCGGTCAGACCCATGACGATGCGCAGACCCAGGCTGCGGCTTCTGGCGGGGTCGAGATCCGCGGGCGGTCCGGCGCCGTCATCACGCACCTCCAGGCGGCGTTTGGCGCCGTCGTCGTGGAGACGGATCTCGATCCGGCCCGGACGGTCCCGGAAGGCGTGCTCCAGGGCGTTGTTGACGCATTCCAGCAGGATCAGGACGACAGGGGTGGCCTCTTCGGCCGTTAGAGCGTGGCGGGCGTCCTCGACGACGACGACGACGTCGGTGCGGCCGGCCGCGTTCAGAGCGTCGCAGACCAGCCCGCGCGCCAGATCGTCGAACGGCGCGGCCCGGCCGTCGGCGTCCAGCAGGCTGCGTTGCACATTGGCGATCATGGCCGTGCGGGCGGAGGCCTCCGACAGGGCGCGACGGGCCTCGGCGTCCTTGGTCATGCCGGCCTCGAGACGCAGAAGGCTGCTGACCACCTGGATATTGTTGGAGACGCGGTGCTGGACTTCCTTCAGCAACAGGTCGCGGCTCTCGGCCAGGGCGGCGTTGCGCGCCACCTCGCGCCGCAGATCGTCGGTCGCCGCGTTCATGCCGACGATGAAGAAGATGTCGACGGCCACCACGAAGACATAGAAGCCCAGGGCCAGGCCGGTGGCCGTGCTCCAGTCGAAGCCGGGCGCGCCGATCCAGAACCACCAGGCGGTCAAACCCGACAGGACCGCCGTCAGGACCGCCGGCCGAAGTCCCGCGAAATAGGCGACCACAACGACGGCGGGGAAAAAGGTCAGATAGGGGAAGCCAGGAGGAAACCAGTCGGCCAAGGCCATGCGGACGCCGGACGCCGTCAGCCAGGTGCAGAGCGCCAGACCGTAGCCGTAGACGGGGCTTCTGCGAAACAGGTCCGGGTTCAAAGGCATACTCCTCCCCCTCCCTGCGTCCGATGTGCGCGGCGGCGAAGCTTCCGGAGGTAAGGGAAATCCGACGCTCCGACAATCGGGATTTTGCCTAGGACTTCAGGCGCGTGTTCAGCCAGGCTCGGATGGCGCCGCGCGCGCCTCGGGCGGCGGGGCCGCCGAAATGGAGGAAGCCGTGCGCGGTTTCGGGCACGCGGATCAGGTCGGCCTCGGCCGCCTCGCCCCAGCGGGTCGCCATCAGCAGGCTGTCTTCGAACAGGGGGTCGTATTCTCCGGCCAGGAAGAGGGCGGGGGGCAGACCCGACAGGTCGGCGTAGAGCGGTGAGACGTCGGCGCGACGCAGGCCCGCCTCGTCGCGGTCGGGGGCCAGGCGCGCCAGATCCGCCTGCATGGTCGGGCCGTTGAACAGCAGGGTCTCCGGCCCGGCGGAACGGACGCGCTCGGTCCCGGACAGGTCGAAGACCCCATAGGTGAAGACGCAGCCCCGGACCTTGTCGATCAGCCCCTGGTCGCGCAGGGCGACGGCGGTCAGGGCCGCCAGATGGCCGCCGGCGGATTCCCCCGTCAGGAAGACGGTCGCGGCGCCCAGATCGTCGACATGGGTCACGGTCCAGTGGGCGGCGGCCAGGCAGTCGGCGATGGCGGCGTCGATATAGACGCCGCGCCGTTCCGACAGCAGGCGGTAATCGACCGAGACGACGCAGAAGCCGTGACGCGCCAGATGGGCGTTCAGCCGGTCGTTCAGGCCGGCGCTGCCCAGAACCCAGCCGCCGCCGTGGATGTCGAGAACCACGGCGCGGGGCGGCCCTTCGGGTCTAAGGATGCGCAAGGGTACCGGCGTCTCGCCGTCGGTCTGGCGGATCTCGACGGTGACGCCGCGCTTGCGCAGGCGGGGAACGGTGACGGCCCCGGCGGCCGCGTCCAACCACAGGGACAGGCGCTGACCCGCCTCGATCCGCCAGGGATCGGTCCGCAGGCGCGGGGCGCGGGCCAGGACGGCGTTGATCCGCCGCACGGCCGCCTGCTGGGCAGGGGGGAAATCGACGACATGGGTGGAGAGGGCCATGGTGCTGGAGTGGGCGAGGGCGGCCTTGGTTTCAAGGGGCGGCGGCCGATAGGTCTCGTCAGTCGAACAAAACGCGGCTAGCCTCCCCCTCATGAAACGGCTCACCCCCTTCGGCGTCCTGTTGATCTTCGGCCTGATCGGTCTTTTGACGGGCAAGTTCGGCCTGTGGTTCGCCTTCGGCCTGGTCGCCTTCATCTTGGTCGGGGTGATGCAGAACCGGGGGGCGGGAAAGACGCCGCCTGAGGATCAGGACGGCGGACCGGCGCAGGGCTAGACGACCATTCCGTCCGCCGGACGAGGGCTGGGCTTGCGCTGAAAGACGATCTGAAGCGCCACATTCTTGATCTGCGACCGTTCGATCAGCAGCAGGGGAATGGGCGCTACGCGGGCCATCACCCTGTGACTGAGGCTGGTCTTTGTGGGCTCCAGCCGGAAGGCTTGGCAGTTCTTCAGGGTTAGGGCGACGATCTGCTTGTCGGTGTCGAGAGATAGGCTCGCGACCTCGCCCTCATAACCGACCCAGCCGTTCTCGGTCTCCATGTCGGTCACGACATAGGCGGCCAAATGCTTGTCGTAGGCGGCTTCGGGACTGAGCTGAACCAGGGTCGAAGCCCAGCCGCCGTACAGAAACCGGAACAGGGGGACCGCAGGCTGGGGCGGCTCAAGCCGAGCCCGATCGATGCTGGTCCCCTCCGCGCGGCCAATCGCCCACCGCATGACCAGATAGGCGCCGATCGAAAGAACCAGGAGGACGAACAGCAGCGACCAGACCTCCAGTCCGAGGAATGGGTCGCTCTTGGGCTGGGCGGCCAGGAAATAGGCGTAAGGATTGGGGTTCCACGGCGGACGCAGGGCCGGAAGGACGTGGGCTACGCCGTCCGCCAGCACGAAGACGAAGGCCGCCGCCGCATGGGCCGTCAGGGCGCCGAAGATGACGATGGACAGGGCGGTGAAGGAGTTGGGGGCAGGCGGGGCGGGCGCCACCACCTTGCCGCCGCCCGAGGTGTAGAGGGCGGCGAACACCGCCAGACCGGGGGCCAGGATGAACAGCGCCCAGGCGACCCCGAGCGTGACGGTCAAACGGCGCGCGCCGGGGTCTTGGCCTGAACCTTGGCGGGCGACTCGGCCTGGGCGGCGGGCGCGACCGAGGGCGGCGCGGGCAGGATGACGACCCCGTCGTCGCGACGCTCGCCCTTGGCGATGGCGGCCGACCAGCTGCCGTACTGTTCGACGATCCTGCGACCGGCGCGCAGGGTCTC